>WRAX01000021.1 GCA_009779935.1 Defluviitaleaceae bacterium | reverse complement strand
GGTGGCTGTCATAATATTTCTCGGTTTGGTCGCCAAAGAAGCCCTCCATCCAAGGCCAAGCAAAAAACTCCATTGCCATAGAGTGGATTTCTGATATATCTTGAGGATAGTCCGCAAGGTCGGAAGGTTTGGTATTGCGGGCTTCGTAGCCTGCAAGGGCGTGACCCACCTCATGGGTAAGCACGTCCACGTCCCCTGCCGTACCGTCGAAATTGGCGAAAATGAAAGGCATGCCATAGGCAGGAAGGTAGGAACAGTAACCACCACCCTGTTTACCTGTGCGGGCCAACACATCAAAAAGCTCGTTGTCCATTAGCACGTCAATGAAGTCTGCTGTGTCTGGTGACATTTCTTTGTACATTTTGCGTCCGTGTGCCATAATGTCGTCGGGCGTGCCTTTTGGTTGAGGGTTGCCGTCTGGATAGCTGAAAAAGTTGTCGTATAAAGTGATTTTGTCAACACCTATACGCTTTGCCTGCTCTGCCTTAAAACGGTTGACCAGCGGTACAATATGTTCCGCCAACCCCTGACGGAATTTTGCTACATCTTCCGCACCATAGCAATTGCGTCCCATACGGTAATAACCCAATTCCACAAAATTGTCATATCCAAGGGTTTTGGCGATTTTTGTACGCACTTTAACCATTTTATCAAAAATTTCATCCAATTTGTCGCCATTTTCTTGATACCAACCAGCCACAGCGTCACGGGCAGAACGGCGGACGGCGGGGTCTGGATTTTCATGGTATGCACCCATTTGTGCAAGGGTTTTCATCTCGCCTTCAAATGGGATTTGGGCAGACGCTTTCAAATCGTCATGTTCTGTACATAGGGCATTTTCCACCTGCAAATCTTCCACAATTTCTGGCTTGAAGGTTTTAAGCTCAATCTCCGCATTAATGAACATTACAGGCCCCCATGCGGCCTCCAAATCTTTGCGGAAGGGGCTGGCAAGCAGTGCCGAGGTAAAAGCCTTTGTGTCTTCTTCCAGCACAGGCCAAGTTTCGTCCCAAAAATCCACCTCGTCCTTGTAAAATTGGTCGTTTGTGTCAATGCTGTAGCGGATGTAGGATAAACTGCTAAATTGTGCCACTTCTTTGTTTAGGTATTCATCATACTCTATATAGCAATCCATTGCCTCCCGTGCTGTTTGTGCCGACTGGAATTTGTCGAGAAACTTGCGTATTTGTGCCTGCACCTGTGAAAGTTCCGGCCGCCGGTATTTCATCTGTGAAAATTTCATAATCATATCCTCCTAATTTGTGCCCCATAGTTACGGGGCAAGGCTTGGGCGTGTGGCGCACTGTTGGGCGCATAAAGCCGCCGCTGACATGGGCTACCCAATTTACCTTTGCCCTGTGCATAATTTCGTTGTAAAGGTTGGTAAGATGCGTTCCGCCTGTAATGGTTTCGGCTTGCTCCAACGCATCAAGATAGGTGCGCAAAAGGGTTGCCATCTGGCCTTGCTCTGCAAAAAAGATACGCATCAAAAATGCAGATTTTATGGATAAATCTGCCACGGCATCCGCCTGTGGGTTATTTATCCATGTTGCAAGCTCCTCCCGCCCTGTTTGAGATATGTGGTACACCCGTTTATTGGGCTTTTCCTCCTGCAACACCCTTTGGCTGGTAAGCCAGCCTGTTTTTTCCATTCCATCTAACTCCCGATATATCTGGCTGGATTTTGCCTGCCAAAAACCCCCAAGGGATGCGCTAAATTCCTTATCCAGCTCATACCCCGTCATGGGTTTTTGGGCAAGCAAGCCCAGCAAACCATGTTTTAGTGACAAAATAAACAACCCCCTTTCGTATATTCAATATGTTGAATATAGCACAAATGGGGGTTGTTGTCAAGCTTTTTATCTTCTCATCAGCGAGCCCGGCTTGCCTTTGATATATGCCAGTGTAATTTCTATATGCCCTTCCCTTGCGGCAATATATCTTTGGTGTGTATCACTTTCCGATAACATGCCCTTTGCCACAGCCTCTTCATATGTAAGATGCTCTTTGGCGGCAAGCATTGCCCCTTGGCTAAGGTTTGGCGAATGCCTATCATACCAAGCCCTTACAAATTTCTTTTTAACGGCGGATGTTACTGCCATGATATCCCTCCTAAGGTGTGTTTTTATTTAGCATACAATGCCTTGCGTCCATTGTCAAGAAAAAAATACTTGACAGAAGCCTGTCCATATGATAATATTTTTGCAATGAAATATTTTCTCCGACCCGAAAAGCCTAAGGTGTTTGCTATGGTTTTAGGGCGTGGGTGCGTTTGGAAACAGGCGTGCCTTCCATTTTGAAAAGGGGACCTTATGCTGTTATTTTTACGCACCCCTTTTGGCGGTGCGTTTTTTGATGGGGTGGTTTTGTGGTAAAAAAGCGGGTTTTAAGCGGGTTTTCTCTACTGGATTTGATTATGATAACAGTGCTTGCATCCCTTGGGGTGGCGGTTAGTGGTGTGGTGGGCTGGATGGTGCGCCTTATAACAGGCCCGCTGTTTATCCCCGGCGGCTCGGTTGCCGGCGGTATTTACATGATGTTTTTGGTGCTTGCCGTAAGCCTTACAGGCAAAAAATCATCTGCTGTGGTGGTTGCTGTGTTGCAGGCTTTGCTTGTGATGGTGATGCCATGGGCAGGCAACCACGGTTTTGCCACAATACTTACATATTCTGCCCCGGGCATTGCCATATTTTTGCTATTATTAATAATGCGCCACAAGGGTTGCTGTAAGCTATGTTGCTTCTTTGCCTGTATGGTTGCAAACTTGGTAGGGGTTGCCCTTGTAAGTGGCGTGGTAATGCAGTTGCCAATGATACCCATGTTGCTGGGGCTTACCGTCGGTGCCCTATCCGGCGGGCTTGGGGGGCTTTTAACATGGTCATTAACCAAGCAGCTTAAAAAATTGGAGGTAATCAAGTGAAGAAGTGGTTTTATCCGTGTTTATCCGTACTATCCGTGGCCGCAATTCTTTTCACTGCGGCCTGCGGAAGCGGCGAATATGGCGAATACATAGGTAGCCGGGATTTTGCCAGCCCTGCGCAAATCGGCTTTGTGTGGGATGTGGCCGGTACAAATTTCCAAACATCAAGCCTTACTGACACAAACCCCCACGCCCATGTAGGCAGAGTTGCCCGACAAGCCACCGTTTTTACTGCTGATGGGCAAATCCATCGTGTTAATGGTTTTGCAAATGCAATATTATCAGAGCATGAAGATGGCGGCATTGACCTAAAATTAGCTGATGGCAGGGTTTTTGTCAATATTGCGGGGGTTATTGCAAACCCTCCCGAAACTGTGATAACACAAGCCTATTACGATGCTTTGTATTACTTGCAGGCAGGCAATAGGGTTATGATTATAGTGCTGGACGGCTGGGGCTGGCATATGCAACGCTACCACGCTGAGCATCAGCCATTTTTATCCGCACAACAGATGCGCATGGCCCACACGGTGTTCCCTCCCTTTACACCTGTGGCCATGGCCAGCATCTTTACAGGCCAAACCCCCGATATGCATGGGGTGCATGACAGGGCAACCCGCACCATGGCCGCCCCCGATATTTTTACTGCCGCTTACGAGCTGGGTTTTAGCTCCACAAGGGTGCAGGGCGGGGTAAATATTGTGCAAACCAGCGTATTATCAGCACTTATCCCAAATTTAGGCCATGTGTTTGACACTGACCGTGGCGTGTTTGAAGCGGCAATTAGCCGCATTGATGATACAGACCTAATGTTTATACATTTTAACGCTGTTGACGATACTTCCCATACATATGGGCCATACAGCCCCCAAACAGGAGAAGCCATGGCTTTTGTAGACCAGCTTGTACGGGATTTGGTTGCCGCTTGGGATGGTGTAACCATAATCCTTGCGGACCATGGACAGCATTATTTGGGGCAACAGGGGCGGCTTGGCGACCATTTATGGGTCAGCCATGAGGATATTTTTGTGCCCTATGTTGTAATCGGAGGGCGGTAATATGTCAAAAAATACTAAGATTATAATCGCTGTTGTGGCATTGCTTTTGCCTGTTATAGTGGTGCTTGTCATACTTAACTTTCGGGAGATGGAAGGGCGGCTGGCGTATCATGTGGAGGGTGAAATACGTGTGATTATGGGCGATGCAAGCGTACCTGTGTCCATAGATGACATGATTGATATGGGACTTGTGGTTTTTGACAGCAACCACCGCAGGGCAGAAGGGTTGTTTACAGGCGTATATTTGCTTGATATTCTGCGGTTTAGCGGGTTGGATTATTATTCTGCCGTCTCTGTCCAGTTTATTTCCTTTGACGGTTTTCGCTCATCCACAACCATTGCAGAGGCTACCCAAGAAGGCAATGCGCTAATTGTTTTTGGTGAGGACGGCGCATCGCTGGCAGAGCGTGGTGGGGCGTGGGAAAATGCGCCGTTTATGTTGGTTTTGCCTAATGACATGTTTCCCCAGCGATGGGCCAGATATATAATTGAAATTGTTTTGGAGTGATGAGATGAGAAGGATATTTACAGCAATTGCTTTATTGGTTATGATTGGAGTGCTGTCCGCTTGCGGTGATACAAGCGAGCAGACGCACACTGCACCCCCTTACGAAGCCATGGAGCCCGTTGATGCCGAAACCCCCAACCTAACGTATGACAACAACCCCGCAGAGGTGCACACTGTGCACCCCAGCGAACCCGCATACACCCCCACCCCTGACGATCCCGACGAACCGGGACCCACCGAACCGGAAGAGCCTGTAGTAACCACCGAGCCTCTATACAGCCCTTCTTCAGTTGTGGTCATTGAACCGGAACCCACTCCCCACGATGCCGAATTGGGCTTTTTCGTGGACGGCAACTTCCTTGGCATGTCCCAGCTTAACACCCTTGGCATTGTGGAATTTTATGCCCACATCCGCCCGGGTACTGATAGGGAGGAGTTACGCCATTACCGTGGAGTGGCCATTGCGGACATTCTTGCCCATTTTGGGATTGACAGCGGAAGCTCCTTAGTTTTTCACAGTTATGACGGTTTCGCCGCAGGCATTACCATGGCAGAAGCCCTTGATCGTGAGCAGGCCTTTATAGCCATCTGGCAAGATGGGGAATATTTTGCACAGCGTGGGGATTTGTGGCAGGTTGCCCCGTTTCAGCTGGTAATGGCGCAGGATATTTTTGCCAACCGCTTTGCCCGCTATATAACGGAGATTGTAGTACAATGATGGCGGTGGAACTTCGCAATATCACCGTAGATTACGGCAAATATCCGGTTATAACGGACTTTTCCCTAACTGTTGCATCAGGAGAAGCGGTGTTGCTAAAAGGCCCGTCAGGTTGCGGCAAGTCCACTCTTTTGCATGTGGTTTGCGGTTTAATCCCGGGGATTATTGAAGCTGATGTGGGCGGCGAAGCATTGTTGTTTGGTGAAAATGTGCGGGATTTGGACGTGGCAGCACGTGCCAAAAAAATCGGTATTGTGTTCCAAAATCCCGAAACCCAGCTGTTTTGTGATAGCGTGGAGGATGAAATTGCCTTCGGACTGGAAAACCTGTGTGTACCACCCGATGAAATTGGTCATCGCATTACAGAAATGCTGGATTTGGTGGGGATGGCGGATTTTCGCTACGCATCCCCCAAAGAACTGTCCGGCGGACAAAAACAACGGATTGTTTTGGCCGCAGTGCTTGCCCTGGACCCCCAAATTCTGTTGCTGGACGAGGCTTTGTCCCAAATGGACGGAGAGTCCAAGGGGGTATTGTTGAACCACCTGTGCACCTTGCGTAGGCAAGGCAAAACCATGTTAATGGTTGACCATGATAATGTGCTGGAATACATTGCCAGCTCTATTATAAATTTGTAACCACAAAAGAAGGAGGAAGAATTTAATGAGTAAAAAAATTCGCAGTTTTGTGGCTTTGTTGCTTGCTTTTGTAATGGCGGTGCCCATGATTGTAATGGGCAACCCCAACATTGTGGAAGCCGATGTGCGCCTGTTTATCGATGGTGCAGAGGTTTCTGTTGGTGAGCGTGGCAACAACCCGTTTAATGTAAATGGCACGGTGTTTTTGCCCATACGTGCACTAACCACGGCATTTAGCAGGGATGCCCATTGGGAGCCATCCACAAACACCCTGTATTTTGGTGAAAGGGCAAATGCCGCAGCAACCAATGTGCTAACCATCGGCGGCCACCAAATCACCCTTGAACAGGTGGAAGTCCTCGGCATAACCCCCTTTACCGCCAACGACCGTGGTAATGACAGAAGTTTTGCGGGTGTGCCTTTGGCTGATATTTTTGCCTTTATGGGAATAGAATTTTCCGGTGTTGAAAATTTTGCCTTTGTGGCGGCGGATGGCATGGCAACCACAGCCACTACCGAAGAAATACTTAACCCCGCCAATGGCTGGTTGGTGCTTAGCGAAAACGGCGAGCGTTTTACCGCCCGTGAAGATGGCGGACGCGGCCCCTTTATGGTGGTTTTTGCTGAAGATGGCGTACCCGGACGCTGGGCAAGAATGCTTACCGAAATTATACCGCTTGATGAGCTTGGACAAGCCATCCCCTTTAATGCAGACACTTTTGCCGATGGCACTGCCGTTGATTTTGTGGACGGTGCCGGCAATGCCGTGACCCCCTTTGTGTTAGATGGTGTGATTTATCTGCCTGTACGTGCTTTATCCATAGCAATGGGTATGACAGTAAACTGGAACGCCGCCGAAAACGCCATTTATGTAGGCACAGCCCCCCAAACCTTTGAAGCTGCACAGGGTGGCGAGTTTACCGTAAATGCCGGTGGCATGCGCCACATTGTAACCATGGAAGATATTTTGGAAATTGGCATTGTTGAAACCTATGCCGTTATCCGTGGCGAGCGCAGGGATTATACAGGCGTACCAATATCCGCAATTATGGAGTTTTTAGGGCTTGACGTAAGTGGTGTTACCGCCCAAATAACCTTTGGCACCCGTGATGGCCACGGCACAGCCGGCACCCCTGATGAGGTGTTTGACCCCACCAACGGCTTTGTGGTAATTGCTGAAAATGGCGAGTTATTAGGGCATTGGGAAGCAGGCGGCCGTGGGCCTTTCATGCTTGTTTTTGCACAGGATGTATTTGCACAGCGTTTTATGCGTTATTTAACGGATATTAATATTGAAGGTGCCGTGGCAACAAATGTTGTTGCAGACAGCCGCTGGACAAGTCACCAACTAAACTTCCTTATCGGTGACCTATCCCTCAACCTCACTGCCGGTGATATTTACGCCCTTGGCGCAACACCGTTGGAGTGGAATGAGCAAAACTTTACCGCTGTATCAATGGCTACCATTGCTGAGCATTTCGGTCTTGGTGAAGTTATAAGCGGTCGCATAGTCGCCGACAATGGCACCGAGCGTGACTTTGTAAGTATTGATGCGATTGGTATGTACATCGCCATTTATCAATCAGGACATGCGCCGGAAACAGATAACCACTTTATTTCCGTATTTACCAATGATACCAACAACCAACGCCGCATGCGCGGGCTTGCCACCGTGGAGCTAAACGTGGCAACTTATCCATTAAACATCGAAATTGGCGGGCGCACATATGGGGTTGACTTGGAGCTTTTGCAAGAACTTGGCGCACAGGCCGTAACTGCAGGTGACCGCAACTGGACAGCAACACCCATGATTAACTTGATTGAGCATTTTAACATAAGTCTTGACGGTATCGATGAGGGCATGGTAATATCCGGCGGCACAGGCTTTACCCAGCCTTTTACTATTGATGAATTATTGGATTACACCAACTTCTTCCTCGCTTTTGAGGAGGATGGCATAGCCCTTGAAGAGCAAGAGGGTGCAGGAAGCAATATTATGAGCCTTTTCGCCCATGACGAGCGTGCAACCCGCAGGGTGCGTGGGGTGGTAACCATACGCTTGCTTGCAGCGGTGGAAGGCGTTGATGTGGAATCCACCATCGAAGGGTTGGAGGATGGCGAATTTGCCATAATCCGTGGCGATACCACATGGACAATAACCATGGATGACCTTGTAGCAATTGGCTTGGAAGATTTTGTTACCAACATCCCCACGGGCGGCGGCTCTGTGCGCAATTTTACTGGCGTACGCCTTACTGCCATTTTGGAAGCCATGGACATTAGCGTCGATGGGGCAACCAACTTTATTACCACTTCTTGGGAATCCACTTTTTCCGCCGGCTGGAATATCGATGCCGACCTTAGCTATATCTTCATCGCCGTGGGCGAGGATGGCGAGCCGCTAAGCCCCCACAATGGTCCGTTTTTGGGTGTGGTGCAGGACAGGGGCTCCAACTTTAACCCAAGAAATTTACAAAGCATTAGAATTAATTAGTATGAGTGGCTTTACTGTAACAATAAAGGATTTGCGCTTTAAGTATGCCGACAGGTACCGGCGCAGTAATTTTGAGCTGGTGGTGGACAACTTCACCACCAGCGGTTGCGCCGCCGTTATGGGCGAAAACGGAAGCGGCAAAACCACCCTTGGAAAGCTGGTTGCAGGCATCCTGCGGCCGGCTTTTGGGTGCGTTTTTTACAATGATGCGGACATTGCCACCCTATCCCTTGGGGAGATTGGTAGGCAGGTTGGCTATTTGTTTCAAGAGCCCAGCAGGCAAATTTTTGCCCCAAAGCCTTTGGAAGAGATTGCCATGCCCCTCGAATTGCGAGGGATGCCCAAAGAAGAGGCCAACGAAAAGGCCGCCGAAATGCTGGAAAAGTTTGAGTTGTCCCATATAAAGGAAAGTGTCACCTTCACATTAAGTCGTGGGGAAAAACAGCGGCTGGCAATTGCCGCCGCCATGGTTATGCAGCCCAAATATTTTGTGCTGGACGAGCCCACAACAGGCCTGGACAAAGCCCGAAGGCAAATTTTAGCAGATACATTAAAAATTTTGCAGGCCGATGGCATGGGCATACTGCTAATCAGCCATGATATGGGGTTTGTGGAGATGATGGGTGCCACAGTGCACCAAATGAAAGGCGGTCGATTTGTGGATGCTTAGCCCAAAAACCGACCCCCGTGTCATTTTTCTGCTGGTTATCTTTTTCTCCACCCTTGGCATCTTAATCCGCACGGATGTGGTGGCGATGGCGGGATTGCTTGCTTTATCACTAATATTTTCCGCATTGCTTGGGGTGCAGTTGCGCCGCTTGTTTGGGCGCATAAAGCGGCTTATGCAAATTATGGTTTTGGTGACGCTAATGCGCAGTTTCTTCGCCCCATCAGGCATCATACTGCTTGCACTTGGTGATGTGCCAATCCTTACCAGCGGCGGCATTGCCATGGGGGTGCTGGTTGCCTTGCGCCTTATCCTTTTCATCATCGGTGCAGCCATGCTTACGGTGTATCCGGCACGTGCGCTGATACAAGCCATGGTGCAAATGAAAATGCCCTACGAAATGGCGTATATGGTCAGCATCGGTATCCGTTTTGTGCCCCAATTTGCCCAGGAAATGCAAGATAGCCTAACCGCCCTGCAATTGCGGGGTGTGGAGGTTAAAAAGCTAAAATTGCGCAAGCGGCTGGGTCTGTACAGTTACCTGTTGTTGCCCACCCTCGTTTCCAGCCTGCAACAGGCCAAGGAACTTGCCATGTCCATGGAAATGCGGGGCTTTCGTGCTTTGCCGCAACGCACCAGCTATTTTACCCTACGCCTAACAGGGCTGGATATCGCTAAAATGGTGGGCGTCCTCGCCATGGCAGGCATTGTAAGCTTTGTAACATTTAACCACAACTTTTTTGAAATGATAATGAGCGTATTATAAGGGGCTATTGTTATGAACGAAATATCGATAGAACTATGCGGAGTTTTTGCCGGCGTATTCAAGGATTGCGATCGATGGATGGGGTTGAAGACAAAGAAAGCATATCACACAAAAGTGATTCTTAGTTGTAGAGCGGGAGGTTGTTAGTATGAAGATTTTCAGCATTTGCGGCATATCGGGCAGCGGCAAAACCACAACTATCGAGGCGATTATTAGCGAGCTGGTGCGCCGCGGTTACAAGGTGGGTTCGGTTAAAGATATCCACAACCAGCAATTTGCCATAGACCCAAGGCAGGACAGCAATACAAACCGCCACAAACAGGCAGGGGCCACGCTGGTAACTGCCCGTGGGCTGGGTGAAACCAGTATACTTTATCCCAATAGGTTGCCCGTGGATAAAATCCTTGATGCATACGAGAGGGAAGGTTATGACTGGGTTGTGTTGGAGGGTGTGGACTGCATCAAGATACCAACCATTGTAACCGCCCATAGCATGGATGATTTAGCGCAGAAGTGGAGCGACATGGCCTTTGCTGCATCCGGGCGGATATCTTCCGAAATTGATGGATATGAGGGCAAACCAGCCATCGATGCCACAACCAACGTCCAACAGCTGGTGGATTTGGTTGAATTGGGTGTTTACAGCCGCCTACCCAATTTTCCCGATGAATGTTGCATGGTTTGCGGATACAGCTGCAATGGGCTGGCGGCGGCCATTATTGCGGGCGAAAAGCGACGTAGTGACTGTGTTGCAGATAAGGGCGTGGAGCTTTTAATAAACGGTCGCCCCATTAAGATGGTGCCTTTTGTGCAGGAAATTTTGAAAAATGCCCTAGTTGGCGTGGTTAGCACGCTGGAAGGTTATGAAAAGGGGTGCGACATTGAAGTCAGGTTGTCCGACAATTTACTTCAACAGCAAACGCAATAAAGTGCGCCTACATGGCGGACGGGTGGAAAAAATCCACACCAATGCCCAATCCGCCGCATTTGAAGCGGAAAGGCTGGCGCAATTACATTCCGCCGGGCTTGCCGTGCCACGCCTATTGAAAGTTAGTGGCAACATAATTTTTATGGAATATATTGACGCCAAACCCCTGCCCGATTTGATTGATGAATGGGAGCGAAATCCCGACATTGTTTCACAAGAAAAGGCTGCCAAAGGTCTGATAGATTGGCTGCACGCCTATTATATGGCAGTGGGCGCAGGCACATCCCGGGGGGATATAAATGGCAGAAACTTCCTGTTTGACGGGGAAAAGATTTGGGGTGTAGATTTTGAAGAAGAAACCCATGGCACGCCTATGGAGGACATTGGGCAATTACTTGCCTTTATCCTAACTTATCACCCCGACCATACCAGCCTAAAAGTCAGCCTTTCTAACATCATTGCCCGGCATGCTGCCGAAATTTTTCACCTTAACCCCCAAGAAATACAATACCACCAAAACCAGGCAGTAGAGTTAATACGAGCCCGAAGAAATAAAAAAATATAGGGCGGGACAAAATGACCTGCCCTATATTTTTAATTGTTCAAAACCTTGGTTGTCGGGGCAGAAGACATACGGCTAAGCTTAATGGCTTCTTTCCATGTATCCCGCATGTCCCTAATGTCATCACGCACTGCCGTCAGTATCTCCAAATCCTTTTTCACATTGGCCTGCATTAACCTATGCAGCATATATTCGTAAAGAGCGTCCAATTGCAAGGATATTTCATATTTCTTATCCAATGTCAAACGAAATTCTTGGATAATGGCTTGGGTACGCTGTATCATTTCGTTAGCCTTGCCCGCATCGTTGTTTTCAACTGCAATAATTGCCTGATTGCAAAACCTAACAGCACCATCATAGAGCATGGCAGTTAGCTCCTCTTTAGTGGCAGTAAAAACGGAATTATTTTTATAGGTGTCGTATGGGTTGTTCATCAAATGCCCCCTATAATGGTATTAATCAGGCCATCATTAAGCATTGCCGTCAAAAAGCAGGCCTACAAACTCTGAAATCCTTGCGTATGTGTCCAAGCGGGATTCTGGTGGAAGCTCTCTTATAAGCTCGCCGGTATCGGAGCTATAAATGCCCACAGTTATCCTGTTTGTGGCTTCATGTACGCCATAAGATAGGCTGAAAGAGTTGTTGGGGATTGCCTTGTTGGCATCAGCAAAGGCTCTTTCCAGCATTTGGTCACTTATCTCTTCTTCACGTAGCAAGCCGCCACTGGGTGCTTGATAGCCACGCACAGGCACATCACCTGTAAGAGCTGTTTGGGCAACTTCCAAAGAACGCTGGGTGGGCACAATTTGGCTTAGGCTTGGCGCAGATGAATTTGCCGCCGGTTGCGATTGTCTGTTGTTTTGTGTACGGTTGTTGTCCGCAGGCCTTACAATCTGCGTAGGAGTTGCAGATGCAGCCGCCGAAACTTGCCGGTTATTAGTGTAAACATCCATGTTCTATTACCTCCTCTTAATTTTTCTTGTCGAAATAATATCCCGACACTTCAAAATCTTCCATATATGCTTCATTTAGCTGCTTGGTTTGGGTAATACCCTTCAAATCACCCGTAATGTGGGTTTTGAAGGTTTCATACAGCTTGATATTGGCCTCATCCATTGCCAAAATTTCCTTTGCAAGTTCCTGTTGCTTATTTAAGTGGGTTGCAAGGGCAATCTCCTCCTCCCCGCTGGGGGAGGAGGGTGGGTGGCAAGCCTTTAAGGCTTCCTCCAGCTTTTTAACCCTTGCAAAAAGATGTTCCCGCTCTTCGTATAGGCGTGCAAAGTTTGCGCCCTCTTCCTCGGCGGCTTCCTTTGCACCTGTGAAGGTGTGTTTTTTGGTCGCATCCAATATCCGCTCAAAGGCGGCTGTTTTTTGTTCGATTAAGTCCAAATAGTTAGCCATTATTGACCGCCCCAAATAAATTGGTCAAGGAAGCTCATCTGCGAATTGGCCTGCATCATTGCCTGCTCCATGCGGCTAAACTGGGCAAATAGCTGATTTTCACGCCTTTCAAGCCAGCGCATCATGTTTTCAATGCGCCTGTCTTGCTCTGCTATTCGTGTGCTAATAGCTCTTGGGTCTCCGGGCCTTTCTGATGTCCTGCGATCTAGATTGCCCGTGTTCCACTCAGTAACATGCCTGTTTAAGGCTGCGTCCAGGCGCTCTCCAAGGCCAAGTATTGGGCTACCGTCCCTTCGTGTTGGTGCATTGCCGCCGCTTACTCCGGTCGCACCTTGCCCTGTAAATATGGCGGTTACACCATCCATATTATTTTCTAAAGCGGCATTAAGTTGGGTTTCGTTTACAGTTAAAATCGCACCATCTGCCACATTAGTGGAAAGGCGAATGCCCATGTTTGCAAGAGAAAACTGGGTACCGTCTTCCAAAGTAACTACACGGCTCATCTCATTACGCATATCGTTTAAGATATTGCGCAACTCCTGGTCACGATGCAGTATGCCTGTGCGTGCATTTTGCTCCCAAAGGGCAATTTCGCTTTCACTCATACCACGACGCTGGTCATCTGTCAGCGGCATAAAGTGACCACGGCCGCCTTGCTGGCGTGGGCGAGCCACATTAGAAAGGCTTTGTATTTCCCGCACAATCTCATTATAAGCATTTACAAAATCCATTACCATTTGGCGGGTTGTAGCTGTATCACCTGCCATATTTACATTAAAAGTTTGCCCAACTGCACCGGCGTTTATTGCAATGTTCATACCATCAACATAAAAATTGTTGCTTTCACGGTCGATGGTTGTTCCATTTACCGTCACACTGGCATTGGTGGCCTCACGGGTTTCAATCAGGTCTCCAATAGCCACGCCGGAGCCCGCCGGGTTAAACAAGCGTGCCAAAATACCACCGTCATTATCACTAATAGCTGTGATTTGGTTGGCTTCACCCGCCACAGTGCTTTCCAGGGTGATGGAATTGCTAACTGTATCAAGCGCCATGCGCACATTAAGGTCAGGATTATTGTTAACCTGCGTCATCATTTGTTGCACAGTTAGGTTTGGATTGTCGGCAACATCAAAATACATGGTTACATTGCGCCCGCCTTGGGATATGGTGAAGCTGAATTGGGTTTGGGCGGCTGTTGCAACCGAGCCATCCGCATTTAGCCAGTGGCTAAATTCCATAACTGGATTGCCATTGTTGTCATAACGAGGGTTGCCGTCGGCATCGTTGGCTTGCACATACTCTCTTTGCAATCCCATAAACTCGCCAAGGGTTTGTCCTGAATTAAAGTTGCTGGACGCTCTTTCAAAGCCCATTGCACCAACGCCAACAGCATGCGTGCCTTGCCCTGCCTGCATTTGTATGCTGTTGTTTGGAGCGGCAGTTATAGTAAAGGTTCCATTTGCAAAGCTTGCAGTAGCCCTTGCGGTGGAGGTGCCCCCAACATCTACGGTTCCAAAACCGGCCAGCTCTACATTAACTGCATTAACAAAGGCATTCATAAACGCTGTGTTGTTCATTAGTATGGCCTCTTGGCTGCGTATAATGTCCCTTTGGTTGGCTATATCATCGTTAAGGTCGCTAATCTGATCTTGAATGCCGTCGATGGTATCTAAACGGTCTAAGATATATTGTTGGTCAGCAGCACTCAAATCCGCCCATGCAGAATCAGGGTCGTTACGGAAATCTTCACTCTGCATTTGTGATAGGGTTATTCTCGGATTAAGGTTGCGACCAAAATCTTGCAAAGCACTTCTTTCGCTGGCAATGGACTGCTGCAAATCACGAATTGTATCTTGGGTGGCTCTAATATAATCCTGGCTGCCGTTAATGGCGGCAAGTGCCGTGTGGGCGTCGGGATTAAATAGGGGGTTATTGGGATCCATGCCGCCGGCCAGTTGATGCAAATCCACATTAACATGGCGGTTTACGCCATTTACGCTAATGCCGAAATTGCCGTTAAATGTACGGTCACCACCCACCACATTGTCGCCACGAATAAACGAACCAAAAGCGATGTGGCTGGAATTTACAGTGCCCGCATGTTGTTGCCCCCTAAGGGCATGGCTTTGCGCCACACTGTTTACGGTAATAGTGTGATTACCCGCTTGAGTGTTAGCGGTTGTGCCAACGGTTATGCCATTTGTGTGTCCATTGTTGCCGCTGGATGTAATATTAGTGATGTTAGCAGAAAAACCCCTAAAACTGGCGGGATTATTGATGCCTGCAAGGCCGCCTCCAAGGGGGTCAATACGGGTAAAATTGTTTCTAAAATTCATCATGCTTGCGCCAACAGCCCTGAGAGATTCCTGTTGCCAAGATAAAATTTGGCGTTGTTGGGTAAAGCGGTTAAGCCTGAAAGACTCCGCACGCATCATTTGTGTTACCATATCCTGCACATCAATGCCAGAAAACCCAGTCATCCTTAACTGATTTGTAAACATAATATTCCTCCTACCTAATCAAGGTTTAGTATCTCTAAAATGCGCAAAACAACACAAAATAAAATTTGGCATTGCGCATGACATACATCATTAAGTTTATTTCGGCAAAAATCGTGTGCAACTTAACCCCTGCTTGACATTTTATTTAAGGGTTGTATAATTAACTTATCATTATAAAAATGAGGTGGTATTTTGAAAATTTTACTGCATACATGTTGCGGCCCCTGCGCAGTGGTATATACAAGCGGGCTGGAAGCTCGCAATATTGCCTTTGATTTGTTTTGGCACAACCACAACATACATCCTTTTACCGAGTATAGAAGCAGAAAACAAGCATTGGAACATTTTGCCAAAATAAATAACTATCAACTGATGACCGAGGATGAATATGGCCTGCGGGATTTTGTGGCCACCACCCTCGCAAGCCCTGCCGCCCGCTGCCAAAATTGCTACAAAAACCGCTTGGATAAAACTGCCCAAACCGCTAAAAAACAAGGTTATGCTGCATTTTCCACAACCTTGTTGGCAAGCCCTTATCAAAAATTTGAAACAATTTGTGAAGAAGGCGAATTATTGGCAAAAAGACTTGGGCTTAAATTTGTTGTTAAAGATTTTCGTGAAAACTTTCGTGATGGTATGGCAAAAGCTCGTGAAATGGGGCTTTATATGCAAAAATATTGCGGCTGCATTTTTAGTGAAGAGGAGCGTTATTCCAAAGCTGGCAAGGTTTCTTTGGGGAATTTTGTGTCATTTCCTCGGAAATAATTTGTTGCATGTAAAAATATTATTCCCATCGATGCAATAAGGTATTGACAAAATCCATTGTTTATGCTATTATTTTAGAAAAAGGAGATGATACATATGGGTGATTTCCCTAAATTAACAACAGAAGATGTGAAAAAGTTTGCACGTGATGTGGGTGCTGATTTGGTGGGCATCGGCTCCATCGACAGGTGGCAGGGTGCGCCGTTACAGCACACCCCCGCTTCCATAATGCCCCGTGCAAAATCGGTTATCGGGCTTGGTTTTCGTGTGCACCGCGGCTCCTTCCGTGGGATTGAGGAGGGCACCAGTTACAGCACATACACCCTAAGCGGCAGCGGCGATATTAACCGCATCATCGCCCCCATGGTGCAACGGCGTGTCGCCAGCTTTATCGAAGACCATGGGTACGAAGCCACATCCATCATGTATTATGGCAAGGATTTGGCAGGTACAGACGGCACGCCGGCCATAAATGAGGATGGCACACCCAAGCCCGCCCCTGAAATGTTTATCAATTTTCGTGTGGCAGCGGTGCTTTGCGGTATGGGCGAAATGGGACATAGCGGCATGGTGCTAACCCCTAAATTCGGGCCTGCACAGCGTTTTTACTTTATTGTAACCGAAGCGGAATTGGAACAGGACCCTGTTTTGGAGGGGCTTTGCGTTAAATGCATGCAATGCGTGAAAAATTGCCCCGCAGGAGCCATCGGTAAGGAGCGTAGCCACATTATCGATATTCCCGGCGTAGCAACCGTGGCTCGTGGTCAGCTGGATGCGGTAAAGTGCCGCATAGCCCATATTGGCGGCGGTTTAAGCCCCTTTGCTTGTGATAAGGTGCGTGCCTATTCCCAAAATATTATTGATGGGGATGGCGAAAAAGCGGCAGATGGCTCGCCGCGCCCCAGTTTTGATGAAATTAACGAAAATGTAACCGAAAAGGTGGGATATGCTGCCAATGCTGCTAAATTCAAATATCCCAGCGGCCTTTGCGGCGCAGAATGTGTGCGCAGCTGCGTTGCGTTTTTGGATAAAACCAATAGGTTGGAACTAAAATTCCATAACAAGTTTAGATAGCACAAAAACCACGCCAAAACCTTAGGCGTGGTTTTTTATTCCCGCAATCAGTAGCAATCAAACAAAACGCACTAAAAGGCCGGGCAATTAAGCCCAACCTGATAGTGTGTTATTTGCATTAAATTACAGTTTTTAGATTAATGACTATCTGCTTAAAGGAGCAGGTGCAGTCAAACCAACTTGATGCCATGGGAAAGCTGCGCCCCATCTAGTAACTTCGTCACTTGGACGAGTATCTTGCCAGCTCATTCTGTTGTTTACAGGCACAAGATCGATTCTCCAGTTGTTAAGAATCATTGGTACATGGTAGTTGATTAGGTATTGCAACTCATGGTACTGGGCAACACGGAAATCATAATCCCAAGCTTCCATGGAGTTTAGGTTGTCAAACACAGCGTTGATATCCGGGAAGTTGAAACGTGCACGGTTGTTTTGTGCAGTTGGGCCCCAACGAGATACTGGGTTTGGATTAAAGCCAGGTACCCAAGCACCAAAGAATAGGTCAACTTCGCCGCCGTCTGTATCAGCATGCAACATATCTGTCATAGCAACGAATTCTTGCATTCTGCCGTCAAGTAGCTCTACATGTACACCAATGTCAGCCCAGTCTTGCATTTTTTGGGCAGCAATAAGGTGGTTTGTGCCAGCTTCGTTAAAGGCAAGGATTAGCGTAAACGGATCGCCGCTTTGGTTGGTTCTGAAATCAGCACCGCTCGCCCAGTTAAAGCCAGCTTCGTCAAGAATCTCGTTAGCTCTATCAGGATCAAACGGGAAGCCTGAAAGGCTTGCATCCAAATACATTGGGTGGAAAGGTGTTACAATGCTTGTTGCAGCAAAACGGAAACCGCTGAAAATATGCTCGTTAATAAGATCTTGGTTTACAGCATAAGCCATAGCACGACGGAAACGAACGTCGGTTACCGGACGATCCGGGTCATTTTGTGGGTGCATTACGTTTACGCTGTTTTCAGCATCCCATAGGCCAAGTCTAAAGCCGATGAAGGTGTAGTTACCCATCAAAGAACCAAGGAAGGTTACGTTTTGCAAATCAGAATAGTAAGGATACTGATCTAGCGGGAAGCCGCCAAAAATAGTATCAAAGTAGCCATTAGCCATAGCTTCCGGAATCATAGCAGTGGAGATGATTTCCATAACAACACCATCAACAAGTGGTGCACCATCAAAGAAATCGTCAAAAGCTACCATGTGTACAGCTTCACCAGGAACGATGTTGTTAACACGGAATGGACCCCAGCCAAGGATATCAGAGCGGATTTGAGCAGAATCAGCCATATCACGCACTGCTACGCCTTCAAAGTGGTGGCGTGGCATTGGGGCAGACCAGATACCAAAAGCAATGTGGGACATTGGCAACTCTTCAAAGTAAATTCTCAAAGTTCTTTGGTCAGCTGAAAGTACAAGACCGGAAATGTGATCTGCATCGCCGTTACGATAGTCCCAAATACCACGGATAGTTTGGATTGGGGCTGTCCAGCGGATACCGCCGGTGTGTCCATAATCTGGGTGGGCAATAACTTCGTAAGCAAATACAAGGTCATCAAGGGTAACGGGTACGCCATCATGCCATACTGGATTTTCTACCATTGTGATTTCGATGTACATTTCATTTGGGTTTACAGTGTATCTTGCAACACCGGTGTTACCAAACGCACGCCCTTCGTTAGAAGAGAATAGGGACCAAGAAGCACCGGACAAAGATGCCATGTTGGTGTCAATTGCAGTTGTACCGATTACTGTGCTGCCCAAAAGACCAGCCATTGGGGATTCAGAAGGTACACCAATGCGTAGGATATTACCATGATCGCCACGCTGCAAAATTGGGTCGTTGTTGCGATGCTCTTGCGGATATCTTGCAAGGGTTTCATTCATCGCAGCAAGGGGGTCAAAGGCCGGACCTTCTGGTGTTACCGTGTCACCACCGGTTGGTGGGGTTGTGTCGCCGGGTTGTGTCACAACATTGTTGTCATCTGCCGGCGGATCGTCATCTCTGTTGCCGCAAGCAGCAGCAAAAGCCATAACGCCTACCAAAACTGCTGGCAACAAAAACTTTTTAAATGCTTTCATTTCATTTCCTCCTTTTTGGTAGAGTCACAAACATATGTAACTCAGGTGTTGATTTTTATTTTGTGTTTCCGTGTTGCTGAAAAAATGGGTATTTCTTGTTACACCAATCGCTGGCGGGCATCCGCCGCACGGTTTACTGCTTGCCCTACAAAGTTAATGCAAAGGGCGATTACAAGCACCAGCAAAGAAGCCGGTATCCATTGCCACCATCTATGTTCCATAACGACAGGGACACGTGCCAATGCAATCAAGTTACCAAGGGAAGGCGTGCCGTGGGGCATACCAAAACCAAGGAAGGTAAGGCCAACTTCCAGCCCTACATTATTTGCCAAGTTAAGGGTCATAAGCACCGATAAAATGGATACAAGGTTGGGTAACACCTCTCTAAAAATGATTACCGGGTTAGGTGTGCCAAGGGTTTTAGCGGCGGAAACATAGTCCAACCTTCCTTGTTGCAATGCCCTTGCACGCACTTGCCTAGATATTCCAAACCAGCCAAAGAGTGACATTAAAAGTATAAAGTGCACAATTCCATATCTTGGTATTATAACTATAAAGAGTATGATAATCATCAGGAAGGGTAACATGCTGACTGTGTCTACAATCCTCATCATCACATTATCCACCCTGCCGCCGTAGAAACCGGCAGTAATGCCCACTAAAACACCTATACTTGCAGCGATAATGGTAACGAAGAATGCAATGTTCAAAGAGTTGCGTGCGCCCATTACCATAAAATTAAGCACATCTCTTCCGCCATCATCTGTACCCAGTACATGCTCCTGTGAAGGTGGGCGGTTTACCATTGGTAAGTTCATCCTTGTAACTTCTGCCGCATCAAGAAACATGGACCAAATGAAAACTGTCAAAACAATGCCTACGAGCAATATCAAGGAAACAAGGGCAAGCTTATCGGCTTTAATTTCTTTCCAAAGTACAGTGGTGAAGGCAATCTTTCTTTTCTCTGCCTTGAGCATCTTCTTATCCATAGGATCCCCAATTGCAGTTGCGTCAACTTTGTTATCTAAATTATCCATAAAGCTCACCTCCTCCTATCTCACACGTATGCGTGGGTCTACAACGGTTAGAAGTACATCACCAATTAGCGCACCCATGGCTATAAGAAAAGCTGTCATAAGTACAAGTGCATTGGATACAGGGAAATCCCTTGTGGTGATTGATGTAACAAACAGCTGCCCAATGCCCGGATAGCTAAATATTGTTTCGATAAATATGCTACCGGTAAACAGGCCTGCAACAGCAAAACCAAGCATGGAAACAATTGGCAAAGCTGAGTTTCTTAGGATATGTTTGCTGTAAATCCTACCGGCCGGAACACCCTTACTTCTTGCGGTGGTTACATAATCGCTATTTTGTGCATCAATTATCTCCGAGCGCAAAATGTTGATTATAAACACCGTACCAAGCAATGCAGCCGTTATAGACGGCAATATTAGGTGGTGTATCCTGCTTATAAAGTAGGCAAAGCTTCCTGTTTCCAACAAAACATCCACACTGCCACGAATGGGGAACCAGCTAAGATTAAATCCGAAAGTAAATAGCATAAGTAAGGCAAGAACTATCGTAGGCATTGCCATGGCGGCGAATGTATATAAAACAATAGCTTTGTCAATTACCGTACCCCTTCGCCTGGCCGCAATTACCCCAAGGGGTATTGCCAGTGCATATTGAAATATCAAAGTCAAAATCGCAAGCCTGACGGAATTAGCCATCCTTTCGCCAATCAAATCCGTAACGGGGCGGCGACCTTGGGTTAACGTGCGACCAAAGTCAAATTCAGTTACAATTCCCCAAACCCAGCGACCATACTGCTGTAATAATGGGTCATTAAGTCCGAATTCTTCCCTCAATTCTTCAATTATCTGTGCATCCACATCCATCTCACCAAAAACACCTGTCAAAGCGTCACCGGGCATGGCCTGGGACATGAAAAACACGGCGGCGGAGATGAAGAGAAGCTGAGGGATGAGAATCAATAGTCGTCTAACGACGGTTTTCCACATATTAGCTTATCCCCTCTCTATGGCAATGCCACAAAATGTTTTTCTGACAGCTGTTTCAGGTCATATACGCTGCCGTCTTCTTTGTAGTACTTGTCCCGCTGGTTTGTGTACTCATCATTGATGGCATTGCGCCTTTGAGAGTTTTCATCCCTTTTTGTGGGGTCCACATCCGGTATGGCTGCAATAAGCCTTTTGGTATAGATATGCGCCGGGTTCTCATATATATGCTCACTTGTTCCAAATTCTACGAAACGAGAGTTGTGCATGATGGCAAGATTTTTGCACATATACTTAACCACACCAAGGTCGTGGCTGATGAAAAGGTAGGCAAGACCCAGCTCTTCTTGTATATCCACAAGATAGTTCAAAACCTGCGCTTGTATGGACAAGTCCAGTGCAGAAACCGGCTCGTCTGCCACAATAAGCCTCGGTTTAAGAGCAATTGCACGGGCAAGGCCAATGCGTTGCCGCTGACCGCCGGAAAACTCGAAGGGGTATTTAGTGGCAACGGTTGGGGACATGCCCACAATGCCTAAAAGCTCTTCTACCCGCTTTTTTTCTTCAAGAGGTGTTAAGTTTTCAAAATTGCGGATGGGCTCTGCTATAATATCCATAACCCTTTTGCGTGGGTTAAGGGACGAAAATACGTCCTGAAAAATCATTTGCACGCTTTTGCGGTAAGGCGAGCGGTTTTTCTTAACCTGCTTTGTAATATCCTCACCATCAAAAACAATTTGCCCGCTTGTTATATGGCACAAGCCCAAAATAGCTTTGCCTGTGGTTGTTTTGCCGCAACCACTTTCTCCTATCAGTCCAAGGGTTTCACCGGGTTCCATGGTGAAACTGACCCCATCTACCGCTTTCACATATCGCTGAACACGGTTAAGGATGCCCCCTCTGATTGGATAATGCACTTTCAAGTCTTTTACTTCTAAAAGTGGCATAATCCCTCTCCTCATAATATTTTGTATTATTCGCCTTTAAGTCTGAAAGTTTTGTGGCAACTGCAAAGCACATAATGGTTTTCGCCCACTTGGTGGTACTGTGGATTTTCCTCATGCTCACTTGCGTCAATCCATGGTATGCGTGGTGCAAATCTGCAACCTTGCCTAATCATGTTTTGTAGAGGGGGCACAATGCCTTCGATGGCGTTTAGCTTCTCCCCTTCAACAATATTGCTTGGCATGGCCGCCAGTAGGGAGCGGGTGTATGGATGCTTGGGATTTTGGAAAAGCTCTTGAATAGGAGCAATTTCCACAATTTGCCCTGCATACATAACAGCTACCCTATCAGCCATTTCCGCCACAACGCCCAAATCATGGGTTATCATAATAATGCTGGACCCAATCTCCTTTTGCAAATCTCTGATAAGATCGAGAATTTGCGCTTGTATGGTAACATCCAGTGCGGTTGTTGGCTCGTCTGCAATAAGCAGTTTTGGCTTTACAGCAATGGCAATGGCAATGATAACACGCTGGCGCATACCACCCGAAAGCTCGTGGGGGTAGGAATTGTAGGTGCGCTCGGGGTCTTTTATGCCCACTTGGTTCAAAAGCTCAATTGCCCTCTCTTTGCGCTCAGCAGATGTGAAATCGGTGTGGTGTATTAAGCTTTCCTCAATTTGCGCACCAATTTTCATAAGGGGGTTAAGGGAGTTTAGGGGGTCTTGGAAAATCATTCCAATCTCCCTGCCTCTTACCTTGTTCATTTCCGCCTCTTTTAGTGGAAGCAAATCCCTGCCATTAAACAAAACCTCACCACTTACCCTTGTAAAAAGGGGGTTGTGTAATTTCATAATAGACACGGCAGTGGCGGATTTTCCGCTACCCGATTCACCCACAATGGCAAAAATCTCGTCTTTGTTGATATGTAGATTTATGCCATCCACAGCCGCATGAAATTCGCCTTGTATCCTAAAAGATGTGGTTAAATTTTTAAGTTCCAAAAGCTTTTCCATAGAATCCTCATTTCATTAATATAAAATTGGTTTCTGTTAGGTATAAGTTCTATTTCCCAATACTGTAACACAAATGAAACAAAAAAGCAAGCAAAATTTTTATGAATTTTGTGTGGTGCGACAAAATTCGTGATTATATGGCGCAAAACTGGTCTAATTTTTCTTCGATAAGCTTTAGGCTGTTAACCCAAAAATCTTTTTTGCGCACATCAATGCCTGCCATGTCACCCACCTCTTCCAAGGAAGCGGAGCCGGTTGCCGCAAGCAGGGCATCATACTTTTCCAAAAACGCCTCGCCTTGCTCCAAATACTGGGCATACAAGCCTTTGGAGAATAGTAGGCCATAGGCATATGGGAAGTTGTAAAAATTACGATCTACATAATAATAGTGGGGTTTGTTTAGCCATGCGTAAGGGTGCAAAACATCCGGATCCAGCCCATCGCCATAGGAATCTTTTTGCGCTTGTATCATCAAGGCATTAATTTCTTCCACGGAAAGGGGACCTTTGGCACGGGCTTCAAACAAACGTGATTCGAATAGGAAGCGGCTGTAAATATCCACAATAACCTGCATAGAATCGGACAAGTCTTGCTCCAAAATCGCTTTTTTGGTTTTTTCATCCGCCCCGGCAAGTGCTGCGTCTATTATAATAGTTTCGCAGAAATTAGAAGCAGTTTCGGCGATTGGCATGGTGTAGCCTGCATTCATAAAGGATTTGTCTTTAAGGCATAGGTTGTGGTAGGCGTGGCCAAATTCGTGGGCAGTAGTTGTTACATTGGAGAATGTGCCGTTAAAGTTTTCCATAATACGGCTTTGCCCAATAGCGTGCATACCGGAGCAAAAAGCACCGCCACGCTTGCCTTCACGCACTTCCGAATCTACCCAGTTATTGTCAAAGGCATGTTTGGTAAAATCGCCCATTTTTTGGCTAAATTTGTAAAAGTTGTCTAAAACAAACTTACGCCCTTCTTCCAATGTAAACTTCATATTAACTTCGCTGGTGGGTGCCATAATATCATACCACGGCAAGCCCTTTTTATGCCCCAAAATTTCTGCTTTCTTCTTATAAAAGCGGCGGAAGCTGGGCAAAAAGTCCACCATAGCAGAAATCATGGCATCCAAGGTGCCTTGCTCCATACGGGAATTTGCAAGGGTCATATGTAAAGGCGAATTGTAACCACGTAAAGCCACGGTTGTTAAAACTTCGCCCTTAATAGCGTTAAGGGAGGCCGCAACAGCCTTGTCCACGGTTGCATAAGACGCCATTTCGGCTTCATAGGCATCTTTACGGGTTTTGGGATTAGTATCAAAAGCCAAATTGCGCACGGCGGGCAAGGGCAATACCTTCTCTTCCCCTTCCACCATCACTTTAATTTTCATGGTGGCCGTTAGCTGTTCTTTCATATCATTCCAAGCGGAGCTGCCTGTGTTTTTAAGCTTTGCAAAAACAACTTCTTCCCCTTGGTTAAGCAAATATTTGTTTTTTGATTTAATTTCGTTTAGAATAAACTCATGCTCTTTAAGTACAGGGTGGGCGGCAATAAGGCCGTCTAAATCTTCCACCTGCCCTATATAGGCTTCAAACATAACCCGTGGTTTGGTGGCTTCTGCAAAGGCAACCCTTAGCATATCGCCATATTTTTTGGCATCTTGGTTACCATCATCCACGGAGCGGGTAAGCATGGCAAAGGACATTAATTTGCCCAAAATACGGCTGTTGTTGTTGATGATATTAATGCATTCCACTAACTTTTCGCCTGCCCTGTCCATGGTGGCAAAATTTTCATCTGCCCAAGCGGAAAAGGCGGCAATATCTTTTTTTGCCGTTTCGATATCCGCCAAAAACTCAGGTGCATCAAAGCCTTTGTATAAGTCGTTCAAACACCAACGTGCACTCATCTTAAAACCTCCACAACTTTTTTGATAACTTCATCCTACCATACCCGTCCATCCTTTGCAAGCTTTTTCTTGCCATTTTTTGTTTTTCGTGATAAAATCAAAAAATGGCTATATCAAATCCCCGGCTTTGGTTTATGATGTGTAATGCGGCGGGCTTTGCCTTGTTGTTTGCCTTTTGGATGATGGCAGATGACCTTGTGGCGGGCTTTTTTCTGCTTTTATTTATGGTTGTGATGACCCTTATACGTTGGCGTTTTGAGCGTTTTACAAAAATACAGCTAACCGTGTGGGTAGATATGGTTGCCTGCGCCCTTGTGGCAGTGTTTATTTGGGATTACGCTGTTTTTGCATTGGCCATGCCTATTTTTACCGCCATGTTTCGCCGTAACTTGCCTGCTTTTGTGGCTTTTGTAATTTTCGTGGTTGATTTTACGCCGCTTTTACTGGCAGTTCTTGCACTTTCGGCGGTTTGCGGCTTGTTTCTCGGTTTTTGGCAGCAGGAGCGGGAAGGGTTGCTAAAATTACAAGATGAGACAACCGGCAAACTTTACCACCTACAATCCCTGCAAAGCGACTTAACCGCCGCCACCGCAAGGGTGGAGCAGATGACGGCAGTTGCCGAGCGCACCCGCATTGCACGTGATATCCACGACAATGCAGGGCATGAGATTGTTGCGGCATACATCACCCTGCAAACCGCCCGTGATATGTTTGAAGAGGCAAGCCCTGATGCTTTGGAGCTTTACGATGCAGCACTTATGCGCCTGGATGCGGGCGGCAAAAAAATACGGGATGCGGTGCATAACCTTTCCGCCGTAAAAGTGCTTGGTGCAGAAACTTTGCAGGAAATTTGTGACAATTTTACCATTTGCCCTGCAGTTTTTAAAGTGTTTGGTGATACCGGCAAGGTGCCCATGTATGTATGGAATGCGCTGGAAACCTGCCTGCGGGAGTGTTTAACCAATGCGGTGCGCCACGCCCGTGCCACGCAAATTATGGTAAACTTGGATGTTACGCCAAAAATAATTCGCCTTGCCATTGTAAATGATGGGGTTTACAGGCAAAGCTCTATGGGAAGCGGTTTGCGCAATTTGCGCCACCGTATATCCGCTGTCGGCGGCACGCTATCGGTGGATGCGGATAAAAAATTTCGTGTGGTATGTGTTATCCCGGTAAAGGAGGAAGAAATACATGAAGCTGCTAATTGTTGACGATGATGCCTTAATCCGCAAAAGCCTATCCATAAATTTGGGAAAAGAAGCGGATATTGATGTAGTGGGTGACGCTTGTGATGGTGCAAAAGCTGTGGAAATGTGCGGAACGCTTGACCCTAATGTGGTGCTGATGGACATTCGCATGCCTAATATGGATGGCATTGCCGCCACACGCCTGATAAAAAGCCGCCATCCCCACATCCGTATAATGATGTTGACAACCTTTGATGATAAGCCTAATATACAGCAGGCCTTGTCCGCAGGGGCGGATGGCTACCTTATTAAAACCGACAAAATTGCAGGTATTGCGGATAAATTACGTGCCTTGCTAATTGGCGTGGCTGTGGTGGATGCAGATGCACTGAAAAAGCTGGCACAAACGGAAAACCCTGCCCTAAGCAACCTAACACCAAGGGAGAGGGACATAGCCCGCCTTGTTGCCCAAGGCCTTTCCAATAAAGAAATTGCCGGCCAGCTGTTTTTAAGCGAAGGTACGGTGCGCAACAATATTGTTGCCATTATGGAAAAAATGCATGTTACCAACCGTACCCAGCTGGGCATGGCATATTATCAGCATTAGGAGGCAAAATGCGCATTGGAATTGATTTGGGCGGCACAAATATTGCAGGTGGGCTTGTTGGTGATGACGGCAAACTGATTAACAAAAAAACCACGCCCACCCTGCCCTTGCGTGGGGTGGATGCGGTGGTTGGTGATATTATTGGCTTGTGCAAAGCCCTGGTGGAATTTAGCCCATACCCTGTGCAATACGTCGGCATTGGTTGCCCTGGTGTGGTGCACCCGCCCAGCCAAACCCTTGTTAATGCCCCTAATTTGGGCTTTTTTAATGTGCCGCTAAGTAAAATGGTGGAAGATGTACTTCGCCTGCCTGTTTTTTTGGAAAATGATGCCAATTGTGCCGCCCTTGGCGAAATGTTTTTTGGTGCAGCAAAAGGTGTGCAAAACGCTGTTGTTATCACCATTGGCACGGGTATTGGCGGGGGTATTATCATTGATGGTAAATTGTATACGGGGACATTTTTTGGTGCGGGGGAAGTTGGGCACCAAATTATAGAAGTAAACGGCAGAGCTTGCGGTTGCGGCAAAAATGGCTGTTGGGAGGCGTACGCATCCGCCGCCGCACTGATGCGGGACGGGGCAAGCCTTGGTTTGGGTCAATTAACTGCCAAAGACGTGTTTGATGCCGCCCATGCAGGTGATGATGGGGCAAAAGTAATTATTGAAAATTATTATAACTATCTTTGTATTGGTTTATTAAATATTATAAATATTTTACAGCCCGAGATTGTGGTTATCGGCGGCGGGATAAGCGGGCAAGGCGATAGCCTGTTATCAGCCATACAAAACCGCATAAACCTTGCAACAACCCGCTTTGCCATTGCCCGGCTGGGTAATGATGCAGGCATCGTAGGGTGGGGGCAAGCCCCCACCCTTGTGCGCAAGACGTACAGTAGGACGGCAGTTACAAGGTGAATGGTAGACGATTGTTATTTGCATTTGTACGTCTTCGGGGGGGTGGGGGCAAGCCCCCACCCTACATTTCGTAATGCCTTGTTAGCTTCTTCTCCCCACGCACACGGTTGGTTATTTTGTTTACCAAAATACCGCCGTTTTTTTCAATAACCTTAATGGATGCCAAATTATCATCAAAACAGGTGATTAGCGGGCGTGGAATTTCAAGTTTGGCGGCCTCTTCAATCAACATGGCAAGTTGAATTGTGCCAAGCCCCCTACCCCAAGCCGCCGGGCGGATGGAGTAGCCAATATGACCGCCAAGGCGACTTAAACTTTCGTTAAGGCAGTGGCGCACATCCCCGCTGCCAATGTAATTTCTGCCATCCACCAGCCAAAAAGCCGAGGCAGGAACAAGCCCCTTTGGGGCTTTACCTTTCCGCATGCGCTCCAACCGCTTAAAATAGCCTTTGGCATCCCGATGGGTGGTTATTTTGGGATATGCAAAATCCTCCACACGAAAGGCAATGTATTCCATAATGGCTTCCCGGTAGCTTTGCAAATATTCCCAGCAGGGCCAAACCAAATGCAGGTTATTAAAGTCAATTTTAATATTATGCAGCGCATTTTCCCTGTCCCCTGCCAGCATTGCTTCAATTTTATCCATTAACCTTTAATAACCCCCAGCGGCGTAAGCTCCACGTGAATTTTTACCAAATCTGCCTGCTCTGCCATTACCACATCTATGTTTTTGTATGCACTTGCGGCCTCGTCCAAATCCTTAACACCACGTATGCCGTGCAAAACCCCAAGCTTGTCCAGTTTCGCAATCTCATCTTCCAGGGACAGGGTGCGCTGTGCCTGCTTGCGACCCATAACCCGCCCCGCACCATGGCTGCAGCTGTTAAAGGATAGGGGGTTACCAAGCCCCTTAACAATATATGACTTTGTGCCCTGCGAACCGGGAATAATGCCAATTTCCCCTTCTTTTGCAGATGTTGCCCCTTTGCGGTGCACCCAAACATCTTTGCCGTAATGATGCTCAAAACGGGCGTAGTTATGGTGTACATTAAAGGTTTCCAGCACCTCGCCCCCGGTGGCTTCACTAAAAATTTTGGCAATGTCATCCAGCATAACTTCCCTGTTGCGCAGGGAAAAACGCTGACAATACTGCATTTCGATGATATATTGCTTGCCAATATCCGAATCCGCCTTTAAGTATGCTAAATCCCATGCCTTGGGGATATCTTTGGTTACAGCCTTTGCGGCGGCATTATAATGGTCACACACCTTTTTACCCAAATTGCGGCTACCGGAATGTATCATTATCCAAATAAACCCATCACTACCCTGTTGAAATTCGATAAAATGGTTTCCGCCGCCAAGGGTGCCCACCTGTTTGCGGGCCGACTTATGCTCCTGCTGCACAATTGAGGCATTTTCCGGTGGTGGCTCTATATCCATGGGTTGTTTGCGGTGGTTAAAGCCCGTAGGCACAGCACGGCGCACCCCGCCCATAATATTTTTTAAGGTGTCTTTGTCAATTTTTGTAAGGCTTGTGCGGCAGGCAAGCACCCCGCAACCAATGTCCACCCCCACTGCATTGGGTATGATTGCATTAACCGCCGCAAGCACGCCGCCGATGGGCATACCAAAGCCTTGGTGCGTGTCCGCCATTAGGGCAATGTGTTTGTGGGCAAAAGGCAATGCGGCGATATTTTTCGCCTGTTCCAGTGCCCCCTCCTCCGGTTCCATGCACCAGGATAAAATATCCAAGCCATCTGTTTTGAAAGTTTTCATATTGTCCGCCTCCTTTTGTTTTATTCTAACATATCCAATTTTGGATTGCAAGCACGGACGGGCTGTGATATAATGGCAGTAGCATAACTAAGCTGGGAGCTGATGATTGTGAGTGCAAAAACAAATAACAGAAAACAAACAATGCTAATTTTACTTATCGTAGCGGTGATTTTAGTGGTAGCGGTGATTTTTTTGATAGTAAACCAGCAACCTGCATCCCCCACCCGCATGGTTAATGTGCCCGATGTGCAAACCCGCCTTGTTGCAGAAGATGGCAGTACCCACCTTTTTGGTGCAAGGGTAGTGTTGGAGGTAGATAGATCAGCGGGCAATGTAAGTAACCAACAACTGCATAGGGAGGTTTATGCGGCGATTTCTTCCTTATCTTATGAAGATATTTCGGGCATAAACGGCATCACAAATGCCCGCAATGCTATTGAAGACCGCCTTGCATACACCTTCGGGGACGGCGAATTGGTAAGTGTGCTGTTTGGGGACTTTTTAAGCGGAATGCCCTTGCCCCAAACAGGTAGCGGCGGCGGGCGCAACCCTGTTTTGGATGCTTTGCTTGGCACCGGTGATGATTTGTGATATTTAGAAATGCCAAAAAACGCCACCCCGGACTTAACCCGGGGTGGCGTTTTTTGGAGTATTAAACAACCCTACGCTTACTGCCGTATAACAGAAAAGCCATAGCGAAAAGTGCCATTGCACCAATGCCCACCCAAAACCTGCCTGCAATTTCACCATTTTCCATTAAATATCCCAAACTGTGCATTGCCCAGTAGGACGGGAAGATGACGCCAATATGCTCCAAAATACCGGGGAAAAGGCTGGTGGGGATAAACAAGCCGCCAAGCATTGCCATAACAGTGGCAAGGATGGAAAAGCCCGTGGTGCTGCTTTCCGAGTCCTTAAACAGGGCTTGCCAAGCATATGCCATGGTAACGCAAGTTGCTGTAAGCATTCCAAAGGTGATAAATACGCCAAGGGCTGTTATAAAGCTCCAATCCCGCAGTATTATGCCAAGCAAAACGGTAAGCATAAGCGAAACCAGCAATGGTATCGTGGACGAAAGTAGGTTTTGTGCCAAGTAGCTGCGCATGGACACAGGCCCCATTAAAATGCGGGTTATTGCCCCATCCTCCTTGTCGGCTATGATGTTTTTTGACATGGTAAATGCACCAAATATGATGATAAATGCAAGGACGGGAAAGCCCGGTGCACCGCCGAAAAGGTTTGCTTCCCATAAAACGGGGATAAACATAAGCAACACGGGAATAACCGAATTTAACACCAAGGATACGGGGTTGCGCAGGCTTCTTAGCAATGCAAATTTGAAAACTGTCACGCCTTACGCCTCCTTCCAAGAACTATTAGCACCGCTAACAACACCACTGTTATTGCTGCCAATATGCCTATATTAAGCATAATATCGCCACTTCTGCCGTCATTAAAACCCAATTGGTATTGTATATCCCATTGTATGGCAGACCAGCCCAAAGCCAAAGGGTTAGAGCGGCTCATCAAAAATTGTGCAAAGTCAGATTCGCCAAAGTTTATCATCAAGCCGCCGCTTAAAAACATCATTCCAAAGCATATTGCCGCCGAGATGCCATCCGCCGCTTTGCGGGTTTTAGCAATATATGGCATTAAAGCACCTTTTAGCTGCGCAAGTATTGAAACAATTAGCACCATTGTTGCCAACAACCAAAAGCTGGGATATGGATTATCCGGAAAAGCAAGGTAGGTTACTGTAAATATTATTATGGCTTGCAGAATACTGAAAGTCCAGCTCCAAGCAATTGCCCCTGCAAAAAACTTGTTTTTTGTTACCGGCGACATATACAAACGATCCGCCACATTCCCTCGCAAGGTGGTAAACAAGTCATAATACAGCACTTCGCTACTGAAAAATTGGAATGATAGTATAAATAGGGTAACTAATATTCCAACCGGCCCGGGTTGCCCGGGCCCAAGCCCAAGGTTTGCAACCACATTTATAAGGGTTAGGCCCACCGGCAAAGCAATGTATAATGCCCAAATTATTGGTCTGCGCAGTGTGCGCATCATATAGTGCTTGAATATGTGAAAAAATTCTCTCATCTTAAATCCTCCTTGATTATATGTGTCCGTTTATTTGCGTTTATCCGGTTGTGTGCGTCCGCCCAGCCGGGCGGGGGCAAGCACCCACCCTACAATAGGAACCAGATGCCGTTGGAAACAAGGGTTACAAGCCCCATGCCGCCCATAATCCACGGCCACGCCTTTTGGCGGTTTCCGTGCTTTATTAAAGCGATAATGCCTATCACAAGCAGTATTGCACCAAGTATAGCAGATATACCGTTGGTGATTGCTTGAAAGGGCTCAAATACCTCATAAACACGATCCACAAAGCTATACACCCACCCGGTTATACCTTCGGCTTGCCGGGTTACTTCGTAAGTGTCCGCATTTCTTGTGATAACAAAGCCAAGTGAGTTGATGGCCAGCATTATAATGCCCGTGCCGCCCACAATCCATGGCCATGTTTTTTTGCGGTTTTCTGCCTTTATTGTTAGTGTGGTGGAGGCAATTGCCACCAGCACAGTGCCCAGTATCATGGGGATTATTGATAGGTTGGCTCCTAATACAAGCATTTGGTTGGCTCCTTTTATTTGTGTTTACCCGGTTGGTTGCGTCTGCCCAACAGGGTGGGGGCAAGCACCCACCCTACGAGGGTTGTGATGCCTGTTAGTAACGCCATATTTATTAGTGCGCTTGTGGTTTGCCCTTCCATGTTCATAATAATGCCTTGCCACGCCAAACCCAGCGGGGTTATCCAGCTAAAAATTGCCGAAACAGGCGGGATAAATTCCAAACCAACAAACATTATTAGTACAATTGCTGTATACAAGCCATCCGCTGCCTTGCGGCTTTTTGTTATGCCGGATACCAATGCCGCAATTAACTGGGAAACAGTTGCGGTTAGCAGCAAAAAGCCGAAGAAGATGGCGGGATTGCCAAGGTTTACACCAAAAGCAATTGTTATAACCCCCATGATAACAGCGGATTGCAATAAGTTAAGCAAGAAGCTTGATGCCGTCATACCCGTAATAAAGGTGTAGCGTTTAACGGGTGATGCAAACAGCCTTTCTGCCATTTTGCCACGCAGGCTGGTGAAGATATTGTACATTAAAATTTCGCCGGTAAGATACTGGAAAGCAAGCACCATAAGGGAAGCGGGTACAAAAACCCCCATTATATCCCCGCCGGGATTTAGGCCTATATTAGCAAAAAAGTTGGCAAGGATAATTGTTAGCGGCACAAGGATGTATAAGATATAATTCCTTGGGCGTGTTACCATGCGCTTGTTGTAGTGCTTCCAGATATGTGTAAATACACCCATAACCTAAACCTCGTCATCCCTTAGTTTTTTACCTGTAAGGGTTAGGAACACATCTTCCAAATTGGGCTTATCTTCACTAAAACTGGTAACGCCGCCATTACGGTGGGCAACTTCCATAATGCGGTTTACATTGCTGCTACCTGCACCGGATACAATAAGGTATTGGTTGCCGCTAACATTCACACTTTTTACGCCTGCAATTGCTTTGAGCTCCTCCGTCAACTGGTCGCTTGCGTGTGCGGCGGTTAGGTTTACCCTGTCTTCGTAAGTAATGCTGCCCATTAACTGGTCAATTGTACCATCTGCAATAACCCGCCCTGCATCCATAATGGATATGCGGCTGCAAATTGCCTGTACTTCTTCCATGTAATGTGATGTGTAGATGATTGTAGTGCCCTTTTGGGCAAGTTTTTTAGTAGATTCCAAAATATGGTTGCGTGATTGGGGGTCGATGCCCACTGTGGGCTCATCCATAATAACCAGTTTTGGTTTGTGCACAAGGGCACAAGCGATGTTTAGCCTGCGCTGCATACCACCCGAGAAGGTTTTGGGGCGTTTTTTTGCACGGTCCGCAAGGCCAACAAAGTCTAACATTTCTGCTACATTTGCGTTAAGCTCTGCCCCTTTTAGGCCATATAGGCCGCCGAAGTACCGCAGGTTTTCGATTGCAGACAGGTCGCTAAACACCGTAATTTCCTGCGTTACAAGCCCGATGTGGCGGCGTATTTCCAAATTGGTAACGCTTTGTGGCTTGCCAAAAACTTCCACTGTGCCGCCATTGGCATCAATTAGCCCGCAAAGGGTTTTTATGGCTGTGGATTTGCCTGCGCCATTGGGGCCAAGCAGTCCAAGTACCTCCCCCTCTACAATGTTCAAATTTAGATGGTCCAGGGCGGTAAAGTCGCCGTATCTTTTGATTACATCTTGCATATTTACCATTAGGTTTGAATTCATTTTGCTTCCTCCTTGTTTTGTTCGTTTTCTTAATCTTAAATATAGTATACACCCTGCCGCCCGTTTTCACCAGTGACAAATGTCACTACTTTTGAAAATATACTCACTTCCCGCTAAAATTGCAGCAAGGAATGAGTATAGGGGCAAGCATAGGGTGGGGGCAAGCCCCCACCCTACATAAAAAGCACCCCGAAGGGTGCTTTTTATTATCGCCAGAAGCTTATACGGTCTTCAACAGGGATGTACATGCCATCACCTTCGGTTACATTAAAGATTGTGTAAAATTCATCCAATTGGGACATGATGAGGTTGCCACGCATCATTGCTGGCGGATGCACAGCTGTCATCATTATAAACTGCGCCACTTCCGGGGACATGCGTGTAGCCCAAATTCTTGCCCATTGCTCCATGGCAAGGGCTTGGTTGCCACCCGTTCTTTCAATTAAGGTCATAATAACTTCCATCGCACCAAGGTCTGTCACAAATTCGTTTACAATTAGCACGCCATTAATGGGGGCACCTGCAAATTCCAAGGTGTTTAATGTTTGGGTGGCTTGGTCAATACGTGCTGCAAAGTTTGCCGCATCTTCTTCATGCCACCAGGAACTTATTGTGCCGTATTTATCAAACTGGGAACCTTGCGGGTCAAAAGCATGTACAAATTCGTGGGCAATTATTGCGCCAATGCCGCCTAAATTCTGCTCCCTGGTATTGGTTAGGCAGAAGATTGGATACTGCAAAATGCCGGCGGGTACAGCAATTAAGTTTTGCATTGCTTGGTAAAAAGCATTTACAGTGGGCGTTGGCATTTGCTCCCAAAAGTTAAAGTTGGCTGGGGCATCCAGCATTTCAAGCCACATTTCGTTGTTAATCCTTGCTGCACTTGTCATAAAATTAATTAGATTGCCGCCTTCTGCAATGGGGTTTACAACAAAGTTTAATTCTGACACGGGCGTGTCCGGAAAGGCGATGTATATGGACACTGCATCCAGCTTTTCAATGGACAAAGCCCTTGTTTCCGGGGTCATCCACTCAATCTCCCCAATCATTTCCCGCATCATATCACGGATTTCTTCGGTCATGTCGGTTGCATAGTCTTTGAGTTCTTGAGAGCTAAAACGTTGATAGTATACACGGGAGAAGGTTCTCCACATAATAGAAGTAACCAATTGCTGTCCACGGTCTTCGATAGACAAATCGAAGGTGTTGATAGGCTGACCCAGCAAAGCAGACATCAATTCATCAGTTATGCCGGCAAACTCATCATCCAAAACGCCCGCTACGGAGCCAAACATATTAATCAAAGCCACATCACGCAAAACTTCAAGGTTTTCGTCCACATAAAGGCTGTTGATAAAAGCAATATAATCTAAGGAGCGGGAATATACATTCATCCCCCTCATGCGAGCAAAAAGCTCTTCATCAAACGTTAGCAGTTGCGTTGTGCCGGAAGCCTCCAACACCTCTTCCCAGGTTACCGGGGCAAACATGCCCAAAATGCTTGCGGCATATTCCACCGGCAACATCCTTTCGGCACGTTGCTGCTCTATGGCGAAAACTGCGGCGGCACGCTGGTGCAAATTCTCGGTTTCGCCTAAAATGTATAGCATTCTTGCTATCATGTTAATATAGGCCTCGTGGACATGGGCAAGCTCGGGAATATCCGCATAAAGGTCCCGGGAACCAAGGGTTAGACCCGCCTCATTAATCATGGTTGACCAAGTGGTTGCATCTACAACCGAATCGGGCATAAAACTACGTGAATAGAATGGTATCAAAGTAAAATAGTCGGAAAGATACCTTGCCATTTCCAAAAGCTCGTCAATGGATCGGGTGTTTCTTACCATATCAAAATAAGGTTGCACCAACGCAAATGACGCTATTCTGGCTTCATTATCCAAGAACATATTATAAAGTTCCCGAATTTTCCATTCATCAGAACCAACAGGCAAGTTTGGATTATTTAGTATTCCAAATAAAACCTCTTTTTGTTGTTGGTGCACGGTTTCTGACACATCACTAAACACTTGCGCCACTATGTTACCGGGATGGAACACTCCCGTTGCCAAAAATTGGCGGTTTACATAACCGAAGAAGTTGTCTTGCAGGCGATGTTGAGCCAAAGCATATGGTGTGCCCGGGGCAACCATAAATGCCAATGCTGCCGCCCCGATAAACTCCACTGCTTGCTCTATTGTCAGCTGATTTGGCAGTATAAGCTCCGAATTAACCATGGTAAGGTCCAGCAAAACAGATGCTGACGGGATTGCCCAATGGGGAATATCCAGATTAACCTGTGGCACCAAAGAACCGTCAAAACCAATCATGTTATTAAGTATAACAGCCACTTCTGCACCGGTTATGTAGGCATCGGGGGAGAAGTTGCCGGCACCATCGCCCATAATAAAGCCCCTGGCTTGCATGCCGGCAATACCCAGTGCAAAGGGGTGGTTCGGGGCAACATCTACAAAACCGATTGCACCATCAGCGGTTAAACCAAAGGTTTCGCTTACCATTGCAGCAAATTGCCCACGGGTTACATGGCCCGTTTCTGCTTGTACAGTAAAACCCATAATCGGGGTTACAAGCATAACACCGGCCAATACCGCTGCACAGAAATTTTTTAACATTTTTTTCATTTTTGCCTCCATCTTATGAAGTTGTAAAACAAGCTCTAATTTTACAACGACCCAATTATATTGTCAATAGTAAATTGTTATTAACGCTAAACTGATTGTATCATGCAAGCAGTTTTTTGAATATTATGGATGGAAATGCTTAGAATTTAGGAGGTTATTATGCAAAACAACAGATGCAAAAACTGCACCTGCGCATTAAACCAAGCAGCAGGGGATGACCACATACTGCATGTTGGCAGTGCGGATTGTGGCGTGCAAGTGCCAACCATGGAATTTTCGGGATTTGGTAAAGCATATGTGCCGCAACAGCGGCTATGCAAAATTTACCAAGCCACCACAGGCTTTGTGCGTGGCACAATTTTCCCCGAGCTGGATTTACCCTATAATAAGGAAGGAGATGAGTAAGTTGCAAGCCAAACATTGTAACCAAACACCCCACCCCACCGATAGGGACGATTTACTAAAACGCCTGTCTATTGTAGATTTTATGTTGTTAGATTTGGGGCTTTACCTTAACAGCATGCCCCACTGCACCCATGGACTTGCCCTGCATAACAAGGTAAGTGTAGATGCTGCCGCCCTGCGCAAACAATATGAAGAAAAATTTGGGCCCTTGCGTATGGAATGCGAAAACAACGGTGATGACTGGCAATGGACAAAATCCCCGTGGCCATGGGAAGCCGGTGCCAACTTCAAAATGGATTAATGGAGGGACATTATGTGGATTTACGAAAAGAAACTGCAATTCCCCGTTAAAATAAGCAAGTCAAACCCCCGTGCCGCCAAAATTATAATAACGCAATACGGCGGGCCTGATGGGGAGCTTGCCGCCGCCATCCGCTACCTTTCCCAGCGGTTTACCATGGTGACGGATAAGGCAAAAGGCATATTAAACGATATTGGTACGGAGGAGCTGGCGCATCTTGAAATGGTTGGGGCTATGGTTACACAGCTTACCCAAGGCGCATCCGCCGCTGATATGCGTGCGGCAGGGCTTGACCCTTATTATGCCGACCACGGCACCGCAATTTACCCCCAATCCGCCGCAGGTATACCTTGGACGGCGGCAAATATCCAGTCCAAAGGCGACCCCATAACGGACCTTTATGAGAATATGGCGGCGGAGCAAAAGGCACGCAGCACCTATGAATATTTACTGGATTTAATTGATGACCCTGATGTGCGGGAGCCCATCAAATTCCTGCGCCAGCGGGAAGTGGTGCATTTTCAGCGGTTTGGCGAATGTTTGGCGGAAGTTGAGGATTATTTGGGACAGCGGCGGCATTTTTATAAAAAGGTTTAGGTGCAACCTAATAACCAATGCAAAAGCCATAGCCACGAAAGGTGGGCTATGGCTTTTTTGTGCTTAAATATTCATATGTAAAAGTGGTATATTGGCCACTGTTGATATGGCAGGCATCAAAAAGCACAGCCATATAAGATTTGGCTTGTTCTTCCTTATGGCATCGTTGCGTATTACAAATGTAAGGGCTAAGTGAACAATTGCCAGTACAGCCGGAATTACAAAAGCTACCACTGCCCTTGGCAGGTATAATGGGTTTGGCATGATATTTACTTGCATTTGCTGTGGCAGGTTGCTCCATGCAATTAAATATATTACCATTGGCAGTAAGCTGATTAGGGTGGATACAATTTGGATTTTGTTGAATTTTGACGTGTTCATAATATTCCTCCTGATATTTGATTTAATGGGATATTAATCCTCATTATATGGCCTGATAAACCCCTCCGAAAGCGGTTTTTGCTCTTTGATAAACCTTATCCAGCGCAAAATGTTGTGGGCATTTTGTAAGCCATAGTATAGTGTGGATATGCCATAGTAGCTTTTTTCGTCCATCTCTTCTGCTGCAAGCGCCTTTGCGATGCCCTCAAACTGCATTAATGCTTGTTGGATGTATATTTCAAACTCCTGCAACCTAATGTCCCGCACTTCCTTGGGCAGTTCGCCGTAAAAAAATATTTGTGCCAATTGCGCTTCGCCGCTTGCTTTTAGGTCTATGGGGGCAGATAGCCAATTTATAAACACTTCCCTGCCTTTTTCGGTTGCCATGTAATACCTTTTAAGGCGTTTGCCCTCCATTTGCTCTGTCATGGTTAGCAGGCCTTTGTCTGCCAAAGCTTTAAGGGTTGGGTACATTCTTCCATAGCTGATTTTGTAGAAATTGCCAATACTGTTTTCAACCTCCTTTTTAATATCGTACCCCGTTTGCTTTTTGTCCAGGACAAGACCTATCAAAATATAGTCAAGCATTGTTTCACCTCCTTAAATATATCCAACGAATATATATTATCATATATATTCATCTGTGTCAATAGGTTTTTTTATTTTTTTATAATTAATTAACTTGCAAACTCCCACAATCCATGCTATAATACTCCTATGGCATATGACACTAAATTTAGAGAAGTTGTCCTTAACCACATCGACAACGGACACACCATAAGAGAAACTG
>WRAX01000020.1 GCA_009779935.1 Defluviitaleaceae bacterium | reverse complement strand
ACCCGGCGCAACAACGGCTTCTGTATAGATGTTATCATTGCCGTTTACTGTAATGTCAACAATCTCAACAAATGCACCCCTCGTGCCGCTTGCGTCCTCACGAGTGACAACGGTAATTTGCTCTGAATCGCCGCCACAGCCTGTCAACGACAAGCCCATGACCGTAACCATTGATAGCCCTAACAAGGACTTAATAATTTTCTTGACCATTTTTACATTCCTCCGTGATATGTTTTGCTTGCAAGACAATAATAAACGGCGAATGTATTATTCAAATATCAGTTATGTAACTTTCATGTAACTTTTTTTGAAAATAAAAATCGGTTGCTGCGCACACGACAACCGACTAACACAGCTTGAAAAATCCGTCAGAAAAAATTTGCATTATTTACCCCCTTGACAAATGACGTTATTATTGACTATAGTCCAATTTTAACCTCGGAATAGATTTTAATCCATTTTCCTATTGTAGATATTGCCACGCCAGGCCGGCCGTTGCGCTTCGCACAACGTTCATGCATATCACTTTGACTTTTGCCGTTTTGGTGCAGGGATGCGATTGATTTCTTGAAGTCTTCATCGTATTTAGGGGTTTTGTAGACATGAAAACTCAGCTCCTTTTGTGTATAGTTTAATGATATAGGATTTTTGGTTTTGTGTCTACTTTTTAGTGTAGCACCAGAACACTACAACAAATTACGATAAGGCAGCCAACAAAACGGATAATGTATGAAGAACGGCTACTCATAATGGGTAGCCGTTCTTTCTGTGGTGGTGAACTTTTTACAGCACATAATCGCTAATGCAATCGTACCAATGAATATATTTATCATCGTTTACGATAAGCACTTCGCTGTCCGGCAGTTTTTCTGTCCACAACTCCTTATATCGGTCTGTTTTCCAGTTGAAGCGGTTATACCGCCGGAAAAGAACCGTGCGCCCGTTCTGGTCAACGTACAAGATGATCATGATGCCTTCGCAGATTTCAAGAATTGCAACGGTGTCAAAAGAGCGTGAGCCGACTTGTACGTTGTATCTGCCCATAATATCGGCACATTCCTCTTTGCTGACTATAATAGTGTCGTCGCTGTTTAATACTGCAACCCCTTTTGCTTCTTGATGAATTTCCCTGCCGATGTTGTTTTCGCCTACCTCGTAACGCAACAACCATTCATCGTCATAGAATGAACCGAAGTAAAACGAATTGTCTTTAACCCTCATTTCGGCAACATAAGAAGCGTGAGTTTCGGTAAGGCGCATAAATTTGGTGTGCTTTGTGGTTTTCTCGCCCTCGGTTTCCTCGACATCAACTTGGACGCAGGGGATTCCATGTACCACGGCTTCTCTGACGCACTCCATTTTATTAACGCCTGTCAGTCGTTTGTCGGGGTCATCATAAAAAGCAAAACTTGATTTTTCTCCGACCCTTGGAATCAACAACCAGCCCGATATTTCTTCGTACTTTACCTTAAAGGGTGGTTCATTTGCTTTTACAATTTTTAATTCAGGCATAACCTTTGGGAACATTCTGTTTTTTGAACTCATGGTAATTTCTCCTTTTTTTGTCTGTGGAGGGTGAGGGTACAGGGCTTTGAAGTTTTCCTTAGCTGTACTGATACGGCTTTTTACAGTACCAAGCGGGATATTCAGTTTCAAGGCAATGTCTTTTTGGTTGTACCCCCTGATGTAAAATAAATACAGCACTTGTTTGTCTTTATCGCGCAACAAATCAAGCGTGTCGTTGACGAGTATCGCCGTTTCAATACCGTGTTGTCAACCGGCACTTCGCTGATTTCATCAAGAGGAATTTCCAATTTTTTAGCTTTTGCCTTGTAATAGTCCACGCATTTGCGTGAGGCTATTACAATAATCCAGCTTTTGAAAACGTCCTTGTTTTTCAGCTTGGCAAATCCTTTATAAGCTGCCAAAAGAACGTCCTGTAAAACATCCTCTGCGTCAGAATGGTTCGATATTTTATGGAACAAATATCTTTTCAACATATTCAAATGCGGTAAGCAGAGGTTTTGAAACTCCGCAGAAAATTCATTGCTCATACGCACTCACCTCCGTTCAGCTTATATTTTTGAAACCGACTTCGATATATAAGTCTGAACGAAGACGAAAAAGATTCAACTTTGAAAAATATTTTGTTTTCCATAAAAAACAGTTACTTTCATCAGGCGTACCATCATCATTGAGAGGGAGAAGGGATTTGGTGGCGAATGATGAGTTATTTTACGAAATTGTGTCTACTTTATTGACTATAGTCCAATTTGGAAAAAGCAGTTGATGGTTGTGCGTGCCAACGATGCACGCAATGATGAGTCCGCCGCCTCTGTATCACCAAACGTACTAAGTATATTGATTGACAAGCTTAGCATAGCACCCATTTCCGCCCCCCGAAGCTGATTTGGCGAAGGTGCTCGGTTAAAAATTTCGATATAAATTGAAAAAGGAATGTCGGCTTTTAACATTCCTTTTTCTGCTTTTCAATATTTTTAAACAGATGATGCAATCATGCCATGGTATCTGCAATTTTTTGAGCAAGGTTTTGGCGGCGACCAACAGGACAGCCATCAGCCTGAACCTTGCCTTCAAAAACGGCTTCGGCGAAGGCTGCACAGCCAGGTAGACCGCACGCACCACAGTTTGCGCCCGGCATTAGGGCTTTTATAGCGGTTAGTGTGGGGTCTTCGCCCACTTTAAGTTTTATGCCAGCAATGCTGATTATTAGTCCAAAAAACAGACCCAAGCTACCAACAACAGCCGCTGAAATTAAAATTATATTCATATTATCATCCCCGCAAATCCAAAAAATGCAATCGACATAAGGCCTGCTACAATCATTGTGATGGGTAGGCCTCTTAGTGATTCTGGTACACCTTTGTTTGCGTCCATGCGTTCACGAATTCCCGCAAAGAGAACGAGGGCGAGGGTGAAGCCAGCACCACTTCCAAAGGCGTGTATGATACTTGTAAGCAAACTATCTGAATACATAGAAACATTGAGCATTACTATACCTAGTACAGCACAGTTGGTAGTGATTAGTGGCAAGTAGATGCCTAGTGATTTATACAATGGCTGGCTGTATTTTTTTAATACCATTTCAACAAGCTGCACAAGCCCTGCTATGACGAATATAAAGACAATGATATATAAAAATGTGATGTTTAGGGGCTCTAAAACGAAATTGTACAAAGCGAATGTGGCGGCGGCGGAGATGGTCAAAACAACCGTTACCGCCGCACCCATTCCTACCGAAGGTTTAAGTTGCTTTGAAACTCCGATAAAAGGACAAATGCCCAAAGAGCGGGACAAGACAACATTATTGACCAATGCGGCACCTAAGAATATCAAGATTAGCTGTTGCATGGTGCACCTCCTTCACCACAGTCCATAGTGCAAGCTTTTGAGGCACAGCCGCCTTTTGGCTTAACTGGCGGCTTTTTACTGTCACCCGAAAGGAATCTGTTACGGAATTTTACAAAACCGAATATCAAGAAGCCTAACACGAAAAATCCACCTGGCGGCAAGGTCATTACAGCAGTTCTTGGGAAAGCTTCGGGCAAGGTTATAAGTCCTCCGAGGATTGTGCCAGACCCCAACAGCTCCCGCACAAACCCAATCAAAAATAGTGCCAAGGTAAAACCAAGCCCCATACCTATGGCATCAAAAGTTGTGTTCAGTGGGGAGTTTTTCATAGCGAAGGACTCCATCCTTGCCATTATGATGCAGTTTACGGCGATGAGAGCAATGAAAATACCCAAGGCATCGTCAAGCGCTGGAAAATAGGCTTGAAGCGCAAAACGCACCACAGTAGCAAAGCTTGCGCAAATCAAAATTAAAATCGGGATACGAACTTGACTTGGTATTACCTTGCGCAAAAGCGAAACCAACAGACATGACGCAAGCATAACAGCTAGTGTTGCAAGCCCCATGCCAAGACCGTTTATTGCGGTGACAGTAACCGCAAGCACAGGACAAAGAGCAAGAGCATGGGAATAAACAGGATTATCATCAAGAATCCCTTTGCGCACGAGGGAAAAATCAGTTTTCTTCATCGGACTCCTCCTCGTCATCGTCTAAAATTGCATAAATCTGCCCTTGGACATAGGTAATGGGGGCGCGATGATTGCGGTTAAAGTAGTGAGCTGCGTCATTTATAGCACGCAAAATAGAATCCGTAGAAACCGTGGCAAAAGATACAGTGTCAACATTGATATGCTCTACCCGCTCGTCAAAATTTAAGCCAACAAACTGCTGGTTGAAGTTTGGTGCGTCAATAAATCTAGCTCCAAAAGACCAAGCTTCTGTATGGTGAATAACTCGCAAATCTTGAATAGTGCCATGAATGTCAGTAACCAAGGCCATTTCAATAGGTCCATGCCAACCCCGCCCAGAAGTGAAAAATACGTAACCAAGCAAGTTGCCCGTTTCGTCAAAAGCACCTACCATCCAATCAAGAGCAAAGCTGTTTACGTGATTAAATTCCGTAAAGCGTGTGCCTGGGATAAGGTCTGCGATAGCGGGGTATGTAGGCGGCACAGCGGGACTAAGTGGCGCACCTGCACTAGCGAAGCCTAAATAAGTTGTTGCGTCGTTTACAGCACGTAAAATTGCATTAGTAGAAATTGTGGCCCCTGACGCTGCATCGATTTCTTGTGGGCTTGTGGCCCGGCGGGCAGAAACTAAAATTCCAATGCGCCCCACAAAAGCATCACTAAACCAATCTTCGGCTATAATTGCGCCGATTCCCGGAGTTTCGGAGTGACTTAATACTTGCAAGCCTTGGATATAGCCCTGAGGGTTAAAGGCTACCATCATGTTAATTGCTCCGCCATAACCCGAGGTCATAGCAGAAAGGGCATGGCCTATAAGGTTGCCGTCTTCGTCAAAGCTTGTGTCAATTCGAGTTAAGCTGTTGCCTGAGATATTGATATTGGTGTATTCCACACGATAAGAGCCGGGCAGTAAAGCCTCTAAAGCGGCGGCGGCGGCTTGGGCACGGCGTTCGGCGATGGGTCCTTCGGTTACGGAAAACGTAAAGCCTAAAAGCACCGCTGCCAGCGTAGCAAACAGGGTAATTGCAATTGTGGGTATTATAATTTCCTTTTTCAAATTGCTCGCCTCCTTTTAAATCCTTTAATTCTATCAATAAGCGGTACAGCCAAGTTCATTAGCAAAATCGCAAATGCCATGCCTTCGGCATAGCCGCCGAATAAACGGATAAGTGCCACCAAAACGCCACAACCTACGCCAAAGATGAGCTTGCCGTACCATGCCTTCGGCGAAGTGGCGGGGTCGGTTGCCATGAAAATTGCCCCCAACATCAACCCACCAATTATAAGTTGATAACTTGCATATTCTCCCATTATGAAGGTTAACCCAAAGACTGTAGCGATGAAGCTGACAGGGATATGCCATGAGATTGTTTTGGTAACCAAGAGAAACAGGCCGCCAAGCACAAGGGCAATAGTGGCAGTTGTGCCAATTGCACCAGGCACATTGCCAAAAAGTGCTACTATGTAGTCTTCGATTACAGGTGGCACACCCATAGTGTTTAGGCGATAAAGGGGCGTTGCCGATGCAAGTTCGCCTGAGTTAAGCCAACCCGCTAAGGGATAAGTGTAGCTTTCAAGCATAGCAGACGAATAGGACACTGCCAAAAAGCCCCATCCGGCCAACGCAGGATTAAGAAAGTTTTTGCCAAGCCCACCAAAGAGCTGCTTAACAATTATAATGGCTACAAAGGCACCAACCACAGGCATCCACAAAGGGATGGCGGGAGGCATAACCATAGCCATCAGAAGCCCTGTTGTCACAGCACTTAAATCCGTGATAGTTATAGGTTTTTTGGCGAACTTTTGATATATGGCTTCAAAGGCTACACAACTTGTCACCGTTACCAAAATGATCAAAAGTGCCTGCAAGCCAAAGAAGTACACACCAAGCCCTGCTGCGGGGAGTAGCGCAATCAGCACGAACACCATAGCCTGCGTGGGGCGGCTTGGGTTTGCAACATTTTCTGCCATTACTTCACCTCATTTCAAAATTATTTTATATCAATTCCAATCATTTTCATTAGATGACGTGCGTTTCGTGTGGTGCTTATACCATCTTTGATTTTGAAGTCAAAGTGAATTTCGTTGCCCACATAATGCTCACTAAAATGATGATTGGCAAATCCGCCAGCTTTGCACACTTCAAGGTCGTGGGTGGTCACTATCCCCAAATTCTGCCTTTTGCTTAGGTTGAGAAGCACCTGTTTGGCACCCTCAATCCTGTCCTCGGAGTTAGTGCCTGCAAAAATTTCGTCAATAAGAAACAGCATTGGTTCGTCGTTTTCTATTATGTTTTTTATCCTCAAAAGCTCGGCATAAAATGTGGAGATGCTTTGTTTTAGGTTGTCGGGGGGCTTCATGCACGTCCAAATGCTGGCAGATGGTGCGGTAAAGCTGGTAGCGCACACAGGCGCACCCATATACATTAGTACCATATTAATGCCTACTGTACGCAAAAATGTTGTTTTGCCCGACATATTTGACCCTGATATTATGGCAATGCCGTCCAGCTCCAAATTATTTGTGACCCTGTCGTGTTCCTCGATAAGTGGATGCCCGATATTTGTAGCCTTGATGGACATATTGTCGCTAATTTCAGGATATGCCCAATCAGGATTTAACTGCGGCAAAACGGCAACGCTCGCCATGGCTTCAAAATATCCAATAGCTTCCAGCCATGTGCGCATATCCGCCGCCCCTTTGCGGCGTGTATTCTCTAATGCGTATACCAAATGAACATCCCATAAAAACAAAATATTTAACAATAAATCTAACAAGGTTATGTTTCTGGCATTTAAAGCCCATGTCATGCGGCGCAAATTCCATTTTTGCGGCAGTTTTGCTTGCCACGATCGGTTAAGGTCGGCGGAAAATTCCGTCTGCCTAATCAGCCCTGCCATATCACCAAAATCATCAAGGCTACTCCCGAATTTACCTAACTCCTTAAGCACTGCTTCGGTTTTATTGGAAATTGATACAAAAATCATCACCTGCGCAATTACTACAATGCCTGTAAAAATCAACAAAGCCTGGTTTAAGCCGATAATGAGATTTACAGTGACAAGTAGAGCGATAATGATGGGAAACATACGCACAACAACACCTGCAAAAATGCTTGGAAACAGAGTTTTGCCATTTTCAAAAAAACGAATCATTTCTGCTGGGTCATGAGATATATTTTTAGACATACCACCTATGACCTTGATATTCTCGCAAAAATTATGATTTTTGGCAATCTCCTTTATAGCCCTTTGACGGCGTAACACAGCTTCTTTGTCCCGTTTGTGAGTTAAAAACAAAAGTTTCAAAATTTCCTTGCCGTGATAGGTGTTGGTGTCGTTTATATGCTGGAACAATGATGCTTCGCCAAATAAGTCCAAATCCCTGCTGTGAGGGTGGTCGCCACAAACATATTCCGAGCCGTTGTCTTCAAACTTTACCCATTCGCCCATTTTCCTGTCAGCATTTTTAAGACCTAACCGCTCTTTGCACTTATAAATTTTTTCTTGTCGCATATGCCGAGAGTGAATGTGAGTTAAAACCAAAAATGCTATCAAAAATATGGAGAAAGCTAACCACGTAAGCACCCCGTGTCCCATAAAGTGTCCGTAAATAAGCACCCCTTGAGCAAGTAACACCATGATTATCCTTGATGTTTTCATCCTAACACGCCCTAACTGTAAGAGTGCAAACCATATAAAAGATTATTTACCCCCAGCCACGTAAACAGCACCAAGCCCACACCAACTATCGCCATGATAGCTGTGCGTTTGCCCCGCCAGTTTTTGCGAAGCCGTTGGTGCAGGTATATTACATAAAAAATCCATGTAATAAGCGACCAAAGCTCCTTTGGATCCCAAAACCAAAAGCGGCTCCACGCATCTGATGCCCACATACTACCCGAAATAATTGTAACGGTAAAAAACAACATACCGAAAACAATGGCACGATAGGACATGCGGTCTATTTGTAGCATAGTTTTGCTTTCTTCGTCCTCACTTTTTTTCAGTTTGCTTAAATATTTTATACCACAAACGGCAGCCACAGCAAAAGCGGCGTATGCAACCACACCCGTGCCAGCATGAACAAATAACCAAGGCGAGCGCAAAGCAGGCATAAGGTCGTGTATTTCCATATTACGTGTAGCGGCAAAAACCATCATAACAACAACCGCAGGTAAGCCCGCAGATACAATCCAAGGCATTTTAGGGCGTGCCAAAATTACGATAATAGCAATCACAAGAGCAAAGCCCATGGAATACTCAAACGCACCCCGTATAGGGATGGCAGTCAAAAAAGTGAGGTCAAGCACATCCATTTTTGCCCACCAACGCCATATAAAATAGGCAATGTGAGCAATGGTTGCGGCAACAAACATTAAAAATGCATATTTTTGAATTTTTTCATGTTTAAAGCCCGCACCTGTAAAATAGGCGATAGCGGCTATGATGTACGCAACCAAAGTTAAATTAAACAGCGTATGCACTAAATATCGACCTCTCTTTCTTGGTTTTCGGGAATTTTGACTTGTTCGTCATCGGGTGTATCTTTTGGTATGTCCTCACCCTCATAAAGCATTGCAACAATTTCAAGCTCTATCCCTGATGATTTTGATGCGGTTATTTTATAATGGCCGTCCTTTATCACCACAATTACAGGGGTGAGGTAAAAAGATAAAAACAGTCCCACCATCAAAAGTGCAGATGCCGCCAAAAGCAGTGCAGGAAAGGGATGCGGTGTAAAGCTGACTCTTATACCTGGGTAGTTAATTAGCTCGTTAAAATCAAAACGCAAACTACCGACATAAATATGAGTACCAGGTACAGCAAAGCGATGCTCGTGTATGTGTTCTGTCATAATTAGAACATAATACAAGGGGTCAGGAAAAATTGGAGCATCATATATCAGTGGAATTATGCGCCCTGTTTCCTCTTCCATTGTCCAACCTTGAAACACCGTTTCAAACCATATGCCCGTTCTGCCGTCAGCAGACAAAAAAGAGCGTTCTGTCAAGTAAAACGTATCCCGGCCGCCAGTTGTCACGTCTGTAGCGGTAATCGAACCTGCATACAGATGATGGAATTGGTAAAAGGCATAGGAATTGAACCTCAAAGGATGATTTACCCTTATTTCCCTCGCTCCACTGGTGCGCCCATCGGGGGTGCTTACTGTAATCACGCTAATGCTTTCAATGCGGTCAGTTATAGGGTCACGGCGTGTGAAGCTATGCAAATGCATGGTAGAGCCATCTGACAGCTCGGCTGTTTCTCCTGGTAACAATAGCACATCATCATAATACGACAACCCAAGCACTAGCCCACCAAACACCAAAATCATCAAAAGTGACAAATGCACCAAAGCAGACCCGAAATAACCAATGCGGTTTTTATGATACACTGTAGCCTCGCCTGTGTTAAGTTCACGATAGCGTTTCTTTTGTAAATATGTACACAGACGTGACACTTTTGAAGCTACAAGCTCATCAGTGCGATAGCCACTTTCGGGCACAACAAGCACACCCTGCAATAATTTGCGAAGTGCCATAAAACGGGATATTGCCGCCGCCGCCAGGCTTGCACCCAAAAGCACGCTAACAACAATGAAATACCATTGTGAAAACATGCGATGCAAGCCTAACGCCAAGATGGCTTCCCCGAAGCTGGGATAATTTTCCAGATACCATGTGTCTTCAAAAGTTTGGGGGATAAGCGAACCTGCCACGGAAAAAGCAATTACAACAAGTAGCAGTATCAACCCAAACTTCATAGAACGCACAAACATAAATACTTTTTTCATAAGATTTAATGGCCTATCTGTTGTAATAGTCTTTCAACTTCACGAGCATAATCCCAGCCGTATTCCATAGTGCGGAACAACAAGCGTGAATTGTGCGCACCATTTGAATTTTCGGAAACTACCCAGTCCCAGAAAAACTGGGCATTGCGGAAAGTGTATCGTATTTCATCCAAAGTAGCTTCAGAATGACGGCCGCTTTCAACTGCAAGCACTAAACGCTCCATAAGTTCTGCTAAATGCTGGCCAAAGCCGTGGATGGCTGGATAATATCTGGCTTGAATAGCTCGCACTTCAGAATACAAATCGGTGTGGCAAGCTGCACAACTGCCAGCGATAAGCTCGGGGCTGTTAAGTGGACTTACCCAATTATGGCTGCGATATTCCACTCCGCGAGCCTCGGCATGGGGCATATGACAGTCTGCACAGCTAAACGCCATACCAAGCGGAGCAAGGCTGTTGTGGACGGCCCCTCTGCCATAAATAGTTTCAAACTCAGGGTGCTGAACCTTGATTTGGCGAACGCCACTTCTTGGGTTTACATAGTCTGCAAAAGCAAGGGTTCCAGTAGCATCTCTGGCGATGTTATTGAAATAGTACAATACATCCGTTGGATACATTGTTGCAAGGCCACCTTGCCATGGCAAGATAACCTCGAAAGTATTGGGGTCAAAATGATACTCTACGTGACATTGCGCACAAGCGATTGAGCCGGGTGAAATCATAGCAATTTCAAAGGTGGGCAAAGCAGCGTGGAGATACGGTGCCATAGCACGGGCAACCCCAGGTTCGTTTCCGTGACAGTTAAAACAGCTTACAGGCTGAGTCATCATAGCTCGCATTTCTTCAAAGGGCACAGCATAAAACTCGACACCCATGTACTCACGTATAGCGGGATAGTTAGCCGACTTACAAGTGAAGCAATTAGAGCGAGCCCTAAAACCATAACGTCCCGTCATGTCCAAACCTTCCATTGCGAATGTGTGGTTTCTTGGGCTGTTGTAATCTAAAGCAAAGCCAAAGCCTTCAAAAAGCACACGCTTGTAGGGATTTAGCTCCAGATAACTGTAAAACTCGGTTCGGTCGCTATTAAAAAAGCTTGTAACCACCTCGGGGTGATAATCGTACCATTCTGTGGCAGAAATTACACGTACACCAATACCACCATGATCAGGAACAGGTGGTAAGTCAACCCTAGGTGCACCACAGGCAACAAGCAACGCCCCAAGAGCAATTAGCGCAACTATGTACAAAAGACGTTTTTTCATTAAATTATCCTCCTTGCATATTTGTTTTTTCTATGATATACTGCATTATATCATTCGTCTTAATAAAATTCCGTTGCTATAACCACGAAGGAGGATTATTTTGTGAAAAATTTAGACAAGATTAGTAACTCAAAATTATTTGCAGGTATAGATTTAGAGCACTTGCCACATATGTTAAGTTGTGCAGGTGCAGAGCAGAAGGACTTTAAAAGCGGTGAGACTGCACTATTTGCAGGTGAAAAGCCCTCTCGCATCGGTGTTATACTAACGGGGTATGTACATATTTTACGGGAATGTCCTGATGGAAGTAACGTGCTCATAAAGGTTTTAGCACAAGGTGAAATACTTGCATACGCACTAAATTGCCTAAGCGTAACAGAAAGCCCAAACACCATAGTTGCAAAAACAGCTACCACTATACTGTTTTTCGATTTTTCACGCATATTAGGAATATGCCCTATTGCTTGTGCACACAAACAAAGGTTGGTGGAAAATATGCTCTCGTACACGGCAAGTAAAAACATAGAGCTACAAAACCGCTTAGAAATTGTTAGCTTAAAGTCCGTACGCAAAAAAATCCTAGTTTATTTAAGTACACTGCCAAAAGATGATGATAATTATATCACCGCACCTCTGAACCGGCAAGAAATGGCGGACTTCCTATGTGTAGAGCGTAGTGCCCTTTCCCATGAGCTTAGTAAAATGAAAAAGGACAACTTGATTGACTATACAAAAAATCACTTTTTGCTTAAAACCTAATTATATTTTAGAAAAGGATGATTCGATAATGACAAAGCCTGAAAAATGGATATTATTAGGAATTCCACTGCTCTTTTTAATTGGGGGTGGGTGGCATTTTGTTTTCGATTTTATTCCCATTATCCCCATTGCAATAATGGCTCCCGTTAATGACAGTGTGTGGGAACATATGAAAATGGGACTGTGGCCAGTAATTGGGTGGTGGTCAATATATTATTTGATAAAAAGAAAACAGCACAATATCAATCCACAAGCGTGGTTTATGGCAGCACTATCATCCCTCATCGTGACACTAATTACCCTGCCCTTAGTTTTCTATTTTTATCGCTTTGCCTTCGGAATACCCATGGGTACGCCCTACCAGTCAGCAGGTACATTTGCTTTGTTTTTTGATATGTTTATACTGCTTTTAGCAAACACTTTGGGGCAACTTTTAGGCCTGCATCTGTATAAGCGATACAAAGGTATAAAAATCACCTTAACAATAATCATAATAATCTTTATCGTGATAGTTTTCGCAATATTTACATTCCGCCAACCACAAATACCACTATTCTTTGATTACCTAAACAATCATTACGGGATGCCATAAGATAAAAAATAAAGAAGAACACAAGCACATACTTAGCAATGTGTCCTTCTTCACTTGTATTAAAACACAACCAAAACCCAAGTTGGTTGTGTTGTTGGAATCAGCTCCATCCCGATAAAATAGACTTATCCGCCGCCACCCTGTTAATAATTTCCTCACCGGAATGACAATTATCAAACTTGCCCTCTCGGATTTCGGATGTGACCTTTTCCAGTAACTTCTCGTAGTAGACTTCGGGCGTGATGCTTGAGCTGGTCTGATGAAAATGTTGCTGACCCTCACTCGAAGCTATGCTGGCATAGCCCTCTTTTACTTGATTAATAAGCTCTTGGCGTTTCATTTATACAAACCCCTTTCAAAAATATGATGCGATGTGATACTGAATTTTAGCTCTGTTTTAGTGCGTCCATTTTTCAAATGATATCCTGTGGTTCCGTGAATCTCGAACCCTACGAAAAGGATTGCGGGCCGCCTCCCTCGACTAACGAATCAACATAAACCTGCATCTCCTCTTTGTTGCCAATCGTATGTGTGCGCTCCATAATCAAAATCTGCATAGCCTCTGGTAACGAATAAAAATAGTCCCTTGCCGTCTGATTCTGCGCAAGAGCGAAATCAAGACCCATGGGTATGTCGGGTTCGTATATTTTGTTTTTGTCCAATTCCATTGTGTCGACCTCCATATTTTCAATGTGTTGCAAGAGTACTTTATGGATAGTTTTTGATTTTGTGTGGATTGTATACACATGGTGTCCAGAAATTTTAATTAGAATTTTGAGGTGTCATGTCCTTTTAATTAGAATTTCCGAAGATTTTAAGGGCTGCTTCAAATCCTGCAATTACAGGCTTTGTGTGTATTTCGATTTGTCTGCCACGTTTTTGCGAGCAGGGCTATGTTATTGAAGCGTTTGGACTTCCAACAGGAGCGGGGGTATATGAGCAGTTTGCCCCTTAGGTATAACGGTATTGTGATACAGCGAGGCTTGACTACATCAAGCACCGCTATTTTTATACCCTTTATGACCCAAGAGTTACGCATGAGCGGTCAATCCATTTACTACGGAATAGAGAACTTGGACACAAGGCGGCAAGTGCTTATAAAAACCATTGCTGAAATGACCGCCGATGCAGTATCGCCCGAACACATGAAGCGTTTATCCAACCACCTGGAAAATTGGGATAGCACAGACTTCGAGGACAGGAGACTTGTGGTTGATGGGCTTATATCACAGATACGAGCCACAAGCGAAAGCGTTCAGATTGAATGGAAAATCTGAACGCTTGGCAGAAACACTTTACTTTGCTTATTGTTGTACATTGTATATAGATGATTCCATCTTGACACAAAAAACAGAACACATTTTTCGTTCTGTGTCCTGTTTTTTTATTCCACTTATCTCGTCTGCTCGTAAGAATATTTGCATTGCTGGGTTTTTGATTGTTTTCTTATATCATCCGAGCTTGATGGAGTTTTTTATTTGAAAATCAGTCTTTATACCGACTGCAAAGCCAAAGGCCTTTAAGGTAGCACTACATTGGCGGCAGCATAATTTGCTGCATTAACCAAGGCATTGCGAGACCAAGTTGCAGCACCAACTGCATCAATGGCGACTTGGTAGCTTATTGGGAATGCGGTACCACCTTCAATCAATCCTTGGAGGAAGGGGGTGGCACCGAGGCTCGCTCCGCTTGAACCGAACATTCTCCAGCAAGTATTATTTGGGTGGCCTCCGTCAACCACATTAAATGATACAATGCTTCCGCCTGCAAAAGCAAATTCGACAATTACATCAGCATTATTATAGCGAGTTCTTAGATTTGAGTAGGTGCGGGCGGTGGTAACGCTGATTGTGTCCGTTGTGGGTGTGGTTCCGGGTGTAACCCACGCATTTACCAATGCAACGGTGTGGGTGCCAATGTTTACAGGGTCGGCAACAAGAGCGTTGTTATTAGGTGCTTGCGCATGAACGCCATCGAACGGCCTCGTCACAAACTCCACCGGCTGCCCATTTAAGAAGAGATTTGTTGGCACAATGTGATGCACCTTAAAGACATTGAAGGTATTGCCGTTACGAACAAAGTCGACACCCTCTACAAGCGGAACGTGAATATTATCCACAAGACGGGTTAGTTGCGGCTGGGGGGCGTAAAGGACGGTTAAGGTGCGCAGGCTGTTGCCCTGCACAGCGATGCGGACGATGTGCCCGGATTCGAGGGTGGATGTTTGCGTAAAGTTGCCGCTTCCGCCTCTGGGAACAACTTGTAAAAACTCGCCGTCAAGGTAAGCACGGATCACAATATTGGCGCCGCCGCCGGAAACTGTAACGGTAATATTGCCATCAGTAAGTGTTGCTACATTGTTGGGATTGGCGGATATGATTACCACCATGCTTAATGTCAACACCAGTGAAAGGGAAAACGCTAAAAATCTTCTCATATTAAATTGCCTCCTTTTATTTTTTGTCGCACTGTTTAATGCGATGTGGTTAAATGGCCTCATTTGTTTGGGAGTTGAGGCACTCCGCTTCACTATCCTCCCCTCTATGTAATTATGTGTTATACATAGTGTACAATAAAAATACCATAAATGCAAGACATTTATGGTAAAATTTTCATATTTTTTATCAAACATCAAATAAAAATTTTACAATTGGACTTAAAATCAATTTAATGCTTATAAAAAACCCTTCATTGGCGAAGGGCTCTTCTTTTACTGATTAAGACACTTAACCCAATCCTAAAATTTTTCGGGCTTCGGCGGGATTGGCAATTTCCCTGCCAAGCTCTTTTGCGATGCGCACTACTTTTTCAACAAGCTGGCCATTAGATTTGGCAAGGATGCCTTTGGACAGATACACATTATCCTCAAAACCCACACGCACATGGCCGCCGGATACAATGGCAAGGGTTGCCATGGGAAATTCGTTACGGCCAATGCCTGCCACGGTAAACGTGGACCCGGCGGGAAGGCTGTCCAGTAAATAGGCAAAATCCCTTGTGGTGGCGGCGATGCCGCCGTTTATGCCCATTACAAAATTAAAGTGCATGGGGCTTTTGAAAAAGCCTTGTTTGTTTAGGCGCATTGCAGTGTCTACCATGCCTTTGTCAAAAATTTCGATTTCAGGCTTCACGCCAAGTTCGTTCATGCGGGTAGCGAAGTTTTTGGCCGTGGTTTCGCTGTTGATAAAAATATCATCCCCTCCAAAATTAACTGTTCCCGGGGTAAGGGTTGCCATTTCGGGCTTGTGGGTTAGGGGCTGCATCCGTTCTTCATCAGTCATACCCACTGCCCCGCCTGTACTTGGCTGGATAATAACATCAGGGCAAAGTTGCTTAATTTTAGCAATGGCAAGCCCGTAGCGTGCCGCATCTTGCGTTGCTGTGCCATCATCCTCCCGCACATGCAGGTGGATGATGCTTGCCCCTGCATTGTAAGCAGAAAGGGCTTCTCGCCCAATTTCTTCGATGGTGTATGGTGTGGCGGGGTTATGTTCCTTAGTAACCTCCGCCCCGCAAATTGCGGCGGTGATAATTAGTTTTTCCATCACTCTACTTCGCCCCTCTCTGCCTATCTTTTGGCACAACGCAAGTACCGCCGGCTTTGCAGACGATTATTGGCTCGCTAAGCAAATCTGCCGCCGTTACCCCCGCTTCGGGATTGGGAGCAATAACTTTGCGAGCTACAAACTCCATTCTGCGGGAACTGTTACCGATATTTACAATCTCCCCCGTGGCTTCTATATAGTCGCCTGCGTATACAGGGGCAAGAAATTCTACACTGTCATATGCCACAAAAAGCCCTTCATCCCCATCATGGCGGATTAATAGCTCTGTTGCAACATCACCGAAAAGGGCAAGCATTCTTGCGCCATCTACCAAATTACCTGCGTAGTGGGCATCGGCTGTGCTCATTCTTAATCTGATCATCGCTTTGTCCATGACTTTTCCTCCCAATACTCAATTCTCTATAAACACCAATTCCACTAAGCAAAAATCCAACACCACCCACAGCCGCCACAGCCGGCCCCGCCATCCTGTAAGCTACAAGATGGGCTTCTAACAATGCGGCGTATTCGTATGTGGTCGTATATATATGCCCGTGTCTAATTTGAAAAAGAACCCTTCTATAACTCACGTCCCCCAATTTAGGGGCAAGAACAAGAAGTAAAAGCCCGGAAAAAACACAATCCCCACGACTATAAGTCCAGTACAAACAAAAAGGGTCAACTTTTTAACATTCCTATTTTCCTTCACCTTATTTCCCGAAGATATATAATCCGTCCGACATGCTAACCTTTCATCTCAGACACATTATCGATATTCAATGTGGCCTCTGTGGCTTCTTGCACCTGTTCAATTGTGTATTCCGGATTAATTTCAATAAGGTGCAAACCATCCGATTTTACTTCGATAACTCCCATTTCGGTAATAATAAGGTCAACGGCGGATACGGCGGTTAGGGGCAGGTTGCACTGTTTTAGAATTTTTGCCGCACCTTTGGCGGTATGCTCCATTGCCACAATTACCTTTTTTGCGCCTGACAGCAAATCCATAGCGCCGCCCATGCCGGGCACAAGCTTTCCGGGTATCATATAGTTGGCGATATTGCCTGCCTCATCCACTTGTAACGCCCCAAGTACCGTCAAATCTACATGTCCACCACGTATTATACCGAAGCTGGTGGCGGAATCAAAGAAACAGCCACCGGGTAAAATGGTAACAGGTTGGCCGCCGGCGTTTACAATATTTGGGTCTGCATCCTCGGGAGCGGGGGTTGGGCCAAGGCCTACAAAGCCGTTTTCGCTTTGGAAATGCACGGTCATACCCTGCGGCACAAAATTGGCAACCCTTGTGGGCAAGCCGATGCCCAAATTAACCACGGAGCCTTCGCAGAGCTCCTTTGCCACACGCTTTGCTATAAAATCTTGCATTTGGTCTTTATCCATAATCCACCTCTATTTCAATAAAATTCCAAATTCCATTCTAACCTCTTTGCGCTCTATATCGTTATTTTGGTAGGCGCAAGCATCAAAGCCCATAAGTGCAAAGCCATAGTTTAAGTAAAACTCAATTGCAGGCGCATTACAACTTTGTGTTTCCAGCATAACAGCTCTGCGGTTTTCTGCCCTTGCTCGCCCCATGGCTTTATCCATTAGCCTTTTGGCAATGCCTTGCCGCCTAATGCTGTCATCCACCCATAATTCGGTGATGATTAGTCTGTTATTCCATTCCTCCACTGCGGTTTCGATTGCGGCCAAAAGCTTGCCATCTTCCACAATGCCCCAAGCTTGCACATTTTCCCACCATGGCCGGAAAAGTTTTTCATCATCATTGGGCATTTTTTCATACGGCTTGTCCAATGGCTTTTTGGTAAAGTGTACGTTAAAATCACTATCGTTGCGGGCAATATTCACGTCATAATATTCATAGGCGGTGTAGCGGAATGGCAGTAAATACCCTTGCCAGTCTTTTGCTAAAAGCTCTATAATTTCCATGGACTAAACTCCTTCCGGCGGGTAGGGTGGGTCAAGCACAGGGTGGGGCGGTCGGCCATTGCCTGCGTTGCCCCGCACTACTTTGCGATGTAATCCACAAAAATACCGGGGGTGATAACAATATTGGGATCGATTTGCCCGACTTCCACCAATTCCTCGGCTTCTACAATTACGATATCAGCAGCGGATGCCATCACATTGTTAAAGTTGTTGGTGCTGCCTTTGTATGTGATATTACCTGCCTTATCCACTAGGGAGCCGCCAAGGATTGCAAAATCAGCCCGCAAAGGTTTTTCCAGCAGGTATGTTACACCATCCACATCCACAGTTTGCTTGCCATCTGCCACCAAAGTGCCAATGCCTGTGCGGGTTAGCACGCCGCCAAGGCCGTAACCGCCGGCTCGTATCTGCTCCACCAATGTGCCTTGGGGGGTTAGTACCACTTCTATCTCACCTGCTGTCATTTGCCGCCCGGTTTCTTTGTTAAGCCCGATATGGCTGGTAATTAGTTTGGTGCATTGCTTATTAACAATCAACTTACCAACGCCACGGTCGATATAACCACTGTCGTTGCAAATAATGGTTAAATTTTGAACATTTATGGCAACAAGGGCATCCACAATGCCTTCGGCTGTGCCATTTGCCATAAAGCCGCCAAACATTATGGTTGCACCATCTTTAACAAGTCCCGCTGCTTTTTCAAACGAAATCACTTTATCCATTCCTCATTCCTCATTCCTAATTTTTGCCTACATACCAAATATCATCACCAACAAACCCGCACCGACGATATAGGCCTTGCGGGTTGGTGGTATTATCCACCTGCCCGCTAACGGTAACAAAGTCCACCTGCCCCTTTAATCGGGATAACAATTCATTTACCACCATACGCCCCAAACCTTGCCCACGATAACCGGGCAAAACCTGAATCCATTCCAGCGACCCTTCTGCCACATTGTTATCAAAATCGGCAATACCAAGGGCGGCGGGCGCATCGGCGGCCTCATCCCAAATAAGCACCCAAAGGGATTGGTCAAAAACCGGGTATTTTGTCCATTTTAACACGGCTTCGCCGCTTAAACTATAACCTTCGTAGCATTTATTGATAATATCCGCAACCAGACCTGCTTCCTGCGGCAGATCAACACTTTTGTATGCAAAGCCGTGGGGCAGGGTGGTTTCAAAACCCCCTGTAAGGTGATGTATAAGGCGAAAATACGCCGTACCACTTCTTTTCTGCGCTTCGCTTGCATCTTTTTCGTGCACGACAAATAAACCGTCGGGCTTCTTAAAATAACTTTCTTTCCAAAACGCAGTGGCACAAGTGCCGCAGGGGTCGCTTAAATATAGCACTTTATCCATTTCTTATTCCCAACTCCTAATTCTTAATTATCATAGCAATCCCCTGTCCGCCGCCTATGCAAAGGGTGGCAAGCCCATGCTTTGCGCCTGTTTTACCCATTTCGTGGATAAGGGTTACAAGCACCCTTGCGCCGCTTGCACCGATGGGGTGCCCAAGGGCGATTGCGCCGCCGTTTACATTAACTTTTGCAGGGTCCAGCCCCAATTCCTTACCTACGGACAAGGCCTGCACCGCAAAGGCTTCATTAGCTTCTATCAAATCTAAATCAGCCAATGTTAGGCCTGCTTTTGCCAATGCCTTTTGCGTGGCGGGCACAGGGCCTATGCCCATAATTGCGGGATCCACACCTGCGCTTGCAAAACTTGCAATGGTAGCAAGGGGTTTGATTCCCAGCGCATCTGCCTTTTCCTTGCTCATCACCACCAAAGCCGCCGCCCCATCATTTATGCCCGATGCGTTGCCGGCAGTTACTGTTCCGTCTTTTTGGAAGGCGGGGCGCAGTTTTGCCAGCCCTTCCGCTGTGGTACCTGCCTTGGGATACTCATCCGCATCCACTACAATAGGGTCACCCTTGCGCTGGGGAATTGTGACAGGGGCTATTTCTGATGCAAATCTTCCGCTTGCAATTGCCGCCTCTGCCCTTTGCTGGCTACTTGCCGCAAATGCGTCTTGTTGCTCCCTTGTAAAGCCAAATTTTTCCGCCAAATTTTCGGCGGTTATGCCCATATGGTAACTGTTAAACGCATCGGTTAAACCATCAGCCACAATGGTGTCTATCAGCTGGGTATTACCCATTTTTTGCCCCCAACGCATATCTTTTGAAAGATAAGGTGCTTGGCTCATATTCTCCGTGCCGCCGCAAAGCACCACATCGGAACAGCCGCTGATGATGGCTTGTGCGGCAAGCTCCACTGCCTTTAGGCCGCTGCCGCAAACCTTGTTTACGACAAATGATGACACCTCCTGCGGAATGCCCAAGCCCATGGATATTTGGCGTGCCACATTTTGCCCAAGCCCCGCCTGCAAAACATTGCCAAAAATCACTTCATCCACATGGCTGGATGCTATGCCTGCCCGATGCAAGGCGGCCGCCCCTGCGGCAATGCCTAAATCCACAGCAGAAACATCCTTAAAAACCCCGCCAAAACTGCCAATTGCCGTACGTGCAGCAGAAACAATTACAACCTCTCTCATCCCAACACCTCGTAAAAATTTTCTCTTTATCATAGTATAACTTGCAAAAAGGGTTTTGGCAAGTCCAAAAAAACCTTTACATGGCGGGTGCGGTGTGCTATCCTTGATGCAAGGGGTGATATTTTGAAATTTTATCAAATAGATTCGTTTACGGACAAGGTTTTTGGCGGCAACCCTGCCGGGGTTTGCTTGCTTGGGAAAAAATGGATAAGTGATGACTTGATGCAAAAGATTGCCATGGAAAACAATTTGTCGGAAACTGCTTTTGTGGTGGAAAATGATGAGGATTTTGCCATACGTTGGTTTACGCCAATGGTGGAGGTGCCCCTGTGCGGGCACGCAACCTTAGCAGCCGCCTATGTGATTTTTAACCACGAAAACCACCAAAAACAGGAAATTACCTTTATCACGGGTGATAAGACCCTGTATGTGGCAAAAAAAGGGGATTTGTTGACCCTGGACTTTCCCGCAGATAAAATTTGGCAAATTGACCCAATCGATTCGGTAGATTGCTTTAATTTCAAGCCCGTGGAGCTTTGGCGTGGCACGGATGAATATATGTTGATTTTTGAAAATGAAGAACAAGTGCGCAATGCCGTATGCGACCTGCTAAAAGCCGCTAAAATCGACCTTTCCGGGCTTATTATCACTGCAAAGGCGGATGGGTTGGGGTCGGACTTTGTTTCTCGCTACTTTACCCCAAAATGCGGCATTGATGAAGACCCCGTAACGGGCAGTACCCACACCCTGCTAACCCCTTATTGGAGCAGGAAATTAGATAAAAACAGGCTTACGGCCGCCCAAGTTTCTGCCCGTGGCGGTATATTGCATTTGGAAAATTGCGGCGAGCGGATAAAAATAAGCGGCAAAGCCGTAACATACTTAGTTGGCGAGATTTTTGTATGATTGACTTGTTAAAACCTTACAAAACCATAAGTATAATCGGCATGGACAAAAATGTGGGCAAAACAACCCTGTTAAACCACCTAATTGCGGGCTTTGCGGCGGATGGACAAAGCCTTGCCCTAACAAGTATAGGGCGGGATGGGGAAGATACAGATTTGGTTACAAGCACTCCAAAACCCCGTATTTACGTGCCCGTGGGCGCAATTGTTGCTACCGCCGAAGGGCTTTTGCCCCAATGCGACATTACATTGGAAGTGCAGGCCGTTACCGCCCATGCAACGCCGCTGGGCAGGATTGTTATGGTTCGAGCATTATCTGCGGGTTATGTTCAGCTGGCAGGCCCATCAATAGTTGCCCAAATGGCAGATATTATCCAAAATATGCCAACAACAGATAAAGTAATTATTGATGGGGCAATAAGCCGAAAAACCTTCGCAAATCCCGCAATTGCCCAGTCCGCTGTGCTTTGTACGGGGGCGACACTTTCACCCAATATGGATGAGGTTGCAGCAAAAACCCGCCATGCAGTGGACATATTGACCCTGCCAAAAGCCCATGAAGCTACTGATAACATACTTATGGAAGGGGCGGTAACCGAGGGCAAAATTAAACACCTTATAACCTCCGGCACAAATTTGCAGGGCAAGGTTGTTGTGGCGGATGACCCCACAAAAATCCTAATAACTGCCGCCACTTATGAAAAATTGCACATTAAAGGTGCAACCCTTGCTGTTAAATCCCCCCTAAACCTTGTGGCGGTAGCTATAAATCCATTTTCTCCAAGGGGTGGGCACTTTCCGCCGCAAGATTTTTTGTCTAAAATGCAGGCCGCCCTGCCGCTGCCTGTTTTTGATATTTTGGAGGCAAACCATGTTTAACTTGACGCCCAAACAGCAAGATGAAATCGGGCTAAGCTTCATCTTGCGTAGGTTGCAGCCCGCTACCCCCTACGGCATAGAAAAAGCCAAAAAAATAGCTCCCCTAACCACCGAAGAAGCCGAAATCTGCTTTAATAATATACAAACCGTAGGGTGGGTGCCTGTTCCCGACCTAACCACCACCCTTGCACATTTCAAAAATATCCGTGGCTGCATAGAAAAAGCCAAATCCCTGCCCCTAAACGAAGTGGAGCTGTTTGAGGTGAAGGGGTTTTTGCTAACCCTTGAAAGGCTTTTGGCCACCGAAATACCTCATTTGCAAGGCATAACCCTAATCCCCATGGGTGATGCCCTAAACATACTTGACCCGCAAAACCAACGCCTTGCCCCGTTTTCCCTGCAATCCCCCGTGCTGGCGGAGTTACGCAAAGAAAAAAACCGCTTAGAAGCCCAAAATTTGATGGAACAGCGTGCAAAAATAGTGGCAGCAGAGGATGCCGAGGAGCGGCAGGTGATGGAAGGGCTGACTGATGCCCTGCGCCCCCACATCCCAGCATTTTTGCACAATATGGAAGCTATTGGAAATCTTGACCTAACCATGGCCAAAGCCCGTCTTGCCAAGGATTTGGGTGCGGTGCGCCCAACCATCGGCAATGCGGTGGCCCTAACCGAAATGGCAAACCCATATTTTACAGATAATTTGGCACAAAAGGGCAAAGTGTTTACAAAAATTTCCATGGATATGCCAGAGGGTATCACCGTTATCACAGGGGCAAATATGGGGGGCAAATCCATGGCCATTAAAACCGCAGTCCTAAACATTGTGTTATGCCAATTGGGCTTTTTCGTTTTTGCCAAAACTGCCCAAATACCCATGTTTGACCATATCCACCTTATTGCTGATGATGCCCAGTCTGCGCAAGAAGGCCTATCCACCTTCGGCGGTGAGATTGCACGAATTAATACCGCAATTTCCGCCCTAAACAAAGGGCTTACCTTCCTTGCTGTGGACGAGCCTGCCCGTGGCACAAATCCTGCCGAAGCCACCGCAATAGTGCAGGGCTTAACATCCTATTTATCCCGCCAAAATGCCGTTTCTTTGATCTCTACCCACTATGACCGCATAACACCCTATGCCACAGCCCATTATCGTGTGGCAGGCCTGTCGGAAACGGGCAATATGGACTATACTCTGCACCCCGCCGGTATAGACGACCCCATACCACGCAATGCATTGGATATTTGCAAAAAAATGGGGCTGGATGAGGAGTTACTGTCCACTATCCAAGCCCGCATGGCTCAAAACCATTGATTGCAGGGATTCTAAGGTATTAAGTTCGGGATTTTCAATCACTTTTTCCAGCAGGCGGGCAAGGTGCTTTCCAACAACGGGGCTAGGCTGGATATTTAGTAAATCCATCACATCTTTGCCTGTTATTACAAGGTCTTTGACGGTGGCCGGCTCGCCTTCTTCCAAAATTTGGGAAAGTATTTCCTGTGCTTTTTTAATGCGGGGCAGGGTGGTATCAATGGCAAATTGGGATTTGCCCAAATTGTCCGCCATTTGAAATTCCAAAACATCTGCAACTGTCTGCACTCCTGCTTGGCTGATAAACCGCTTAATTGCAGTTTTTTCGGGCAAAACGGTGCGCCCGTGGTATTTTATTATATCCAGCACCCTTGCGGTGGTTGCATTGTCAAAACACCAGTATTTTAGGGATTTTTTTGCAATCTCCACAGAAACGGCACCATGCCCGTAAAAATGGTCAATACCTGCATCATCGGTGGTTTTTGTGTGGGCTTTGCCCACATCATGGAAAAGGGCGGCAACCCGCTGGTGAAGGAGTGGCGGGGCGTTTCGCAAAACTTCCAGCGTGTGGCCATATACATCATAAACATGATAATCATTGGTTTGCACAACACCACCCAGGGCGGCAATGTCGGGGAAAAGTGTGTCGGCGCAATCGTCCAAAAAGGTTTTGATGGCGGCAAAGTTGCCGGCAATAAGCAACTTGGAAAGTTCTGCCTGCACCCGCTCACGGGCGATTTGGTGCAGATTGCGGCGGCCTGATACAGCAGCTTGCTTTGTGCCTTCTTCCAACGAAAAACCCAGCACGGCGGCAAAGCGGTAGGCACGGATAATGCGCAAGTAATCCTCTCCAAAGCGAAGCTCCGCATCGCCCACACAGCGTATTTGCCGTATTTGCAAGTCATCCACGCCATTAAAGGGGTCCACAAGCCCTGCGTGGTGGTTGTAGGCCATGGCGTTTATGGTAAAATCCCGCCGGGCAAGGTCTTCGGTTAGCTCATTGGTAAAACTGACTGCATCGGGACGGCGGCCATCGCTGTAAACCCCGTCAATTCTGTATGTTGTCACCTCAAAATACTGCTCATGGGATTTAATAGAGATTGTACCGTGGCGTTGCCCAATACTTACTTGTTTTTGGTCAGCAAAAATGACGGAAATTTCTTCGGGTTTGGCGGGTGTGGTTATGTCCCAGTCGGTGGGGGTTTTGCCCAGCAAACCATCCCGCACACAGCCGCCCACCACATAAGCATCAAAGCCTGCCAATTTAAGCTTTTCAATTATCCATTCAGCCCCTGCAGGCATGTTAATTTTCATTGCCCCAACCACCTTTACAGCAATTATACACCCCACAACAAAGCCAGTCAAGAACTTTCAACAAAGCTATTGACAAGCCCTGCCCTCAGGGTTATAATATACACATATTCTGCGAAATTTGCAGATGGCAAATAAAAGAACACGCTGGGCGGTGAAACCGTGCAAAGTAAAGCCACCCAGCGTGCTTCAAAGCCAAAATAGGCTCAGTGATAATCTTAACTCACACGAGCCTTGTTTGTCAAGCCCAAAATTGGGCAAAGTCAAAGGAGGATTTTTTATGTCTAATTTTCAAAGCGATGTCACTGCTAAGGCACGAGACTGTTCGCACTGCAAGGCGGTCGTTATCGAAGAAGAGTTGACCCACTGCCCTTTATGCCATCACTCTTTACCGAGCCGAGTGAAGGAGGTAATATCTGATGATGCCATAAGGGGTAGGGGCGAAGAAAACCCAGCAATTGCAGGCTGGGTGGCTCTTTACTTGGCCAATGCTGCTTTAAGTGTCATCTTAGCTTTTACGTGGGGCCAAACAACCGTGTCTACCGGCTTTGATTGGCATCGTGGAGTGATGACTACAACAAATGTAAGAAATGAGATGTTTGCAGTTTTTATCGTACTTGCAATAGTAGAAGTGATCCTTGCACCTTTGGTTGCTTCGGCTATTTCCAGCACCTACATTAAGGTGGATAAGAGTGGTGTGTCTGGGCGCGGCATATCAAAATGGTTTTATCTTTGCGATTTGCGTCGGTTTGATTTTATGCTCAGTTTTGACCAAATTTCGGTTTCTGCTAAAAATAACCACCTAATCATCCACGGACCCGGCACGCACTACTATGTGTATTGCAAAAATCCTGTTGAAATCCAAAAAGCAATTCACGAACAAAGAAGCAATGTCTCAAAGGCGAGTACATAAGAAAACGGCGCAATTGCGAACTTTACCCAGCGACTGTGTTGTTTTGACAGAAAAAGAGTGCCCTTATCCTATGCCAACGCAACTGCAAAAAACTCTGAAATTATGGCATACAACACAGAGGTGACCAGGAAAAACACCGAACTTTTAGCATGGATTGGAACGATAGACTTCATAACTAAATGAAGAATTAAAACAATACCATTGCAAGTTAGACCTGCAATGGTATTGTTTTGTTATAAGGTTAGCTGGTTATCAATAAGCTCCCCACGAATCCATAAAGCTCCTCTTGGGGCAGGTTAATCATCATAATGCCATTTGCATGATATTATCCGAATGCCATCCTCGCCTTCCGTAGCGTAAACCAATCTATTGGATTTATCAATACGACGGCTATAAGCTTTGTGATGCTTCAAAACCTCAGCTTGCCAATTCCGCCCATAAGTCCATTGCGTTCAATATCCACAATAATTTCATTAATGCGTTTTAGCATCTTTCTGTCCTTGGTCTGTCGGTTGATATATTGTGCCAAGGCGGTTTTGAAAAAGTTACACTCATACTTGACCTCTTCACGTTTTATATTAACAGCGAGCTCAAAGGGTGCTTTCTCCTCCCTAAGCAAAGTCTTTTTTAAGCTGGCATTAAAGCAAACGATTAAAAAATCAATTTTAGCAATATAAAAGCATCACTTGTTTGTAAATTATAAGGTTAATTGCGTGTTGTCTTGAACAAGCTCCCCACGGGAGGGGAGAAGCTCGGTGGTGGTGTCCCCCTCTGCCGGTGCAAAGCTTAGCATTTTGCCATCACGTGGGGGCAGCTTAGCAACTTGCACCCCCCCTGCGTTTTTAGCGGAATATATGGGCAAAATATCCGTGTTAAACACAAAGCGGCGCATTTCGCCCTTTCTGCCCATAAAGGTTACGGTATAATTCCTATGCGCCGTTAAATGGTCGGCGAAAATTAGCGGGGATTTGTCCGAAATTGCGTTTAGCAGCCGTTTGCGGTTGTTTTGTGTGGCATAGCTGGACAAGGTGACAAGGGCAGCTTTGCCATTCTCAAAGGCAAATAGCAGATGACCGTTGTAGTCGCCGGTGGCCGCTACAAACAGGATTTTTTCATCATCCTCACTGGAAAGCACATTGTTAAGGTATGACCCCAACTGGCTTGGTTTATGTTCTTCCAACTCATGGGCTTTTATCTTAAAGCAGTTGTGTTTGTTGCTAAAAAATAGTATATCATCCACATTTTGTGCCGCCACAATTTGTATGATTGCATCATCCTCCTTCACATAAATGGCGGGGTTTGTCCGCAAGGATGTGGCCGGGATTTTTTTGAAGTAACCTTCCCGTGTTAAATAAAGGCTAACTGGATAATCTTCCACAAAAATAGTGGGTTTGGTGGTTGTTTCCTCCGCATCCACAATTTGTGTTTTGCGGGGCTGGCCGTATTTTTTAATAATTGCCCTTTGCTCGGCGGCGATGATATTGCTTAATTTGTCTTCATCCCCCAAAATTCCTTCAATTTCGTTAATTTCTTTGGTTAGGGCATCCCGCTCGCCAATCCGTTTTAACAGGTATTCTTTGTTAAGGTTGCGTAAGCGGATTTCCGCAATATACTCCGCTTGCATCTTGTCAATATCAAATCCCCGGCATAGATTGGGGATAACATCCCGTTCCTTCTCGGTTTCACGGATGATGCGTATTGCCTTGTCAATATCCATCAAAATTTTAGCAAGGCCTTCTAAAAGATGCAGTTTTTCACGGTTTTTTTCCAAATCAAAGCCAAGCCGCCCGTGGATACACCGCTTGCGGAAGTCTATCCAATGTAGCAAAATATCACGCACACCAAGGGTAACGGGACGCCCATCTATCAACAAATTAAAATTGCAGGAAAAGCTATCCATTAGCGGTGTTGCGGCAAAAAGCCGCTGCATAAGCACATCAGGGTCGGCAGATTTTTTAATGTCTATGGCGATTTTTAAGCCTTTTAAGTCGGTTTCGTCCCGCACATCTGTTATTTCTTTGAATTTGCCGGCTTTTACTAGTGCATGTATTTTGTCAATAATAGCTTCGATGGTGGTGGTATAGGGTATTTCGGATACTTCGATACAGCCATTATCCTTGTCATATGTGTAAACCGAGCGCAACTTAAAGCCGCCCCGGCCGGTTTCATAAATCCTTGCCATTTCCTCGGGATTATAAATAAGCTCCGCACCCGTGGAAAAATCCGGCGCAATGATGGATTTTTCCACATTATAATCAGGGTTTTTAAGCAGGCCTACAACGGCGTTACAAACCTCCTCCAAATTAAAGGAGCAGATGGAGCTTGCCATGCCCACCGCAATACCCGTATTTGGTGTAACCAGCAGGTTAGGGAAGGTGGTTGGCAACAGCACGGGCTCTTTTAATGTGCCATTATAGTTGTCAACAAATTCTACAGTATTTTTGTCTATATCCTTAAAAACTTCGGTGCAGATGGGGGCAAGGCGGGCTTCTGTGTACCTGCTGGCCGCATATGCCATGTCCCTGCTGTACACCTTACCAAAATTGCCCTTGCTGTCCACTAATGGATGCAAAAGGCTTTCGTTGCCACGGGTAAGGCGTACAAGGGTTTCGTAAATAGCCCCTTCGCCATGTGGGTTAAGGCGCATGGTGGTGCCTACAATATCAGCGGATTTGCTGCGGTTGCCAGCAAGCAAGCCCATTTTGTACATGGTATACAAAAGTTTGCGGTGGGCGGGCTTAAAGCCGTCAATTTCGGGTATTGCACGGGAAACTATCACGCTCATGGCATATGGCATGTAATTTGTTTCCAGCGTTGCCAAAATGCCCTGCTGGATTGGCGGGGCTTCCTCATACACAGTAACTTGTTGGATTTTCTTGCGTTTTGACATATCCTCACTCCCAATTTCTTGCAAATACAACCATAACATAAACCTGCAAAAAAATCAAGATGCAAAAAGCGGGCCGGATAACCATGGCCTATATCAATGGTTTTGCTTTATCGCATCGAATAAAAAACCACCATTGACGGCGGGTTAATTATGCCCTATACTGTATTTAGCACAATTTACAGGAGGAGCTGCAATAATGAGAGATTTTACGATTAGACCGGCCAGACAAGACGAGATAGAAAAAGTGGCGGAATTTATCGCATCCCGCTATTTTGATGATGTGTTTTTCCACTGGGTTGTGCCGGAGCCTGCGGACCGCATTGCAACAGTTAAGGCTTATTACATAACATATATTAGTGCCGCAGGCAGTGTTTGCCATTTGGCGGAAAATGGGGCGGGGGAGCTGGTAGGTGCAACCGTTTGGCTTCCGCATGATTTGGATCCCGAGGTATCGGAAGAAGTTTATAAGGTGGTGGGCAAATACGCCCCAAATTACAAGGAAATAAGCAAAAAATCCTATGACAGCTGCCCGCCTATGGAGCCGTTTTATGAGTTGGTAGCGGTGGTTGCCGCTAAGGACATGCAGGGGCAGGGCATTGGCGGCGCATTGTTAAAATATCACCTTGATATCCTTGATAAAGCAGGCATTTCTACGTATTTGGAAGCGAGCACGCCATACCATGGCGGCGGCGTTTATGCCAAATTTGGCTACCAGCAATGCGGGGAGCTTATGCACTTTTCCCAAACCGCCGTGCTGTACCCCCTTTGGCGGCCGGCCAAAAAACCTTTTGAAACCATGGAATTTGGCGGCTTTACTTGGTGGATTATTGACAGGGGCGGCGATGATGAATTCCTAATCATCTCTCAAGATATTTTGGAAAAGGCTCAATACCACCACACTTTTGAGGGAGTGACATGGAAGGACTCGGATGTGCGCAAATACCTAAATGATGCCTTTCGTGCTAAATTCAGCCCTAAGGAGCGGGCGCAGATATTAGATGAAATTTACTTGCTGTCCATTAGTGAGGTTGTAAAGTATTTTGGTGACAGCGGGCAGTTGCAAAGCCGCAAAAACCGCTTTTTCATTGATGATATTTATAATAGCGACCGCAAAGCTATTCTGTCAGACGGTACACCGTCCCGCTGGCTGTTAAGTGACCAAGGCAACCACCCCGGCCTTGCCGCATGTGTAACAGTGGAAGGTAAAATCCTTACCACGGGGGATTTTGTAAACCGCAAAAGCACTGACTTGTTTAACGTGGGCATCCGCCCTGTTATGTGGATAAAGATATAGGTCTTAACAACAAAAACCGCTACGAGAGGTTTCGTAGCGGTTTTTTGTTATACTATTCCACCCAATTGCCTAATCTTGTCTTCTAAATACGCCTTTTCGTCTCTCAATTGGGCGTAATCCTTGGGCGGGTTAAATAATAAATCCGATTTCGGACCTCGGTAACTAATTGTATAGTCTGCCAGTTCGTTGTCTTTTGCGTCGTATTTTGCCTGCCACTCCATGAGTTCTCTTTGTTTATCCACAAAAATAACCTCCTTTGACTTTGCCCAATTTTGGGCTTGACAAACAAGGCTCAAATGATGTAAAATTATCACTGAGCCCATTGGCTCCAAGTCACGCTGGGTGGCTTCACTTTGCACGGTTCCGCCGCCCAGCGTGTTCTTTTTGTATTTGTTTGCAAAACACCTCTGTGTTTGCTTACAAACTATGCCACCAGCAAAATTTGCAGGAATGTGTATATTATAACCTTGCAAGCGGGGCTTGTCAATAGCTTTATTGAAAATTCTTGACTGGTTTTGTCGCAGAGTGTATAATTGTGGCAGAGATTTTTTTGGAGGGGGCAAGTGATGAAAAAAACCGCATTTATATGTGACGAAAGTTATTTTTGGCACAACACGGGTGGCGGCGCATTATTTGAACCCGCCGTGGGGTATATACAGGAGCTGGGCTTTGTGGAAAACCCCGAAAGCAAACGGCGGATTAAGAATTTACTTATGCGCAGCGGGCTGATGGAGCAGTTGGTGCAAATAAAGCCGACCGCAGCTACAGAAGCCCAACTTGAATATTTCCATACAAGGCGGCATATTGAAGCGGTAAGGCATCTTAGCCAAACAACAGGTGGGGATTGCGGCGATTCTGCCATTGTGGGCATTGGGTCTTATGAAATTGCAAAGCTTTCTGCTGGTGGGGCGATAACCGCTGTGCGCACGGTTATGGAAAATCCCGAAATGCCAACGGCTTATGCCTTAACTCGGCCGCCGGGACATCATGCCGAAGCTGACCGTGGCGTGGGTTTTTGCATCTTTAATAATGCTGTAATTGCCGCTAAATATGCCCAAAAACATCTTGGCGTGAGCAAAATTGCAATTGTGGATTGGGATGCACACCATGGCAATGGAATAGAGGATGCTTTTTATGAGGATGATTCTGTCCTGTTCATATCCCTGCATCAAGAGGGATATGACCCCGTAGACAGGGGTGGTGCGAAAGATTTGGGTAAGGGGCAGGGTAGGGGGTTTAACATCAACATTCCTCTATATGCAGGTTCCGGTGATGCGGTTTATAAATATGCCTTTGACCAAATCGTTATACCCGCCATGGAGAGGTTTGCGCCGGAACTTATAATTGTATCAGCGGGGCAGGATGCAAACTTTTTTGACCCCCTTAGCCGCTTGATGGTGACAACGGAAGGGTATCGCTATATGACCCGTGCTATTAAAGGGTTAAACTTGCCCATGGTTTGCCTGCACGAAGGGGGCTATTGCCCCAGTTATGTGCCGTTTTGCACCCATGCTATTATTGAGGAGCTTAGCGGCATCCAAACCGATGCGGGCGACCCGTTTTTGTACTCCATGGCAGGTACAACTTACAACACGCTTTTGCCCCACCAAAAATCACGAATTAACCAAATTAAAGGAGATGTTACACATGGAACGCATTGAGAAGATTCTGAGGGACTGTGATGCACTTTTGGAAGGCCACTTTATACTAACCAGCGGCCGCCATGCGGCCTATTATATGCAGTGTGCAAAAATACTACAAAACCCCAATGTTACGGAAGAAATTGTAGGCGATTATTTATGCGACCTTGGTGGTTTGGACTATGATGGCATTGAAGTAGTGGTTGCGCCTGCTGTGGGAGGCATTGTATTGGGTTACGAGCTGGCAAGGCAGCTTGGTGCAAAATCCATATTTTGCGAACGGGAAAATGGTAAAATGACCCTGCGCCGTGGCTTTGAGATTAAAAAAGGCACGAAAGTGCTTGTTGCGGAAGATGTTGTAACCACAGGCGGCAGTGTGCGGGAAGTGATGGAGGTTGTAGGTGCTGCCGGCGGTGAGGTGGTTGCCGTTGCCTTGTTGGTGGATCGTACCGGCGGCACAGTGGACTTTGGCGTTAAAACAGCAGCGGCTTACACCACCACAATCGAATCCTATGACGCTGATGAATGCCCCCTTTGCAAAGAAGGTAAGTTGCCTGCCGTAAAACCCGGTAGCCGTGGGCAAAATTAAATTAAAAAGACGGTTGTGTACAACCGTCTTTTTAATTTAATCTTCCTGCTTAATTTTAACACTGCTGTTGCTGGTTTTTATATCAATTCTTGCCCGCTTTTGGGCGGTATCGTAATTCTGGCTGGTGGCATGTAGATAGTTTTTGCTTATTTCGTGGGCGATAAGGTTGGTTAAGGTACTGTCTATACGGCCGTTGCTGGTGCTGGCTTGCAACTTAACCGCCACATCATCGGGTACATAAATTTGCACTGTGCCGTTGGATGTGTGGGCTTCGATTACACGCTCTGCAAGCAATATACCCTCCGGGCGTTGCTGGCTGCCAAATTCCGGCGTTGTCTCGTCGTTGGTAAAATTAAGGGCTTCTTCCACCTTAATGCCTGCATTGCTGGTTTTCATGTACAATTGCTGTATATTTATGCTTTCGGTGCTTATTTTGGCATTGGATGTTGTTAGGCGGGCAATTTTTGCAACCACCTCTTCAATTTCGATTTTGGAATTGCTGGTTTCCAAGTCCAAATGGGCTGTGTTGATATAGCGGGCTTCAATATTACTGTTTTTGGTGCGTGCAACAATATTTGGGGCGGTCACACTTTCTAAGCTGATTTTGCTGTTTTTGGTCAAAAGCTCCACATGCCCTGCTTGCACATCATACAACTCCAATGCGGAATTTTTGCTTTCGCCATGCAGTTGTTGTATTAGTATATGGCGTGGCACATAACATTCCACCGCAACCGAGCGCACGGCGTTATAATCATACAAAAGTTCGTAATTTCCATTTTGCTCCTGCACATGCAGGGTTGCCCCACGGGATTTGGTGGCATATTTGGTGTTAATTTGGATTGTGCTACCCTCGTATCCATGTATGGTTACGGGGGCGTTTTTACCCAGCAAGCGCAGGGACGGTATTGCAGTATCCGTAATTGGCTCGGATTCGAAATTCATATGATACTTTTTGCCGCCGCCAATTTCGATTTGTATGTCAATGTCATCCAAAGCGGACAGGGCATTACTTATTGCGCCCTTGATGGTGTTGCCCACATCGGCAAAGTCAAAGCTGGCTGTGTACTCCCTTTCTTTGCGGCTGTCGTTATTGTTATCGTGATTGTTATTGGTCTGGTTCTGGGCTTGTTCTTCTTCCGGGAATTGGGCAAGCATTGCCATTGCCTCATCCACGGTAATCTTGCCTTCTTGTAGCATTTCTAATATTTTAATTCTGCCTTCACTCATATGTTCTCCTCCTTATGTGATTATAGGCCTGCGGCTATTCTGAAAAAGCTACCAACACTGTCAATTGGGTTGTAAGTTCTGATTTGCATTCTCTTATTATTCTTTTTATTCATAATTTTTTCCTCCTAATAATCTTTCAATCTGGTTTTTGTCAAAAAATGGCATAAAATTTTCTAATGTGTCAAGTATTTCTTGGGTGGGGTTTGCCGCTATATGGTCCACTATGGCATCCCTGTGTTTGCGGTTAAAGGTTGGCATTATGTCCTCGATAATATCATATCTTGTGTCATTTAGCAGGGCATGCAGTATGGTCAGTTTCATGTTGTTGTCAAGGTAGGTGGTTATCTGCTCCAACACCTCAAAGTCCCTGCGGTTAATAATGTGGCCTAAGATGGCGTTTTTATGGGGTATGCCGCTGTAAGGTAAAATTTCGTCCAGTGTTATGGCATAATCTTCCAGCACCAAGATTTTTGCTATAAGCTCCGTTTTTTGTGATGGGTTTAGGCTGGCGAAGCTGTTAAGGTCGGGCTGCACTTCATCTGCGCCGCCGCTTAGAATTTCTTCTATGGTGGTGTGCAGCATTTTTGCCAAGTCCGGGATAAAGCCAACATCCGGTAAATTTTCACCCCGTTCCCATTTGCTTACGGCTTGGGCACTTACGCCCAACTCATCCGCTATGTGGGTTTGGGTAAGCTTTAACTCCTTGCGCCTTGCCTTTATAAAGTCACCGGTTTTTTGTACGTCCATCTCCGACCCCCTCTCGTGTTGCTTTTGCTTACTGTCTAAATACATAATATCATCGGCCAAGCATAAAATCAATAAACCTGTGGTTGAATTATTGGTTTAATTTTGATATAATAAAATCGAAAGGGGAGAATAAGTTGACTTGGCTGGATTTTTTGGTACTTGGTATTTTTGCTTTGTGCATAATTGGGGGTGCCTGGCGCGGCTTTATCCGTACGGTGCTTGGTTTTGCTAACCTTATATTAGCAATTTTTCTTACAAACCTACTATATCCTCATATGGGGCGGTTTTTGCGGGGCATTGACGGGCTTTTTGAATCCCTTTCCACATCAATTGGCCGCCTTTTAGGGCTTGATTATTTAGTGGAACAGCGGGCAGGTGAAGCCTACGGCGAACTGATACAAAGCCTGCCCCTACCCCAAGTGATGCTTAATGCCCTTTACGAAAACAGCACGCCCGTGGTGCACAATGCCCTTGGCGCACTTAATATAAACGAATATATTTCAAACTTTTTGGCGGGTATTGTTATAAACATAATATCGCTGGTTATCGTTTTTGTGCTGGTTATTGTGGCACTTACATTCCTTGCCCGTGCGCTAAATTTGGTGGCACGCCTGCCTGTTATTAAGGAGCTTAACCGCCTGCTAGGCGGGCTTTTGGGCGGGCTTATGGGGCTTTTGGTTACATGGGTGGTACTTGCGGTTGTGGTTGTGTATCTTTCCGCTAATTCGGCGGTGGATGTGGTGTATTTATTGGATAATTCCCCAATCGCCCGCCCTATCCATGAAATTAATTTTATCACGAACTTTATTTTACGAATTTTCCCGTAGGGGGTTGGTTTTATGTCTGTTGCAATTTCCAAAAAACGTTATCAAAGGCGGCTTATTGCCCTTTGTGTTATTATTGCGGCAAATTTGGCGGGCATCGGCATCGCTTCCTACAACTTATTGATGGTGGCAGAGGCGGCACAACCCGCAACATCCACCCATACAAGCCGCTTGCAGCGTGTAGATTTGGATATTTCGGCGGAAACGGCAGACATGCTGTCAGCAGATTTGCAATATTTGGTTAACACAGCAACCGACCCCATTATACTTGAAGGCGAAATTTATTTGGATGAAACCATAATAATTGCAGAGGGGCAAAATGTAACCATTGGCGGGGATTTTGTGCTGTATGCCGGGGATTTAGATGTGGCTTTTAACCTTGCCCCCGACAGCAGTTTGGGCATCATGGGTGGCGTTTTTAGCGGCGGGCCGGGGCGTGGGTTGGGCTTTTGGCTAAACAGCGCAGAAATGACCATTTGGGATGGTTTTTTTCAAGATTTTGGCGGTGGCGTGTTTTTGTTGGATGATAGCTTGCTAAACTTTCGTGGGCAGGGCGGCGGCTTTTTCGGCAATGGCTCGCCCCATACCAACGGTGGGGTTGCCCATGCCATGGGTAATAGCGGCATCAATATCAGCGGCACCCCTTTTTTTCAGGGCAATACAGGGCTGGATGGGGGGGTGTTTCACCTTTCGGACAATTCCTCCCTTTTAATGGCGGGCGGGGCAATGCTTGATAACACTGCATTTCGTGGCGGCGGCATTTTTGTTGATAGTTTAGACACCTTGCGCCTTATGGATATTATCAGTCCCCAGACCCGATTAGCGGACATGCCTATGTTTGCGGGTAATGCGGCTACCAGCGGCACTTTGTATCACCTGTCTGCGGGTCTTGGCACCCTATATGCCGCCACCATCCATAATGACAACTGGTCGGGCGGCATGCCCCATGGCTTTAACAACCACGATATAAACCAGCCTGGGGATGATTTTGCCCTGCAATTTGTGCCTTTTGACGGGGATGTGCTGCACCCTGATGCTTTTCCTATGATGCCGCTGGAAGAGCCCCTTGCGGGACTGGGCTTTTCTGTACCTGCGGGAGATGCGGTAGGCACTGCCGATGGTTTTGGGGAAGCCTTGGAAAGCCTGCCAACCCCCGAACGCCCGGGTTTTGACTTTGCAGGCTGGGTGGCGGGAATGCCCGATGGGGAGCAGGTAGATTTTGAAGATTTGCCCCCCAACACCCCCATGCCCCCGCAAAATTTGGCCTTTTATGCCCGCTGGCAACCGCAGGAATTTCCAATAACCTTTAATTTTGGCCTTACCCCGGAGCAGGAAGAAGCCTTTGGTTATTTGCTGGAACAGGCGGATTTACCCGAAAGCTTTAACCCCAATCAATTGCCGTTGGAGATTGAATTGCCTTGGCTATATGACTGGGCAGTGGACGGTATGGAAATGGCAACCCCTGATGGTTCTGAAAATGTTGATATTCCCCAGGATGCGCCCAATGCCGCACAAATACCGCCAACTATGGATGACGAACCCACCCAAGGCCCACTGGAAATAACCCCCAACTTTGTGCCATTGGAGGAAACCACTCCGCCCCCTCCCCCGCAAGAATCGACCCAGTCCCCTGAAAATGATGACGATGATGATGGTGATAGTGGTGGTAATGGCGGAGGTGGAGGTAGCAGTGGTGGAGACAACGATAACGATAATGGCGATGGCGATGGTGGCGGAAATGGCGGCGGCGGGGCAGGTTCCGGCGGCAACCCTCAAACAGGTGACAATTTTGCCCTTGCAGGACTGATTTTGTCCATTATCGGCTTGGTTTCGTCTGCCACATTGCTGGTTTTGCTGATAATTAAGCGTAAAATACGAGGGTCTGCGGAGGTGTCCGGTTGACAGTGTTTATAGATGGTGATGGTTGCCCTGTTACGGATATTGCCGTAAAGCTTGCCTTAAATGCGGGCTGGCAGTGCACCATAATCTGCGATACTGCCCACCGCATTGAAAAGCAGGGCGCAACAACCATTACCGTTTCCCAAGGGGCGGACAGTGTAGATTTTGTACTGGTAAATCTTATTAAAGCAGGGGATGTGGTTGTCACGCAAGATTATGGCTTGGCAGCAATGTGCCTTGCTCGCAGGGCTTTGCCAATAACCCAAAATGGTTTGGTTTGTACGGATGAAAATATAGATGCACTGCTAATGCAGCGGCATACCGCAAGGAAGGTACGTGCGGCGGGTGGACGCCTAAAAGGTCCATCCAAGCGCACAGTGCAACAGGACAAGCATTTTGAAAAAGCCTTGCAGGAAATACTATTGGGCAAAGGTGCAGATAAATGACCTATAACTACGAAGCAATAATCCAAAAGGTGGATGGCCAAGATACGGCTTATATAGCCTTTCCCCATGATATACGGGAGGTTTTTAGGAAAGGCCGCCTAAAAGTGGATGCAACCTTTGATGGGCATCCATACAGCGGTAGCGTGGTAAATATGGGTGTTAAAAACCCTGATGGCTCTGTTTGTTATATTATCGGCATTACGAAGGCCATACGCACAAAAATAAACAAACAGCCGGGGGATGTTGTGAATGTAACAATCACGCCTATTGGGGAGGTGCAAGCAAAATGATTACAGCAGTAACGGATAAGGACGAGCGGGACTGGGCAGAAATGTGCGCCGCCCTGTGGAAAGAAAACACAGCGGAGCAAATGTTGGCAGAACGAGCAAACGGCACACTTCCCAACGAGTTTTTGTATTATGCGGACGGCACACCTGCTGCTTTCATCAGCCTATCCCTGCGCCATGACTATGTGGAGGGCACAGAAAGTAGCCCCGTTGGCTATCTGGAAGCCATATATGTAAAACCCGCCTTTCGTGGGCAGGGTATAGCCCGTCAGCTGGTTGAATTTGGTAAAAGTTGGGCAAAAGGCAGGGGTTGCAGCGAATTTGCATCAGACTGTGAATTGCATAACCAAGCCAGCCGGCAATTCCATCAAAAAATCGGCTTTACAGAAGCAAATCAAATAATTTGTTTTACAATGAAAATTTAGGAGGATAAAGATGACAAAATTTACTATTGACCAACTAACTGCGGGGCAAGCCGCCAGCTTCACCAAAACCATAAGTGAGGCGGATGTGTACATGTTTGCAGGCATCACGGGGGATCTAAACCCAGCTCATGTAAACGAAATTGCCGCCAAAAACAGCATGTTTAAGGGTCGCATTGCCCACGGCATGCTGGGCGCATCCCTAATTTCCACGGTGTTTGGCATGTACATGCCCGGTCCCGGCACAATTTATATGAAACAGGATTTGAAATTTACAGCCCCTGTGTATTTTGGTGATACAATAACCGCCACCTGCACCGTTAAAGATATTATAACCGACAAAAACCGTGTTACCATGGAATGTGTGGTAACCAACCAAGACGGCGTACAGGTTATCACCGGCGAAGCTATGGTAATGCCGCCAAAAGCTTAGTAGCACATATTATACGTCGCAATATGGGAGGGTCATTATGATTAAACGCATCACAACCGCACTTTTAGTGCTTTTGGTGTCTTTTTTAGTTACTTCATTAACCATTGTTGCTGCACCATCAAACTGGGCGGCGGAGTTTGTAGAATTGGCAGCCAATGCAGGCCTTGTGCCGCAAAACTTACAATCAAACTACCAACAACCCACCACAAGGGCAGAATTTGCCGCCCTTGCCGTTGCGTTGTACGAAACCATAAATAATAGGGAAATTGCAGGGCGCATAGCCTTTAACGACACCAATGATATAAATGTGCAAAAAGCAAGCTACATCGGTGTAGTATCAGGTGTGGGCGAGGGCAACTTTGCCCCGGACAACCCCTTAACCCGTGAGCAAGCCGCTGTTGTACTATCACACTTAACACCCCTTGTTTTGGGTTGGAACTTTTCGGCATCACCCCCAAGGTTTTCCGACAATGGTGCAATTTCCCCTTGGGCATTGGAAGCAGTTGGCAAAATGCAGGCAGGCAATATTATGGGCGGTGTGGGTAATAATATGTTTGACCCATTAGGCATATATACCCGAGAAGACAGCATTATCACCATCTGGCAGCTATATGAAATTGCTGCCCTGCCCCTTTTCTACGCAGAATTGGAACGAAACGGCATTACCCTTAGGGGGATTTTTAACAGCGAAACCGGGAGTTTTCAAGAAGGGTTTGCATACATGCCCTACCAATGGGTGGCTGATGGGGTTTTTTGCCCGGAAACAGGCATGTTTTTAATTGGTGCAAGGCTATTTAATATTGGCCGCCTTGAAATCGGAACCTTTCATCCTGTGACAGGGCATATGACAGAAGGCATCCAAAGAAGTGCTGACGGTACTGTGTTTGTGGGGCTTTTTGATGAAAATGATGGGCGCAGGACAAATGGTACGCTTTTTAGAACTGATGGCTCAGCTGTTTCAACTTTTTTTGACGGAACCCATACACATGTCACAGAAACAGAAAACGCCGGTGAGCTTTTTGCCCCCTTCGGCGAATCTATCGAAATTATGCTCTCTATATTCCGAAACACCAGCCTGCGGCGTGACTAATCCCGTATTAGGAGGAAGATATGGATTTTAGCTTATCAAAAAAACATTTGTTAATGCAGCAACTGTTCCGAAGTTTTGTGGAAAAAGAAGTTGCCCCCATAGCCGGGGATGTGGATGAAAAAGAACGTTTTCCCTACGAAACTGTGGAAAAGTTGGGAAAAACGGGGATGCTGGGTATCCCTTATCCCAAGGGGCTTGGCGGGCAAGGGGCGGACAACCTTGCCTACGCCATGTGTGTGGAAGAAATGTCCAAAGTATGTGCCACCACAGGGGTTATCGTATCCGCCCACACCAGCTTGTGCGTGGAGCCCATTTACGCATGGGGCACGGCAGAGCAAAAGACGAAATACCTACCAAAACTTGCAAGTGGGGAGTGGCTCGGGGCTTTTGGGCTGACAGAAGCCGGTGCCGGTACAGATGCGGCAGGGCAACAAACCAAAGCTGTGCCTGATGGGGATAATTACATCCTTAATGGCACAAAAATCTTCATCACCAACGCCGATGCCGCCCATGTATATATAATTATTGCTATGACGGATAAAAGCCAAGGCACAAGGGGCCTATCCGTATTTATTGTTGAAAAGGACATGCCCGGCTTTTCCATTGGCAAAAAAGAGGCGAAAATGGGCATACGTGGCTCGCTAACCTGCGAGCTTATTATGGAAAACTGCATAATCCCCAAAGAAAATTTGTTGGGCAAAGAAGGGCAGGGCTTTAAGGTTGCCATGCAAACGCTGGATGGTGGGCGCATTGGCATTGCCGCCCAAGCCCTTGGCATCGCCCAAGGCGCAATTGATACCACCGTGGCTTATGTGCGGGAGCGCAAGCAGTTTGGCAAGCGTATAAGTCAGTTCCAAAACACCCAGTTTGAGCTGGCAGACATGCAAACAAAAGTTGATGCTGCCCGCCTGCTAACCTACCGTGCCGCATACTTAAAGGATACGGGTGCAAAATATACAAGCGAAGCGGCAATGGCAAAGCTTTTTGCCTCGGAAGTGGCAAGTGATGTTACGTGCCGTTGTTTGCAACTGCATGGCGGCTATGGATATATCCGTGAATACCCAATAGAGCGCATGATGCGGGATGCTAAGATTACCGAACTATACGAAGGCACAAGCGAAGTGCAAAAAATGGTTATTGCCGCCGGCATGAAGGTAAATTAAATGAATATTAAAGTGATTGTATTTGATTTATAAGGCACACTGCTAAGGTTGGACAAAACCATATCCGACAGCACGCTAAAGGTATTGGAGCAATGCCCGGGGCGCATTAAAATTGCTATTGCCGCCTACCTTGGTATAAATACGAGCCACGAAATCTCGATGTTCCATTGAGCTTCGTGGTGAAGTAATTCACTGATTGAAATGGATAACAGAAAACATATTACAGCAGCAGGAGGCACCAAATGAAAATAATAGTTTGTGTAAAACAAGTGCCCAACACCAACGAAGTGCGGCTTGACCCCAAAACAGGCACACTAATACGTGAGGGTGTGCCCAGCATTATAAACCCTGACGACCTGTGTGGTATTGAAGCTGCCTTGGAGCTAAAAGACAATTATGGCTGGCACATAACCCTTGTAAGCATGGGGCCGCCCCAAGCGGAAGTTGCCCTGCGGGAGGGGCTTGCAATGGGTTGTGACGAGGCGTATTTGATAAGCGATCGTGCCTTTGGCGGGGCGGATACATGGGCGACATCCAAAACCCTTGCCGCTGCCATTAAAAAAATCGGCGGCGACTTGATAATTGCCGGCCGCCAAGCCATTGACGGGGACACGGCACAGGTAGGGCCGCAAATTGCGGAACATTTAGGTCTTCCGCAGGTTACCTATGCCCAGCACATACAAAAGGTTGACGGCGAAAATGCCCTAATCGTCCAAAGGCAGTTTGAGGATAGGTATCAGCGCATTAAAATTAACATGCCCTGCGTGGTCACGGCACTTTCCACCCTTAACCGACCCAGATATATGACAGTGGGCGGCGTGGTGGATGCCCATGACATAAAAACCGTAAAAACCATTACTTTTGAAGATTTACAGGACTTTGTGACCTTGGAAGATGTTGGCTTAAAAGGTTCTCCGACACAAGTGCGCAAATCCTTCCCAAAGCAGGTTAAAGGGCAGGGCACCACCCACCAAGTTAGTGATGATGAAGCTGTTGAAATCATCATCAATAAATTAAAGGAGCATTTTGTTATATGATTACAAAAAATATTTTAGTTATTTGTGAGCAGGTGGATGGTAAGTTGCAAAAGGTGTCCTTGGAGCTTATCGGAAAGGCACGCCGGCTGGCAGAAACTACCGGGGAAGATGTGGTAGCCCTGTTAATGGGACATGAAATTGAAGGGCTTGCCCAAACTTTGGTGGAGCACGGTGCGGATAAGGTTGTATATGTGGATGACCCAATTTTAAGGGATTTTATGACCGAGCCATATACAAAAGCCGCCACCTACGCTATTAAAAACGAAAATCCTGATATTGTGCTGGTTGGGGCAAGCTCTATCGGTCGTGACCTTGCCCCAAGGGTTGCTGCGCGGGTTAAAACAGGTTTGACGGCGGATTGCACCACCCTAGAAATTGGCGAGGACGGCAAAGAGCTGCTAATGACCCGCCCAGCCTTTGGCGGCAATATTATGGCAACTATTGTGTGCCCAAACCACAGGCCGCAAATGGCAACGGTGCGCCCTGGGGTGATGGTTGCACTGGAAGCCGAAAAGCGCATAGGTGAGATAATTCGCCTTAATGTGGAATTTGCACCAAGTGATGCTAATGTGGAAATTCTTGAAACGGTGATGGTGGAAAAAACCACCAAAGACATTACCGGAGCCAATGTGCTTGTGGCCGGCGGGCGTGGCATGGGTGGTGATTTTGAGCCGTTAAAACAACTGGCAAAAGCCCTTGGTGGCGAAGTTGCCGCATCCCGCACCGCTGTGGATGCAGGCTTTGCCCACAAGGACATGCAAGTGGGCCAAACGGGCAAAACTGTGCGCCCCGATGTATATTTTGCCTGCGGCATATCAGGTGCAGTGCAACACACGGCAGGCATGGAAGATGCCGCCCTAATAATAGCCGTAAACAAAGACCCGGAAGCACCGATCTTCGGCGTGGCAGACCTTGGTATAGTTGGAGATGCACGCATAATAATTCCAAAACTAATTGCAAAATTGTAGGGTGGGGATAACGCAGGCAAAAGCCGACTGTCCCACCCTTGCTACTTTTTACCCATCTTGCCCTACATTACTTCTTGGCCCCATCCAACAACCAACCATTATCACCGGAATATATCATCTGCCGTGTCATGCCGCCATCAATTACAATATCTTGCCCCGTTATAAACCCTGCTTTTTCAGAGCAAAGAAACAGCACCATATTTGCTATGTCCAATGGGTTTCCAATCCTGCCGGCAGGATGTTGCACCGCATCAACGCCTTCATGCTCTGCACATGTTGTGTCTATCCAGCCGGGCGAAATGGCGTTAACCCGCACCTTTCCCGAAAAGCTAACTGCCAAGGCATGGGTTAATGCTGATATGCCGCCCTTGGCCGCTGTGTAACTTTCGGTTTGTGGTTGGCTCATAATGCTTCGGGTTGATGAAATGTTCACTATGGCGGCGTTTGGGGCAAAGTGTGGCATAAGCAGTTTTGTCAGGTAAAAGGGTGCAGAAATTCCAATTTTCAGTGCATGGTTAAAATCACCCCAAGAAGCGGAATCGATACCGCAAGAAAAAGGGGGTGCGTTGTTTATCAAAAAATCAACCCTACCATAATCCCTAACTACTTTTGCTACAAATTTCTCCAAATCCTTCGGATTGCTAAGGCATCCGACAAAATAATCATTTTCTTTAATATCGATTATGCAGACCGTCGCACCGTTTTTCTTAAATTCTTCGGCGATGGTTTTGCCTATACCTTTTGCGCCGCCTGTAATCACGGCAACTTTGTTTTGGAATTTCATTTAAGGATACCCCCAACACCTACTTTTGCTTGGAAATAATCTCTATATCCTCCACAGCCACACCATCTAAGTATTGGACGATTTCGGAGGACAGCTGGTTAAGGCGATATTGTATAACCAATTCACCCACCGCATATTGCTGGGAAAGGTGTAAAATTAAGGCTTGATAGGCTCTTTCCGGCTTGGTTTGCATGTAAAACCGGTCATGCAGCCTGCAATAATTGGGTATAAAACTTTGATAAGGCACAAGAAACTGGGCAGCACCCTCATTTGCCTGCCATTCCATATGGTCTTCCGCATCGCTTCTACACATATAATAATCTTTTTCATGAAACATATAGTGTATAAGCTCGTGCATACAGTCAAAATTTTTGCCGGTGGCAGAACGGCGTGCGTTTAGCCCGATGGTGGTGTTGTTGCGCCCACGATACAAAATTCCGCAAATTTTTGGCTCGTTAAAATCGATTATGTCAATTTGCAAATCCAAACAAATTTCATGTGCCAGCTCCAACGCATTTATGCGGTAATTTGATGCGAGCAAATTAAAACCAAGGCTGGTTGCCTTGTCAGATACCAACCTGTATAATTGGGCTTTTGTCAAAAACTGCCCTTTTTTAATTTCCTGCTTCATCTCTCGCCTTGGCTTTCCTCAAAAAATCCACCGCCAACTGCAAATCATTAGCGGTAATGCCGGACATTTTAGCCTCCTGCGCAATGCGGTAAAAAACCTGGTCAGCCTCCATGCCATCCGCATCCACGGGGTATTTTACAATGGAATTGCCCAGCAAATAGTCAATACTGCATCCAAAAAGTTTGGCAAGCTGCCCCAAGGTTTCGTTGGCAGGGTCATGCACGCCCCGCTCCCAATTGGATAGGGTAGCTTGGCTAACACCCAGTGTTTGTGCCAGTTCAGACTGCTTTAATCCTTTTTCTTCACGAAGCTCTTTTACTCTGTTCAAAGAAGTCCCCTCCAAAATTTTACTTGACAACCGAATATGATTATTGTATAATATAAGTATATCTAATAATATAAGTATTATTCATATTATATCACATTTTATTATGGGGAGGCAAGCGAATGTGCAAAAAAGATGTGGCAAATATTTTGAAAAGCGGTTTTGCACTGGAAAACCAGGTGCAGGCGGTGCGGGATGCTATTAAAACCCTAAGTTTACGCAAACCGGCCACCACGTTACTAATCAACCGGCTTTATATGGATGTAAAGGAAGTGCAAGCAAGGGAAGGGGAAATTAAAACCCTGATAAATCACCTTCCCGAGGGTGTTATGAAGGATGTTTTTGCCAATCGCTACATCCACAAACTTACCTGGGAAGACGTGGCCGAGAGGTGCCACATTTCCCTGGCGTACGCCCACAAATTGCACAAAGCCGGCATTGATAAATTAACATATTTAGAGGGATTTGAGTATATATCTACAACACAGCTCGTATAATGGGACAAAACAATATTTTGGAGGATTTGTTATGAAAAAGTTTTTACTTGCGGGGCTAATTTTGGGGTTGCTTACCTTAGCGGCTTGCGGTGCCGTAGCGGAACGGGTAGATGGCAACACCTACCAGCGCATACATCGGCAATTGATGGCCATGGAGAGTTTTTACGCACAAGCCACAGTTACATATATTTCCAACAACAACAGCCATGTGTACGAAACCACCCAGCATGCCCGCAACACGGGGGAATATCGTATAGAAGTCACATCTCCGGCCAATGTGGCGGGCAACACAACTATTTTTGACGGCACAACAATTTCCCAGTTTAATCCAAATTTAAGCGGCAGGGTGTCCCAAACCAATCAAGAAGCCCCGGAAAGGCTGGAAATACTGCTAACATCCTTTGTGCGCAATTTTATCACCAGTAACGAGGTTACAGTAACCGCTGCCAATATAGACGAAGCCCTGACAACTGTACTGGAAACCACCATACCCGGGGAGCACCCATATGTATCCACTGCCCGCCTGTGGATGTGCAACGAAACCCTGCAACCCCTACGCATGGTAATTTATGACCAAGCAGGTGCAGAGCGCATAACGGTGGTATACAGTGTTTTTGAATACAATCCCCAAATGGACGATACCCTTTTCCAAACAGGACAACAACCTTGAATTAATTGTAAAATATTTACACTTTCCGCATAAGATGGGTATAACATTCTAAATACTGGGACAATAATATTGTAACAGTGCTTATTTGGAGAGTGGAAACATGCAATTTAGACGGGGAGATGTGTATTACGCAGATTTGGATCCGGTGATGGGGTCTGAACAGGGCGGCTTACGCCCTGTGTTGATTGTACAAAATGACATAGGCAACAAATACAGTCCAACCATCATCTGCGCTGCCATAACCAGCCAAATTAACAAAGCAAAACTACCCACACATATTGAGATAGACTGCACAAAATACACCCTTGTAAAAGACTCTGTCGTCTTAGCGGAACAGGTGCGCACCGTGGACAAAAAACGCCTTCGGGAGAAGATTTGCCATTTAGATGAAAACTTTATGGCGAGGGTGGATAGGGCTTTACGGGTAAGTTTTGGGCTTGGGTGAATACATAATAAATGGCTGGAACCGGAAGCGAATCAAACCCCACGAAAAGGATTTCGTGGGGTTTGATATTTACAGCTTAAAATATGCCACCAATTTGCGCAAGGTTTCTGCTTGCGCACTAAGTTCCTCGGCAGCAGCAGCGGTTTGCTGGGAAACGGCGGAGTTGTTTTGAACAACCCTTGAAATCTGCCCAAGCCCATCGGTGATGTGAGAAATAGACTCTGCCTGCTCTGTTGAAGCGGCGGAAATACTCTCGATAATCCTTAAAACTTCGCCGGCACTGGAAACAATGGCATCAAGGGATTCGGCAGTGGATTGGGCTATGATGGAGCCCGATTCCACACGACTAATACTATCCTGTATAAGCGCAGTTGTTTCTGTGGCAGCTGCTTGGCTTCTGCCTGCAAGTGTTCTTACTTCATCTGCTACTACTGCAAAGCCTTTACCGTGTTCACCTGCCCTT
>WRAX01000019.1 GCA_009779935.1 Defluviitaleaceae bacterium | reverse complement strand
GGTGGTTCTCGTAGACTTTCAAAAGATTACGAGTTTTTGACCACATCAGCTGAAAATATGATTATGATTTCTCATGCGTCTATGTTGTTGCGTAGGGGTTGATTTATTGAAAACAGGTTCTTAGTTTGTTTAGGGGTTTTTTGGTTTTCATGGGGTTCTCCTTTATAATATTGTCATATTTTGGCATATTATACCATACCTTACCTTGCGTGTCAAGGATTAGATGAAAATAATATCAAATAGCATATTCCAAAATAATTTCTAAATATGCGGCATGTCTATTTGCCCTACAAAAACCCATATAAAATTGCATATTAAACCCCAGAGGCAGGCTTGCAATACTGTTTTTTGTTGCACTGCGGAAGTTGATGTGGTATAATCATATGGATTGCATAATGACCGTAATTTTGGGGGAGCGACAAATGAAAAACACAAAATTTGTATTTGTAACAGGCGGTGTGGCATCTGGGCTTGGCAAGGGCATTACGGCAGCAAGCCTTGGGCGGCTGTTAAAGGCCAGGGGCTACAAAATTTCCAACCAAAAATTTGACCCCTATTTGAATGTGGATCCCAGTATGATGAGCCCCATACAGCATGGGGAAATTTTTGTGACAGAAGATGGAGCGGAATGCGATGCGGACGTGGGGCATTACGAGCGTTTTACTGATGAAAATTTGACAGTTAATTCCAATATCACATCGGGTAAAATATACTCCACCGTATTGGAAAAGGAGCGCAACGGGGATTATGACGGCAAAACCGTACAAATTATCCCCCATATTACGGACCACATTAAGTTTTTAATGCAAAAAGTTGCGGAAAATGGGGATGTAGATATTGTTATTACCGAAATTGGCGGCACTGTGGGGGATATGGAATCCCACGCTTTTATTGAAGCCATCCGCCAGATGACCTTTGATGTGGGTCGGGAAAACGTGCTTTATGTGCATGTAACCCTGTTGCCCTACTTGGAAAAGGGCGGCGAAATTAAAACAAAACCCACACAACACAGCGTTAAACAATTACTGTCAATGGGCATACAGCCGGATATAATTGTATGCCGCACAGAAATACCATTGGAAAAGGATATTAAGGAAAAAATTGCACTATACTGCAATGTGCCCACAGAGTGTGTTATAGAAAATGCCGATTGTGACAGCCTATACCAAGTACCCCTATGCTTGGAGCGGGAAAACTTCGCCCAAGTGGTGCTAAAACGCTTTAACTTACCCGACAGCCAACCAAACCTTGCCCAATGGCAGGATATTTTGAATGCGGCAAAACTGGCCACCAAGCCTGTAAAAATCTCCCTTGTTGGCAAATACACTGTATTGCCCGATGCCTATCTTTCGCTTATAGAAGCTATCAAAGCGGCATCTTTTGCTGTGGGGGTGGATGCGGGTATAAACTGGGTTGCATCGGAGCAGTTGGAGCAGGGACAATTGGACTTGCTGGAAGATTCGGCGGGCATTATCATCTGTGGCGGTTTTGGTCCCCGTGGTAGCGAGGGTAAGGTAATTGCCGCAAAATTCGCAAGGGAAAACAATGTGCCCTGCCTTGGGCTTGGTATGGGAATGCAGGCAATGGCAATAGATTTTGCCCGCAATGTGATGGGGCTTGCCCGTGCCAATTCTGCGGAGTTTGACGAGGCTACCATACACCCGATTTTTATAAACCCGGGCAAAGGCCTGCGCAAAGGGGCACATCCATGTACCCTGACAACAGGTAGCCTTGCCCACAAAATTTATGGACAAACAGAAATAAGTGAACGCCACAGGCATCGTTATGAATTTGATAGCGACTATATAAGCGAATTTGAAGCCGCAGGCATGGCCATCAGCGGAAGGGGCACAAACAATAATTTGGCGGAAATAGTGGAAATAACCGGCCATACCTTCCACCTGGGTATAATTGCGCACCCTCAATTCAAATCCCGTGTGGGCAAGCCGCATCCTGTTTTTGTGCGGTTTTTGGAGGCTTGCAATAAATAAAATATCGCATACCCTTCGGTTTTTATTATAATCCATAATAAAATAACACCATTGCGGGTTAAACCTGCAATGGTGTTATTTTATTTAGTCATCAAAACTTTCTTCCTCTTCCATACGGGTTGTGCCGTCCCGTATGTCCGCAACAAGCTGGCGGGCGGCGGCTTCGTCAATTATATAACGTCTATCTAGCCTGCCGGGCATCATATGAAATGCAATATTATCCGCATTAAGCATCCCAAACATGCCGGCCGCATTGTATTGCGCGGCAGATATAATGCCCAGATTAGTTTCTACATGGGTGATAAAGGTGGTTACCAAAGTCATTGGGTCATTCATAATAGATTCTTGGTTAAGGGATTGGGCGAAAAAGTTGGTCATAAACTGCTGTTGCAGTTCCACCCTAAATAAATCCCCACGGGGGTGGTTGCGAAAGCGCACAACCATTTCTGCCCTTCTGCCATCCAGCATTTGGTAGCCCGGCGGCACATCAATATCAATGCCGCCCGGGCCATACTCGTTTCCAAAATAGCGCAGGCCCGGCTGGGGGATGTACATACTTATGCCGCCCACCGCATCTACAATATAGCGAAAAGCAGCTAAATCCATTGCTACGTAATAGTCTATTTCAATATCCAGTATGGCTTCAAGGTGGTTTTGTATAAATTCACGGCCATGGGGTCTTGCCCTTGTGGTCATTTCGGCAAGGATGAATGAGTTGAGGCCGCTAACCCAGCCCTGCCTGCCAATTGCGGCAAACTCCTCCCTTAACTGGGGTGTAACCTCCACCACACTGTCACGGGGTACGGAAATTAAGTCCACATAGCCGGTTTCGCCGTTAAAAATGCCTACCATAACAGTATCGGCAAGGCCTGCTTCGTCATCCAGCCCAAGGATTAAAAAATTCAAATCCGGCAGGGTTTGGGTGCTGCCACCACCGCCGCCAAAAAAACCGCCACCGCCTTCAGATTGCCCACCGCCTGTAAGCCATCCCAAAATAGCGTGGTTGCCGCCTTCGCCGCCGCCCAGCCCGCTGGTTAAGATAACTGCCGCCGCTATCACAGCTACGGTTACAACAGCAAAAACAATTATGGCAACCAACCTTTTGGTTGTTTTGCTCATTATCCCAGCTCCCTTCGGATGGCAACCGCAATTTTTGCGGACTGCTCCTCGCTAATGCCTGCCGTGGACTTGCCAAGCTGCACCCCATCATTTTCGTGGCGGGGTATGATGTGTATATGGAAATAAAACACAGTTTGCCACGCTGCCGCCTCATTATTTTGCAAAATATGGATGCCATCGGCATTGGTGGCGGTTTTTACTGCATTTGCAATGCGCTTTGCCAAAGGATACAATGCCTGTGCCGTGCCTTCATCCAAATCAAAAATATTGCGGGCGGGTGTTTTGGGCAAAATTAAACAATGCCCAAGGGATGAAGGGAATTTGTCTAATATTACCAAAAAGTTTTCATCTTCATAAATTTTTGCAGCGGGTAGTTGGCCCGCTATTATTTTGCCAAAAATGGTGCTACTAAGGTCGCTCATATAAACGCCCCCTTTTTTCTGCATTATATGTCATTATAATTTTAACCTAAATTTTTGAAAAGTAAAGGGCTGGGGGAAAGTTTAATATCTTTGTAATATTATCCCGCTTGCCAGCGGGGCATGTATGTGGTAAAATAAAGATATGTATAAAAACTTAATATGCACCGCAATTGTGGTGGCCGGGGGCATGGGTTTGCGTTTTGGCGGGGATTTGCCCAAGCAATTTTTGCCTTTGGGCGGCAAACCTGTAATCCGGCACAGTTTGGCGGCTTTTGATGCAAACAATTTTGTGGATAAAATAATAATTGTTGCCCCTGCACAGTTTTGGGATGCGTGCAGAGACATGGGTATTTCCAAGTTATCACAGGTTGTGGAAGGGGGCAAAACCCGCAAACAATCTGTGGCGGCGGGGCTTACCCATGCGGATGGCGGGCTTGTGCTGATACATGATGCGGCACGCCCATTTGTGCCGCTTGCCCAAACAGAAGCTTTGCTGGAAGCCGCACACAGCCACGGTGGCGCAACCTTGGCAACCCCCGCCACGGATACACTAAAAATTGCCGATAATTATATGGGGGTGGACAAAACCTTGGAACGGGACAGGGTTTTTGCGGTACAAACTCCACAGGCTTTTCAGGCGGATGTGCTTAAAAAAGCCCATGCCCTTGATATAAATGATGCCTATGACGACTGTCAACTGCTGGAATATATTGGCATTAAACCCCGGCTAATTATGGGCGACCCTATAAATATAAAAATAACCCATCCCATGGATTTGGAAATTGCCGAAATAATTTTGGCGAAAAGGAGCAAAACCGATGAATGATAAGAAAATAAGCCAAAAGATATTTACAATTTTTGCTGTGATAGTTGCTATGACACTGGTTTTTACCGCCGTTACAGCTTTTTTAATACATATAGCATCTGACACCTTTTACCCCATGTTGGGTGTTATTGGCGGCGGCGTAATCCTTGCGTGCATTTTTGCTGTTTTGGGCAACTTTTTGATGATAAATTTGGCGAAACCCGCAAAAGACCTTGCCAAGGGAAATTTTAACTACAATGGTAAAGACGAATTTGGTGAAATTGCCGAAAAAATGCGCCAAAGCCACGCAAAACTGGAAAAATTAAAGGAATTTGCTGTAAAAGCAGCACAAAATGCTGCAAGGGGGGATATTACCGACATACCCCCTCACAAAGAGCTGGACGGCGTGTTTTTAGAAATTGTAGAAATTGCCAATGTTGCCATAAAATCTGTTGGCGATGATTTGCGGGCGGCAACGGATATGCTTACAAGAATGGCGGAGGGGGACAGACCCAACTTGGGCATGACTGCGAAATTTCCCATTTCCCGCCCTGTGGATATTTTGGTACAAACCATTGCAAGCATACAAAATGATGTGGGCAAGCTTACATTGGGCATGGCAGGGGGCAACACCCAAAACCTAATCCCTGCCGAGCGGTATAAGGGTTGTTGGGCAACCATGGCAAAAAACCTTAACGAAACTGTCGCCGTAACCAACAAGCAGTTTACCAAAGCCACCGAAGCCTTAGTGGAACTTGGCAAGGGCAACCTGCAAACCCAGCTTGATATAGAGGGGCAAGGCTATTTTGCCAAGTTTGCCGCCGCTTTTAATGCGGCAGCCAACCAGCTTGGCCGCAATGTGGATACCATAGCAGGTGCCTTGGAAGATGTAGCAGAAAACAGAAGGGTAACGGGGGAATTTCCACAATACTTTGGCAAAGTGCGCACTGCTATAAATGATTTAGAAAGAAAAGGCAATTATGCCGCACCCCCTGCAACAGCAGGTGGGCTAACGACAAGGCCGGTAACCGCCTCAAGGAACAGGCCTGCGGAAGGGCACCGCCAAATGTCCGGGGCATACAAGTCGCCTGTAACAGGCAATATAAGCCGTGCCAAGGATTATTTGAAATCGGATTTTGGGAAATATTAGGAACTAAAATAAAAACAAGGGGATGGCCATAATCAGCCATCCCCTTAAATTTTATGTGGCTTGGAAAAAGCCCTGCGTTGCCAGATACCAAAATACCATGGATAGCAACACGAAAATCGATATAGCAATAAGGGCAGGGCTGAAAACCATTCTCTTCTCTCCGTCGTTTTTAGGCGGGGCAGCCAAAAGCCCTGCGGCTTGCAAACCCTTTGTGACGGGCTTATAGGCCAACATAACCAATGCACCGTTTACTACCCCATTAAACACATTAAAGGGGATAATGCCGGGCACCAAAATCGCCACAACCGCCTCCCTGGGCCAGCCGAGGAAAATGGGGGTTAGTATGTAGTTCCAAAGCACCATTGCAATAGTCATCGCAATTGTGCCTGCCACAAGCCCAACAACAGCCCCGGATAAGGTGCGCCAACGCTGGTAGATAAGGGCTGCGGTGCAGGCGAATGCTGCACCCGAAACCACATTCATAAAAAAGCCGATAAGCCCTGTTTGGCTTGTTGTAAACATTTGCACCAACGCTACCACCACTGTAACAATTAAGGCGGCAAGCGGGCCGAAAATAAAGCCGCCAATAACAATTACAATGTCCTTAGGGTCATAACGCAAAAAGGGCACAGCAGGGAAAACGGGGAAGCGCACAAAGGCGGCCAGCAGGAAGGCTATGGCAGAAATCATAGCCAAAATAATCATGGTGCGGGTGTTGAGTAGTTTGTGTTTGGGTTGCATGGTAATTCTCCTTTCAATTTTGTGGCGGGGCATTGCCGCCATAATGGCTTGTGGTACCAAAAAAGCCCAAGGGGACAGACCTTGGGCAGGAAAAATCAAAATTATCCGCAAAAAATGCGGTTGCTTCTTCCATCCAGACTTCCCCAAAATATGGAGTTACTGTCGGTTTTGGAATTTCACCAAATCATGCCTATCTGCACGGCGCACAATATGTGCCAAAACAGGCTCGTGGACTATCACCACCGGTCGGGATTTTAACCCTGCCCTGAAGCATTGTATTTTATTTGAAAAGATGATATCATAAGACAAGCCCATATGTCAAGAAAAATTTTAAGCAGGTGAGCAAATGGAAAAACGTTGGATTTTGAGAGGACATGATGCAGATACGGATTTGATGGCAAAGGTGCTGAAAATTAGCCCGCCCCTTGCCCATATTTTGGCGGGACGGGGGGTGCGCAGCAAAAATACCGCCATAAAATTTCTAAACCCATTATTGGATTATATGCGCCCCTTGGATGGGGGCATTATGGTTGGGGTGGCGGAAGCGGCGGAAATTGTGCGCAAAGGCATTGCGGATGGCAAAAAGTTTTGCATCTACGGGGATTATGATGTGGATGGAGTAAGCGGCACGGTTATCCTGCACAAGGCACTTACCAAACTTGGCGGCAATGTGGATTATTACATACCCCATAGGGAGCGTGAGGGCTATGGCCTTAATATCCCTGCTGTGGAGCAACTTGCGGGGGATTACCAAATCCTAATAGCTGTGGATAACGGCATTGCCAGCATTGCCGAGGTGGAAAGGGCTGTGGAGCTGGGCTTAACCGTAATTATAATCGACCATCATCAGCCCGCCGAGGTGTTGCCCCCCGCCAATGCAATCATAAACCCAAAACAAGCCCATTGCCCCTACCCTTTCAAAGAAATGTCGGCGGCGGGTTTGGCCTACAAATTTGCTGCCCATTTAGGGGTTGGTGATGATGAAGGGCTGATTTTTGCCGCAATGGCCGCTTTTTGTGATGTGGTGGATTTGGTGGACGAAAATAGAATTATTGCCAAAAACGGCATGCACCTGCTAACCACCAAAGGGGTGGAAAATTTGGGGCTTGCAACCCTTGTCAAGTTGCGGAATTTGGAGTATAATGATATTGATGACTTTGCCATGGGCTTTATAATTGGCCCGTGCATTAACGCCAGCGGGCGGCTGGACAGTGCAACCCTTGCAGTGGAGCTGTTTTTGACCGATAGCCACGAAAGGGCGAGCCAGCTTGCCATAAAGCTGGTGGACCTAAATGACGAGCGTAAAGAGATGACCGCACGATATGTGGACGAAATTATTAAAAACCTGCCCGAGCAACTGGATGATGTGCTGGTTATCTATCACGAACATATACACGAAAGCATTGCGGGCATTGTGGCAGGGCGGGTTAAGGAGCATACCAACCACCCAACCCTTATTTTTACCAAGGCCGGTGATGTTGCTAAGGGCTCTGCCCGCTCCATTGAAGCTTATAATGTTTTTGAAGCCATGAATGCTAACAAAGACCTTTTTATGCGCTTTGGCGGACATCCCATGGCGGCAGGTGCCACCATGGAAATCCATAATGTGGATATTTTGCGGCAGCGGCTTAACAACGCCTCGCAGCTTACAACGGAGGATTTTAGCCCCATCCTATACGGTGACATGCAGCTTAACCTGGAAGATGCCACATTTAGCCTTGCCGGGGATATATTGGCAATTTCCCCCTTCGGCAAAGCTAATAAAGAGCCGGTATTTTTTAGCCAAAGCGTTGTTACAGAACGGGCGGAGGTTATAGGGCAAAGCGGGCAAACCCTGCGCCTTAATTTTAGGGATAGCAATGGGCGCAAAATAACCGCCGTGGCCTTTAAGGGCGTGGATAAATTTACGGACTTTTTGGCGGAAAATTATAGTGAAGATGTGGCAAAAGCCTTTACTGCAGGGCGGCTAAAAAATATGACCATTAGAATGGATATCGCCTATCACATACGCATTAATACATGGCAAGGCAATGCCAGCGTGCAATTGGTGATATTGGACTTCAAACATCCCGCAACATAACCATCATATCAGGAGGTGTGTTACCGTGAAAAAGCGAATTATGTTAGCAACAACAATATTATGTGCCCTATTTTTAATGGCCTGCCAAGGTGGCTACGAAATGCCCGAGGCAGACCGCCCCACGTATTACAATGCGCAAACCCCCGAACCATTACAAAGCTTAGCCCCAGCCCCGACAGATATGTGGTACCAAGCCATCTTTAATATTACGCAGGATTACTACATAACTGCGCCCCGAGACATGCCCATACAAATTACGCTAAGCGACGATGGGCTGGGTGCAGTAATTTTAGTAAATGAACCTATAACATATCTTTCCCAAATTTACCTTGAAATTAATATTGTGGATGGGCGTGCAATAACAGTGGCGGGACTGCCGTTTGGGCAAATCTATCATGCAGAGGCAAACGAAACCATAACAATCCCCCGCCCCCAATCAGGCTGGGAAAACATGGCAGCAGGCATTGCTTTAACGGACAAAGACGGGATGCGGCGATACTTTGGTATATGGGAGAACGCAAACCCTAATGATGAGTGGCCACCCATTATTATCTGGGAGTTGCCCCTAACATCAAATTGGCGGCAGGCGGCAGTGGAGCTGCTAAGCACCATGGATAGCTTGTTTACAAGGGTTGCATGGCTTTGTGAGGGTGATGAGGAAACTGAAATCTTCTTCCCATACGGAGCTTGGAGATTTTTTGATAGGCAGGGCAACCGTATAGAATACGCCCCTTGGATTTATGCCACCCAATACACACAACATTTTGCAGATTATTTTCGTATCTTTGACTTTGATGGCGATGGCATCCCGGAAATATTGATACATTTCCATCAAACCTTTGAAGGGTGTTATGGTGGATTTTACCGCATATTTAGGTACACTAACGGCGCATACCATATGTTGGAAATATCTGCATATGCAGAAGGCGAATTGTTGCCGTGGGTAAATTTTGGCAACGTGCATCAAATATTTATCGATGGATATGGCAGGACCATAACCCTTATTGACAGCGAACTGAGTGGGATGGAATACGCCCAACTTGTTTTGGCGGAAGGGCGTGCAAAACTTAATCAAATACCCTTGCCCCACTGGACTTGGGAGGAGTGGAGGGAGCATCATTGGATAGAATGGGATTATCAAACTTGGGAAATTAAGGACAGCTGGTTAAACCACAACCCCACAATCTTCGGCACAGACATCCCCCTAACGCCCCTGCAACCCTTAACGGACCTTGGAAATCAACTATTCAAATACGCACAGAATTTGAGAGGGATGTAGAAATGGACTTAAAACAAGCAATGCGCACTTTTCCCGATTATCCGGCCAAGGGCATTATGTTTAGGGATATTACCACGGTATTAAAAAATCCGTCCGCCCTAAACCACGCCCTAAACCAAATGGCGGCACAGCTTGAAGGGCTTGATTTTGATATAATAGTCGCCCCGGAATCCCGCGGGTTTATCTTTGGCGCACCCCTTGCCGCAAGGTTTGGCAAAGGCTTTGTGCCCGCCCGCAAAAAAGGCAAGCTGCCAGGCCCCACCGCCGCCAAGGAATACACCTTGGAATACGGCACGGATACCATCGAAATACACACAGATGCTGTGGAAGCAGGGCAAAAAGTAGTTATTGTAGATGATTTGCTTGCAACAGGAGGCACAGCAAAGTGCATTTGTGATATTGTAGCAGAGCTTGGCGGCACAGTTGTGCGTTCGGTGTTTTTGATTGAGTTGGAAGAGCTTGGCGGCAGGGATATGCTGGGGGACATAGGCATACGAGCAGTTTTGACATATTAAAGGAGGATGAAAATGGCACACAAGTACATGTTTAATGGCATTGAAATTGATTTTGCAGGGGATTTAGGCATAATAGCCATGAGCAACTGCGAAGAATTTGGTAAAAAGCTGGATGATAGCATTAAGCGCATCCGCAAAGCGGCGGGCATGCTGGTGCCCGATACATTTTTGATAAATATTGAAGAGGTGCGTTTTGCCAACGGAGAGGGCAAGATAAAGATACATGATACCGTACGTGGTAAGGATGTATTTATCGTCAGCGATACAGGTAATTATAGCAGAACATATAAGCTGTACGGCCACGACAACCGCATGGGACCCGATGACCATTATCAGGATATAAAGCGTGTTATTTCTGCCATTGGCGGCAAGGCCGCCCGTGTAAATGTGATAATGCCCATGCTTTATGCAAGTCGCCAAGATAAGCGGGAGGGGCGTGAATCCCTTGATTGCTCCATGATTTTGCAGGAGCTGGAAAATATGGGCGTTAGGGACCTTATAACCTTTGATGCCCACAATGCCGCCGTGCAAAACGCTGTCAGCGTAATGTCTTTTGAAAATATTTATGCCACATATGAAATAGTTAAAAACTTTATATCGGACGAGCCCGATGTGATAGCGGATAGGGACAATCTACTAATCATCAGCCCGGATGTGGGCGGCATGGGGCGTGCCATATACTATTCCAATGTGATGAAAACCGATGTGGGCATGTTTTACAAGCGTCGGGATTACAGCATTGTAGAATCCGGTAGAAATCCAATTGTATGCCACGAATATTTGGGCAAGGATGTGGCAGGCAAAAATGTTATGATAATTGATGATATGATAGGCACAGGCGAATCCATGGCGGAAATTGTGCAGGAGATGAAGCGGCGCAATGCGGCAAAGGTTTTTGTGGTTGCCACATTTGGCATGTTTACCAAAGGCATTGGCATTTTTCAGGAGCTGTTTGACCAAGGTTTGCTAACCCGCTTGTATACCACAAACCTAACCCATGTGCCCACCGATGCCCTTGATAAACCATGGTTTAACCGTGTGGACATGTCCCCATTTGCGGCAGAGCTTATCAACAATATTAACATGAACCGTTCTATTGAGCCTGTTATTGATGCCACAACCCGCCTTAAAAATGCGCTTGGAAACTAATAACAATGCGCTGTACCGCCAGCAAACCCATTGGGAGCAAGTATATACAAAAAATCCGGAAAAATTTGGCACAATGCCAAGTTATCCTGCATTAAAGGCGGCGGACAAGGGCGTGATGCCATGTATTTTGCCCAGCGGGGTTTTGATATACATGTGCTGGATTATTCTGATACAGCCATTGGTCCCATAGAGGAAAAAGCCCGCTTAATGGGGCTTTGGCAACGCATTACCACATTAAAGCATGATGCAAGGGATGGCCTGCCATTTGATGACCAAGCCTTTGATGCTTGTTTTTCTCATATGTTTTTTTGCATGGCACTAACCCTGCGCCAGCTGGAAAGTATCAGCGGCGAAATTTTGCGGGTGTTAAAACCAAATGGCATAAACATCTTCACTACCAGAAATACCCATGATGCCCATTTTGGCGCAGGCATACATAGGGGAGATGGTATGTACGAGATGAATGGTTTTGTAGTGCATTTTCTTGGCATACAACAGATAAACCGTATATCAAAGGGTTTTGAAGGTATCAACATAGAAGAATTTGAAGAAGGGGAGCTGCCCAAGAAGCTCTATTGCGCCACAATGCACAAAAAATAATTTTTTGCATAAAATTTCTTGTACTTGAAAATAATAACTTTCGTAAGCTTAAAACCCAGCGAAAGGAGGTTTGCGCAATGGATAAGAATAAAACCACAAACGACACCAATCAACAAGACCATGACCATGGCCACCAGCAAGGCGGTGGCAACAATAAAGGTGGCAACCAAAAGAGATAAGTTTAATAAAATTAAACACAACCCGCAGGCACATAGGCTTGCGGGTTGTGTTTGTATATTATATTATAATTAAAAACTACACTTTACTTCTCTTTTTTGCTAAATAGATAAGGCCAAAGGCTGAAAGTGAAAAACCTGTTGCCGCCACCACTAACCATATTACATTAAAACCATCACTTGTTAGCGGGTTTGTATCAACCACATATGTGGTGGTATAGGTAGTTTGGCGTGGCGCATTAAAGGGGTTACCTTCGTTGTCTCCGAAGTCATCCGCTGTAAAGCCCAGTTCTTCCAATTCTTCTACGCTTATGGTTCCCCTAAACGGTATGGAAAAGAATGGATTGCTCTCGGTATCGGCAAAATCGTTAGGGCGATAACCCCGCTCTATCAAATCTTCCACATAATAACCCTGATACCATGGGGTGTCATCATCTGACGGTGGCGTTGCGTCATCCGGTAAAGTTGGCACATAAGGTTCATAAGAATCATCGTTATCAACTTCCGGCTCGTGCTCCAATTCGGCTTCCGGTTCCTGTTCGGTTGCATCTTCTTCCTCTTCCTCCGGCTCCGGCTCAACTTCTTCCTCCGGCGGAGATGGTGGAGTTACAGGAGGAGTGGGTGGAGGTGTTACAGGAGGAGTTACCGGAGGTGGCTCCGGCTCTTCTTCCGGCTCCGGTTCAACTTCCTCCGTCGGAGGCGGCAGAGTGATAGGAGGGTCAGGTGGAGGCGGCGGTGGAGGCGGCGGTGCCACACCTACGGGTATATTTACAAAACATGAATCAATGTTAATCCAATTTATGCCGCCATCACTGGAACTACTAAGGGTGGCTGTGTTGTGTATTGTGTTGTTATTTGCGGCGGCCAGCACCTCCACCTCATATGTTATAACAAGCACTTCGTGCGCCAGCAACCTAGGTATGGTAACAGTAATTGTACCCGTTGCTTGGTCGAAGTTGTAACTTGCCTGCCCCGGCGTGCTTCCCGGCGCAGGATCCATATTTAAGTTGCTTAAACTTATGCTGTTTGGCACAAGGCTTACAAAATCCGTGTCAAGTATATCAACAACACGCACTTGGCTACCAAAAATGCCCCAAGAGAAAAAACAAGTGTTTTTAACTTCGATGGTGTATTCAACAATGTCGTTAACACTTGCCGTTGTCACATTGGCTGCCTTTTCCAGTTCAAACGAAGGGTGTGGCCCAAAAAGGTCGGCACGCCCCGCTATTGTTATATCGCTGCCCGAAACCATTCCCGCTGTAATTTCTGCTTCGATGTGTATATAAACAGTGCTGTTTGCAGGCAAATCTAAGTTTAATGAAAACCAAGTGCCCATAACGCCATTATGCAAACCGGGCCATTGGTCGCTATATATTATGGGAAAAGGTGTGCCGTTTACGGTAACGGTTTTGTTTGCCCAGTCCGCATTTAGCAAGCCGGTGGACAGCCATATATCAACCCAAAAGTCGAACCCGGCATAGGTGGCATTGGGGTTAAAAACCCTTACGGTGTAAGTAAGCGTTTCACCAAATACCATATCTCTGTAATCAGGCGCATCGGAATCTATTGTAATTCTCGGCATAAGTGCGGGAGAGAAGGGGGACGCCGGATAAAAGTTGGGAGGTGCGCTTAGCAATGGCAAAACAGCACCATGGGTAGCCTCTAAAACCATTTGTTGAAGGGGTAAATCAAAAAGTTTTTCCTCAACCCCTTCCTTTTCCGGAACGGTGGGCTCATATAGCTCATAATAGTTGGGAAGGTCATAGGTATCGTAGGCATAGTCCGTTTCTTGGGAGGGGTCATGGGCACCATAACTCTCCTCACCCAAAGCTGAATGGATAACAAAACCCGACGAGGCCATGATTAAAACTAATATCATAGAAATCAATCGCTTTGTGATCTTGTGTTTTGGTTTTTTCAAAAGCACCATCTCCTTTTGGCATTAGCTCCTCGTGTAGCATGCGGTGTGCATCCTAAATCAAAATATCCAAATTGCCGCCAATGCCGTCAAAACCCGCAGGCGGCACAGGGGCTGCGGCAAGCATATCCGCCATAAATTGCGCAGTTTGCTCGGCGTGGTCCATGGCGTTGCGCATAACGGCAATATTAACTTCTTGCATAATATCCCGTTGTGCCATGTTCATGGAAAGGGTTGCAATGCTCATAACATCCATACTATCACCTCCGCCACCATTATACCACAAAAAACTGCAAAAGTCAACACGGAATGATGATAAGTACATACTGTAATATTTTGTATTTTGTTGATACTGTAATCTTTTTTAGAAAACTATGGGAAAAAAGTCTTGACATATACAATTAGGTGTGATATTATTGATATAGCAATACAAGAAGTGCTTCCCATTCACGCAATTGGGAAGTGTAAAGAATTTTGCTAAATTGCACGGTCGACCGAGCGATTTTCGCTGCCTTCCCAAAAACTATTTTTTAGGAGGCGTTTTTATGAGAAAGAAATTTGTTGGCTTGTTAGCATTTGTGCTAACTTTGGTTGTTTCTGCGAGCTCCTTTACAATGGCGGCAGAAACTATGTTTGTTACAATTGAAAACGAAGCCGGCTTTGTCCTTGTGATAGAGCAAGAACCATCATCCGAACCCAATATGGGAGCGACATGGCAAGACCCTGTAACTTGTGATGGTAGCGGCGGAGGCAGAATATGTAGACTATGCAGATGCTTTTGGGGATGCTGGATTGGTTGCTGGATGTGCCCTGCTTGGCCTGGTTGTGGACTTTGGTAAGAAAGGTGTGATTTACAATGAAAAAGTACCTATCCGTACGGCTTTTATCATATGTGATTGCTTTTTCGGTTCTTATTGGCGGCTTTGCCTTACATGCGAATGCCTATGTTGTTGAGCAAGAGAGGCCTGATTTCTACACATTAAATTTTCAAAGGACTTATGCTCAGTGGAGTTTTATCGACAGGGTACATGCAATAACCGATTTTGAAGAGCTATTGCACGAATATGTGGAATTTAGCTGGAAGATGTCGCAACTGTGCCAATGCTACGGTTGTGGACCGGACAATTTATTGGAGGTTTACACAACAATCCGCCCGGTATTTAGCCAGCAACACGCTACACGGCAAGCCTATATAGATGACTTTGACTATTTAGTGCAAGCTTTGGGTGTTGAATACTATATAGCTGATAAGGTTGCTGCTACCAGATGGCTGATAGAGAACTTTTTTTACATGAATGATTTGATTTTTACAGAATTTTTAGCGGAAGGCATTATTAATCCTGCCGCCGAAGTTCTTGGCTTTGCCCATATCGGCGCATTACCGTTTTACGCAATGATTGGTTGGGACCTTAGTGGTTATGGGGATGGGGAAGAAATATTGCATTCTATGTTGGAAGCAATGGAAGTTCGCCCGATACCTTACGATTTTGCCTTACCAAAAACTGGTTTTGTAGTCATAACTTTAGAGTAAGCTGATTTTCAAAGACGCACTTTGTGCGTCTTTATTTTTACGGTATAATATCAACAGAGACGATAAAAATATGCATTTTGTTGATGCCGTAATCTTTTTTAGAAAACTATGGATAAAGTCTTGACATATACAATAATATAATAAGTGCTTCCTATTCATATAATTGGGATATGAGAAAGAAATTTGTTGGCTTGTTAGCATTTGTGCTAACTTTGGTTGTTTCTGCGGGATCATTTACAATGGTGGTAGAAAAATAGAGATGATCAGCTCCGTGCAGGCTACAATAATTAGTTTTATGAGAGAGGTGATTAAGTGTTAATGATTATCGGATTTGCTTTAATGACACTGCTAATTAGCCTTGTAGGCTTGATAAATTCTGCAAACGACCTTGGGGGCATTATGATAATGGTTGATGTGCCCTCCATCCTTTTTATTACTGTGCCATTGGTAATTTTTTCGCAAATTACAGGTAGCGGAAAGTTGTTTAGAAATTACATTTTCAATAGTTTTAGAAGAGAGCATAAATTTACAAAAGCGGAGCTGGATGGTCTAATTTGTGCCGTCAATGGAAACATAAAGTTTGTCCTTGCTACTGGTTTGGTTGTGTTTCTTGCATCCTCTATATCCGGCACTTTACCTTCCATGTTTTTGGAATATGGTTCGGAATTTTCTGCCATGAATTTGGCTGTAAGCACCATATCTTTGGTTTATGCAATTGGTACCGCTTTCTTTATCCTGTTTCCTGTTAAGGTGTGGGCGGAAAACAAGGTTAAGCAACAATAATAAACATTGATAATATAATTTGCTTGGGCGCACATTGTGTGCCCTTATTTTTTATGATATAATTATTGAAGAGGTGATGAAAACCGTGAAAATTGCCGATATAAAGATGATGTTAGATAGAGCCGGGCGGGAGGATTTGCCCCCGCTTTTGGAACGTTTTGCCGCCGACCATCGGGTGGGTGTGCGTAAAATGGTTGAAAGTTACAAAATGCGGCATACTAAGGATATAATGGAAGCAAAGCGGGTGGAAGGCATGCTGCTTTTCGAGCATAAGTATGCTGACCGTTATGCCGCCATTTGCGGGGTAGATGAAGCCGGAGCAGGGCCGCTGGCAGGGCCTGTGGTTGCCGCCGCCGTAATAATGCCAACAGGGCTTACCATCGCAGGCGTGGATGATTCTAAGAAATTATCTGAAAAGCGGCGGGAGGAGCTGGCAGGAAAGATTTTTGAGGCCGCTATTGCCCACCAACTTACATTTATAGATAATGATGAAATTGATGAAACAAATATTTTACAAGCAAGGCTAAAAGCCATGAAAATGGCAGTGGAAGGGCTGCTACCTGCGGCGGACTTTGCCTTGGTGGATGGGCATATGGGTTTGCAGCTAAAAATTCCATCCGTTGCCATTGAAAAGGGGGATAGCCGCTCCCACAGCATTGCTTGCGCATCCATATTGGCAAAAGTTGCCCGTGACAAGTTGATGGAGGATTACAATGAAGAGTGGCCAAATTACGGTTTTGCCCGCCATAAAGGATATGGAACAAAAGAGCATATCGAAGCCATCAAAACCTACGGACTTTGCCCTATACATAGAAAAACTTTTATAAGGTGAAGGAGAGGTTGCTATGCGACAATTGATTGTTTTGGCCGACATGGAAGGTGCAAGCGGTATTTTTGACCATAATATGGACTGGATGCATCATGGGACAGAGGGTTGGCGGCAGTTTGGACGGGACTGCATCACATCCGACATGTTGGCGGTTTGCAAAGCGGCGCAGGATTTTGGTGTTGATGAAATTTTGCTTTATGATTTTCATTATGCAGGCGATGCGGAATTTAACATTATCTTGGAAAAACTACCCCCAATGGTGCGGGTTTTTGATGTGGAAGATAGGTGCATGTATTATGACAAGATGAGGGGGCAGATGCGCCGTGATGCTTTTGGCATTATCACCTTGGGGCAACACGCAAGGCAGGACACACCCGATTCGTATTTCCCCCACACCATCCAATCACCGCCTATTAAGAATATTTTTGTCAACGGGATGCACATAGCAGAAATTGGTACGGGTGTACTTAATTTTGGCGGCACGCCCTATTTGGCTAACATCGGCTGCCAAGCATCCATGGCGGAGGCTTTGGAGTTGTCCGATAGTATTGTGACCATTCCCGTAAAATGCAGGACAAAAGGGTGGGAGCCAAGCCCTGCCGAAACCTATCCCCTGATTTATGACGGTGTGATAAAAGCCCTAAAACAAGCAAACAAAGCCAAGGTGGTGGAAATTTTGCCGCCCTACAACTTTTCTATGGAGCTGTGTGATGGTTTTGAATACGATACAAATACAGAAATAAGTTGGAAGGGTACTGTAACGCCTAAAAATGCGGAATGGACAGCACCTACCATAGAAATGGGCTTGGAGCTTTTCCACCATGTGCGGGCATTAAGTAGGAGGGTTTGATGAATAATTTATCCACAAATTTGTCTGCTGCAAGGGATAAGGAAGCAGCGCAAAAAAGCCTGCCCAAAGCAACCGCATCTTACATAGAAAAACCGGTGGATGCGACAAAACCCCAACCCGCACCCATTACACCGGCAGATGTTGTGGATCAGTTGCTACTTAGCGACCATGGAGAGTTAGCAACAAAAAATACAAAAAGCAATAAATTATTGTCCCTACTACCCATACCCACGGAAGGCGGTGTACCCATGTTGATAATTGACTCCATAGGCTCGGTTTTTCCCGGAAAAGGCGTGGAGGCTGCCACAGGCGTTAGCCCTGATAATTCCGGGGCGCAAATGATGGAGCAAGTTAAAGAGCCACCCCAAATTAAAAGCCTTGTGGATTTGGTGCCGGGCCAAAGCTTTTCTGCGGAGATTTTGGATATACAACAAGGCGCAATTACCCTTAAAATGGGGGATGGGTTGCCCCTAACGGCCCGCTCTATGGTTGTGCCGGATGCCCGCATTGGGGATCGTGCCGCATTTTTGGTGCGGGAAACCAAGCCGGGACAGATAATGTTAGAATTTTTGAGGGGCGGCATTGGGGAGAGTAAGGTGCCTGCCAGCATTGTAAAAGAAGCCCTTACCGCCGCCAATATGCAGCATACCGCCGCCAATGCGGGCATTATTGAAGATTTGGTTGTGCGCAATATGCCTATAGATGTAAGCACATTGCAACGCACGGCGTTTTTTAAGTATTCCATGCCCCATGCGCCCTTTGAGCATATCCAGTTTTTAATTGATAATAATTTTGCGCCAACCGACCGTACTGTGGAGATGTTTACAGGTATGGTGAAGGGCGAAATGAATATAATGGGGGAGTTGGCGCAGGTTAAACAAATTTTGGATAGCCCCGAATTTGCAATGGCGAAGCAATCCGGTGCTTGGGAGGGACTTGTAAACCAGTTAAAAAGCTTGCAACCGCCTGCTACCGAAACCGCACAAATGACCCAGCCTATGGAATATTTGGAAAATTTAAGAAATATTTCCAAGGAAATATTTGAGCTTGCAAAGCAAGAAGGGCAAACAGAACTTGCCAATAAAGCCAATAATGTGGCAGATATTGTGGATTTTGCACGCAATATAACAGAAACAAAAATGTATTTCCAATTTCCATTTACAGGGGTGGAAGGGGAGCGATTGGCGGAATTACATGTGTTTAAGAAAAAGGCGGGTAAGGATAAGGCGGGTGGTGGCAAAAACGCCACAGCCCTAATCGGGCTTGATACGGGCTATTTGGGGCGTGTGGAGGTGCTGGTTAACAAAACCGACCGCAATGTTAATATTCAGTTTCGCTCCGACACGGGCGAAACCCTTAAAACTGTTAAATTAAAGGGACATGAACTGTCAGATATGCTAAAAGAAGCAGGGTTTATAATGACGAGCCTAAAAACCAAAAAGATTGACGAAACCTTTGACATTAGCCAATCCCAAGCTACTGTTGAGCCTGTGCCGTTTTTCCGCAAAAACACGCCGCCGCCTGAAACGGGCAACAAGCGGTATTCCTTTGATGTGAGGGTGTAAATATATGAACAAACAAACCTCGGAATTTAAGAAAAAAGCTGTGGCTCTGCAATATAAATTTGGATATACGGCCCCAAAAGTGGTTGCCGCAGGCACGGGCCACATGGCACAAAAAATTATAGAAGCCGCAAGCGATGCTGATGTTAAGCTTTATAAGGATCCCAAGCTGGCCGCAGCCCTGTCCAGGGTAAACCTTGGGGACGATATCCCACCCGAGCTGTATCAGGTTGTGGCGCAGGTTTTGGTGTTTATTGACCAATTGGATGCATTGGAAGGCATGAAGCAATATGACTAACAAAACTAAAGGTGATTATGGTGAAAATACCGCCCTTGGCTACTTAGCTGCCAAGGGATACCAAATATTAGCAACAAATTACACAGCCGCAGGTGGCGAAATTGATATTATCGCTGTGGATGGGGAATATATTGTGTTTATCGAGGTTAAATACAGGCGGAGCATGGCTTTTGGGCATGTTAGTGAAGCGGTAACCCCCACCAAAACCCGACGCCTAATAAAAGCGGCCAAAGCCTATCTTTATAAACAAGATATGTGGGAAGCCCCTTGTCGTTTTGATATCATTGAAGTTTTCGGGCGGGAGATGCTGGAAATTAACCACATAGAAAATGCTTTTTGGGAGAATTGAAATTTGAAAGGGCGGCCGCATATGGCCGCCCTTTGCCTATTAAACCTGTGCTGTGTATTGATATGGCAGGGGAATATGCCTGCCCGGCGTTTGAATTTCAATCAGATATTTTAGGGCATCTGTTAAGATGGCACGTTGCATGGCTTTGTCGTGGGGGGCACCTGCATTTGCGCCCATGGGCACAAGTGGGGCAACCGCACGGGGTGCGCCGTTTTGGGTGGTTACAGGGGGCAGTGCGGATATGATGATGGTGGGTATACCTGCCTCCTCAATTGCTCTTTGAACGACAACTGCCGTTCTATGGCAGGTACCTCAGCCGCCTGTTAGCACAACTGCATCAACACCCTCGGAAACAAGGCGTTTAGCTATTTCGGGCCCCGCTTCTTTAGCGAAAGCTTCCTGGTTGCCGCCGCCGCCCATAAATCCGTAATGGAAGGGGGCTGCCGCTTTTATAAAGCCCTCTTCGGAAAGCTCGTTAAGTCTGTCCACGGGGAACATGCAGTTTATGTCCTTATTTACATCGGCATTGTCATAACCCCCGTGGGATACCATCATCTCATCCACGCCGGCGGTGTTTGGTACCACACGATAGCTGATGTCCCCCGCCAAAACAAAACGCTGGTCGGTTTTAAGATGCACACCTGCGGCTGTGGCCAGTGCTACAGTCATATCTTTTAATTCTTTTGTTACCGCCGTCCAAACCGGCGGCGGCGTAATTGGCACAAAAACTTCGGATTGTAGACCTTTTACAATTGTCATATTATACTCCCCTCTTAATCTTCAAAATTGTAGCTAAATATAATCTCATCCTCGCATTCCCTGATACCACCAAATTTTTCGTAGATATGGCGGGCATTTTGCAGGCTTTGGGAAGAAGATAAAAACATGCCGCAAAAACCATTTTCCTTGGAAAAATCCAAAATGCTTTTGAAAAATTTGCTGCCGTGCCCTTTGTCTTGGTATTCGGGCAAAATATCGATGGAGTGCAGATACATCTCTTTTTTGCCATCGGGTTTTGACAGCCTGCACCCATAGGCAAAGCCTATGGGTTTACTTTCTGCATGGTATACAAAGCCATATGCACCGCTTGTTTGGGCAAATTCTTGTAAAGCATCAATATCAAAGGGCATGCCATCGTTTTCCATAAGCTTTTTTATTTCGTGTAAATTGGTTTGGTTAAGACGTTCAAAGCTTTCCATTGTGCTCCTCCTAAAAGAATAAAGCTGTGGGTAGGGTGGGAAAGTTTAGTGCTGGGTGGGGGCAAGCCCCCACCCTACTTGTTTTGTTTACGGTGGCAGTATACGTCCTTTCCAAAGCTGCCTGTGTAATGGATTGCCTCCCAACCCTGCTGTACTAAGGCTTGCATGGGTCGGTAATCAAATTTATCATCCCCGGGGCAGTCCACCATCCAGCCGCCTTGTTTGCAAACACGGGCAATCTCTGCACACTCTGCCTCCAAATCATCACCTATGATATGGCCAAAAATTACCGCATCAAAGGTGTTATCAGGGAAAGGTAAGTTTGCAACAAAGCCTTCTGAAACCCGGATATTTTTCATATCACGCCTTGCCGCCTCTTCTTTTACAAAGTTGCGCAGGGTTTCCACGGGTTCAACTGCATAAACCCACGTGGCTTTTTCTGCGGCGGCAAAGGTTAGCCGCCCGCTGCCCGCACCAATGTCCAGTACGGTTTTGCCTGCCAAATCCACAATATCATGCAGTCGCTGGCTGTTCCAGCCCGCAATATAGGGGGATGCTTTTGCCATTTTTTCGGGGGTGGTGTAAATTACCCAATCCGCCATGCTGTTTATAATGTAAATTTCCGCTTGTCGCACATCACCTGCCGGGGCGGATGCAGCAATTTCTTCGATTTTTGCGGCATATTGCGGACAACGGTTTTGAAAATACCATTTTACGGCAGGGTGGGCATTTAATGCAATGCCCATGTTGCGCCGCCAGCTTTCTTTGTCCTTGCCCCAGCCGTTATGCTCAAATAATAATGCGATTTGAAAACGTTCAAGCAACAAAAATGTGTTAAATGTATAGTCTTCGGGGTTAATCCACTCTTGGGGCATATTTCCTCCTAGGCCTTTGCGGGGCTGATAACTTCCGGGTATGTTAGTTGAAAGCGGACGGCTTGACCAACCTCCAGGGGTTGGTTATTGATAATCATCCGCAGGGGCAGTTTTAGTTGCCCCAGCCGCCCATTAATCTCGATGGTTACAGAACCGCCCGTTACCTCTGTAATAACACCTTCATACATCATTGTTGCGGCAAGGCGGTTTCGTTATCCACCAACTCCATCTTTTTGCCCGTTGCCTTTTCGATAACGCTGATATTATTGTTTTTACCCGTTATCCACCATTTTTTATCGGCAGGTAACATTTCTTCGCCGCCAAGCACTGCCTTTGCCATATACAGCGCACGTATGGCATCTTCTTTGGTTAGGGTGTTGTTGCACAAAATCTCGTTTTCAATACCTTCTTCGGACTTGTTAAGGTCTATCATATTGGTCATATATTTATTGCCCACAACCAAAGCACCTTGCTTAGCAGAATATGTCATACCCACCACCGCAACGCCACGCTGCCCAATTTGTTCGATATGGCTGGCAAAATCTATATGGTTATTCCCGAAGCCCTCGGTGGTAACAATTGCCGCATCCACGTCCATGGCTTCAATCATCATGCCAAGCCTTTTGGATACATAAAATTTATCAGAATTTGCCTGGGGGCTACCAATAAAGATAATGCCTGCAAGGTCAATTTCTTCATCCAGCATGGCTTCCAGCACCATGGGCTCCCTAAAATAATGGCGGCTATTTTCCTTGGAAGCCGGCCCAATGCAGGTAAGGGCATGTATTGCCCCATCAAGCACCTCCAATGGGGAAAGCACAACGGGCAGGTTGCCCAAATCTACATTTGGCACAGCGCCCAGTGTACCTACAGGCTCATAGGGCAGTATAAGGTTGTCGTGCATTGCCCCTTGCCCCATCACCTCTTTAACAATAACCATTTTTGGCTTGCCCGGGCGGCGCACCTGCTCAAAATCCTGCTCCCGCACACAAAGGGTGGCTTCTGCCTTTTTTAAGGCTTTGCGTATTTCTTCCATAATATAATCGGATGCCAGGTGTGCGGCAAGGGGGCCCGGCCGCTCCATATTTGCGCCTGATTTTATGGTAACTTGGGTTTTGATGAAAATATCACCCTTATCAGGCGCGCCCGGGCGGCCCCACATGATATTTTTGTCCATATACCCTTCCGAGCTGCCAAATTCGCCAATTTGAACCCCATCCCCATCCGTGCCCGTGATGACGAAAACAACCCCGTCCAACACACGGGTTATGCCGCTACCAAGCTCACCCTCTTCCTTGGTGGCAATGGGCAGCACATCCATTATGGTTTCGGAATATTGGTTGTAACTGTCGGGGGTGATAATTTCCAGCTTCATAGCTTCCACCAGCTTGGTTGCTTCTACGGCTTCTTTGCATAGTTGGTCGGCATGGCGCAAAGTTAGTGTTGTGCCGTCAATTTTGGTTTCATCACCAAAGGTTATGTTGTCGATTTGGAAGTGGCGGCGTTTTAGGGTGCGTAGGGTTTTTGGCTGTTGTTGGTGTGGTGTGGGGGCTTGTAAAACGTCTGGGCTGGGCTGGGTGGGGGCTTGCCCCCACCCTATGGTGGGTATTTCTAATTGGATGTTTTTGCCTTCGCCTATAAATAATTTGATAACACTGTTACTTGCGTGGGATTGAGGTTGGGTGGCTGTAATGGTGGTATCGGGAACGTCATTACGGGTCTGGACTGCAACATCACCGTCTTTACCGGTAATTTCCACATACTCCGCCGTCATGGGGGTTAATGCACCAATGGTTTTAATAATTTTGCCCCCCATAACCTGTCCAATGGTATAGCAATCAGCGGGAATGGTCAAAAGTCCCGAATCTTCTAAATCCCCAAACAGCGCAGGGTCTTCTAAATGGGAATGGTCAACAACCACTCCCGCTTCAAAACGGCAGCAAGAGATGGCCGGTTTACTTGCATTTGCCTTAACATTATCAACACTTATTGCCATATTATTTCATCCTCCTGTACAATCTATGGTCTGTTGCCCTTAATACATGGTCTGTTGAATGGTACACCGAAACCCCAAGCCTTGGGGCTATCTCCATCACGGTATTGGTTCAGTCCTCACAACTACCCACCAGCACTGCATCTGCGCCGGCGGATTTTAACTTCAAAATCTTTTCGGATTGGCCGGGGCAATTGCCCGGCTGGTCACAACGGTAACGTCCATTAACTTCCACCATGCGCTTACACATTTCGGCAGCAACAATTTCGCCGCCCATGCCGTTTGCAATCTCCCGCAGCCGCTGTTCATCCCCGCCGCATTCGCAAGCAAGTATGCCAAATTTATGGGCGTGGTTGGGAAATGGCATTGCCACAAAAATGCCCCCAAGGGTTTTGGTGATTGTGGATTGCTCATCACCGCTTTTTCCGGTAAATGGGCCGCCAAGCAAAATTTCGCCATGGGGCTGCAAGTATCCGCCGCAATCGTCAATATATTTTTTTACGGGCATTCCTATGGGCTCGTCTAAATAAATGCTGCCGCTACTGTTAACCCGCCCCGCCACGGTAAAATCCTTGGTTATTACGGGTTTGCCAAGCTCGATGGCTTCCGTTACCCGCTTTATGGTTTCCACATTGGATACAACTGCCCCCACTTCCAATGGTAGCTGTCCCGGTTGCAGGGTAATACCTAAAATTTCCCGCACAATCACCCTCTCATCCCCTACGGGATATATGTCGGGCAGGAATTTTATTTCAATATGCGGCTCATCTTTACAAATTTTGACAAGTTGTGTAAGTTCTCTGATATGTTTGGGTTTTATAGCAATGTAGCCCATATTGGCGTTTACCATTTCCATGGTGTATTTCATGCCCCGCACAATCAAATCGGCCTGCTCTGCTAAAACCTGGATATTGTGCCCTAAAATCGGTTCACACTCCGCCCCGTTAAGGATGAATGTGCCGCCTGCCAAATCCGCCGCAAATTTTATATGGGCAGGAAAACCGGCCCCGCCGGCACCCACAATCCCCGCTTGTTTTACCATATCTAAGTGGGATTGTGCGGGGGCAAGCCCCCACCCTAGGATTTTTACAAATTCATCAGGTTGGTGGGCATCCATTTTAATTTTAACGGCATCCTGCCCGGTTTCGGCAACCACCCCATAAACACTGGCATGGATATTTGCACCAAGCCCTTCACAAACGGCAATTAACTGCCCTTTTTGCACATAATCGCCCTCTGCCACAATGGGCTTGGCGGTAACGCCCACATGCTGCTTTAATTCTATATTCACAAAATCTATCAATCCGTCGCCTCCCTTACACAAAACATTATAACAGACCGTCCGTTTTTTTGGAAGGGGGCTTGGGAAATATTTTTCAACACACCCTTGACAAATGGGAGATATTGTAGTAAAATTTGACAAAAGATGGTAATTTGTATAATTTGTATTTCGAGGAGGCAACCTGATGGAAAAAGACAGCAAAATACACAATTTGCCGGTGGATAAAATTTGCCCCAACCCCAACCAGCCCCGTAAATATTTTGAGCCTATGGCGTTGGTAGATTTGGCCCAGTCCATCCGCCAATACGGTTTGTTGCAACCCATCAGTGTGCGGGCCATGGAAAATGGGGATTATGAACTGGTAGCGGGCGAGCGGCGTTTGCGGGCAACAAAATTAGCCGAAATGGCGGAAATACCCGCCATAATCGTTGACATTACTGATAGGGATTCCGCCGTGCTTGCCATGGTAGAAAACCTACTGCGCCAAGACATAAATTACATAGAAGAAGCCGAAGGCTTTGCCCTGTTATTGGAAAACCACGGTATGACGCAGGAAGATTTAGCAAGCCAGCTTGGAAAAACCCAAAGCACCATTGCCAACAAACTGCGCCTGTTAAAATTACCCAGAAGCGTTAAGCGGGCATTGGTTTTTAAGGGCTTATCCGAAAGGCATGCCCGTGCCCTGCTAAAAGTGCAAAAAGAGGCAGACGAGGGCAAGGCGGAAGAAATAATGCTTGCCGTAATCGAAAAAATTGAAACCGAAAACCTTACAGTGCAAAAGGCGGAGGAGCTTATAAACCGCATATTATCGGGCAAGGAAGATAAGGCCAAAAAGCCCGCCGCAAAGCCCAACCTTAAAATAAAGGATTTGCGCCTATTTACCAACACCGTTAAACATGCCGTAGGGGTTATGCAGGACAGTGGCCTAAACGCCGATTATCAAGTGGAAGAATTTGAAGGCGGCTGCACCATTACTGTAAAGGTTTCTTACCAGTAGAAAGTATTTTACTTTTTAAGTTGGATGTGATACAATGGATGGAATTATGATGATGCGGGCAATGCGTGGGGCAATTTGCGCCGAAAATTCCAAGCAAAGCATTTTGGAAAATACCACAACCTTGCTTAAAGAAATTTTTAAGGCAAATAAGCTGGAAGTGGATCAGGTTGTTGCTGTCACATTCACCTGCACCAAGGATTTGGATGCGGCCTACCCGGCCGCTGCCGCCCGTGAAATGGGGCTTACATCCGCATCGCTTATGTGTGTGCAGGAAATGGATGTGGCCGGGTCACTACCCCGCTGCATTCGTGTGCAGGTTTTGGCGGATACACACATGCCGCAAAATAAAATGCGCCATGTGTATTTAGGTGAAGCTAAGTCCCTGCGGCCTGATTTGGAGGTGGAATATTGCAAATAGCCATTGATGGCCCATCCGCATCAGGTAAAAGCACCGTTGCAAAGGCACTTGCCGCCCGTTTGGGATATATATATATCGACAGCGGCGCAATGTACCGTACTGTGGGCTTACATGCCGCCCGCCAGGGCATTGATTTGGATGACGAGCAGGCAGTGATAAACGCCACAGCGGGGCTAACCCTAAATATTGAATATGTGGACGGTGCGCAACATATCTTCCTAAACGATGAGGACGTTACCGCCGCCGTACGCACTGCAAGTGCCGGCACGGGTGCATCTGCCGTTGCCCGTTTTGCCCATATACGGGAGCGCATCGTGGGCTTATCCCGTAAAATGGCAGGGGGGCAAAATGTTATCATGGACGGGCGGGATATTGGTACGGTGGTTTTTCCCTGTGCCGATGTTAAAATTTACCTTGATGCTTCTGTGCAATCCCGTGCAAACAGGCGGGTTGCGGAACTTATAGGGCTTGGCCAACCGGCAGATTTTGATGACATTAGCCGGCAGATTACCAATCGGGACCACCAAGATAAAAACCGTGCCGCATCCCCCCTAAAAGTGGCGGAAGATGCGGTGGTACTGGATACCAGCCATATGACAAAAGAAGAAGTGCTGGAAGTGATTATAGAAATTATTAACGAAAGGAAATAACCCAATGTTATACGCTTTTGCTCGGGTGGTTGTGGGTTTTATATATAAAATTTTATTCAAAACCAAAGTTATGGGGCTGGAAAATATCCCAAGGGACGGTGGGATTATTTTGTGTTGCAACCACCAAAGTTACCATGATGTGGTGGTGCTTGGGCTAACATCCCCCAAAGATGTCCACTTTTTAGCAAAGAAGGAGCTTTTTAAGGGCAAGTTTTTTAATAAACTTTTCGGTAGCCTTGGGGCAATTCCCGTGGACAGGGAAAAACCCAGCATGGATAGCTTAAAACGGGTTGTTGCCACCCTAAAACAGGGGGATGCACTAGGCATTTTTATGCAGGGCGGGCGGCAAAAACAAGTGGACACCACCGATTATAAGGCAGGCGTGGCACTTTTTGCCGTTAAAGGGCAAGCACCCATCGTGCCCGTCCACATAAAGTCCAGCTTTAAGCTGTTTGCACCCATTTATGTAAATATTGGCAAGCCCATTTCTTTTGAGGAATTTTATGGTGCCAAGGTGCGCTCCGAACAGTTAAGCGAAATGGCACAACAGGTTATAGATGCCATTGCCGGACTTGGCGAAGGGGGCGCAGCATGAAAATTGTAATGGCTGATGTATACGGGTTTTGCTTTGGTGTACAACATGCCGTAGATGGGGTTTATGAAGCGGCAAAGGGGGGCAGGGTTGCCACACTTGGGGCTGTAACCCACAACAAAATTGTTATGGGAGAGATGGAAAGGGCAGGCATAACCACAATAAATGGTGTGGATGAGGTGCAGACAGGTACAACCGTAATAATCCGTGCCCACGGCGAGCCGCCTGCAACCTACCGACAATTAGAGATCCGCCAAATACCATACATAGACCTAACATGCCCCATTGTAACGCAAAACCGCAAATTGGCACAAAAAATGCAGGATGATGGTTATCACATAATTTTGGCGGCAGATGCGGGACATCCCGAGATTATCGGCATAAACGGGTGGCTTGGCGGCAATGCCATAATCATCAGCAATGCAGATGCGGTGGATGATATGGATTGGGATACAGATGCAAAATATTTTTTGATGAGCCAAACCACCTTTGCCGCAGACCCCTTTACACAAATCGAAAAAAAATTAAAAAATATTCTAAAAAATTTGGAAGTAAATTGCACAATTTGCAAGGCCACCACCGACAGGCAACAAGCCGCCAAAAACCTTGCAAATGCAGTAGATGCCGTGGTTGTGCTGGGGGACAAATCCAGCTCCAATTCCAAAAAATTATATGGCATATGTGCCGCCATTCAAAAAAATACATTTTTTGTTGAAACAAATGAAGATTTGCAGTTGCTAAATTTTTCAAAGTATGATAGAATTGGAGTAACTGCGGGGGCATCAACACCCCCAAACGCCATAAAGGAGGCAATTAAGCTAATGAGCGACTTTGAAAATAACGCTCCAATTGAAAATGGAGAAAATTTTGAAGACATGTTAAAAGAGACCATTACAACCCTACATACAGGGCAAGTGGTTACAGGTAAGGTTATCAGCGTGGTCAATGGTGAGGTTATGGTGGATTTGCAATATAAATCCGATGGCATCATCCAGCGTGGTCAATTTTCAGAAGATGCAACAATAGACCCCGCAACTGTAGTATCTGCTGGTGACGAAATCACCGTGTTCGTTCTTCGTGTTAATGATGGTGATGGTAATGTTTTGCTGTCCAAAAAGAAAGTGGATGCCCAAAAAGGCTACAAAGATGTGGATTTGGCATTTACCAGCGGAGAGCCGCTTCTTGGCAAAATTACCGAGCAGGTAAAAGGCGGCCTTATTACCAATATTGGCGGCGTGCGTGTTTTTGTACCATCCAGCCAGGCAACTGCCCGTTTTACCAAGGATTTAAGCGACCTTGTTGGGCAAGAGCTTATGTTTAATATTTTAGAACTTGATAAAACCAAGCGTCCATGGCGCATCATTGGTGGCCGCAAAGATTTGGCAGCCAAAGAAGCCCAAGAAGTTCGTGACAAAGCCCTTGCAGGCCTTGAAGAGGGCAGCAAGGTATCCGGCCCTGTATCCAGTGTGGCAGGCTTTGGCGCATTTGTGGATTTAGGTGGCGTTGATGGCCTTATCCACCTTTCCGAGCTTAGCTGGGGCAGGGTTAAAAAGGTTGATGAATTGCTTAAAGTTGGTGATATTGTTGAAGCTTATGTAATCAAAATCAACAAAGAAACCGGCCGTGTAAGCCTTACCCTAAAAAGTGTGGAAAATGACCCATGGGCGAAGATTTTGGAGCGTTTCCCAATCGGCTCCATCGTTATTGGTAAAGTGGTGCGCATGATGCCTTTTGGTGCCTTTGTGGAGCTGGAAGAGGGTATTGATGGGCTTGTGCATATCTCCCAAATCGCACACAGACATATTAAGCGTCCTGAAGATGTGTTGCAAATCGGGCAAGAGGTGGAAGTTAAGATTTTGGAGATTGATGAGGAAAAGCGCAAAATCTCCCTTTCCATCAAAGAAGCCCTGGATATGGATTTTGAGGACGAATACTACGACGACGAGTACGACGACGAGTACGACTATGAAGATGCACCGGAAGCTGAAACCACTGCAAGTGAAGAAGCTACTAACGAATAAATTGTAGGGTGGGGGCTTGTCCCCACCCCTTTTTCTACATTTTTAGCCAAGTGGGAGGATGGAATTATGTTGGAAAACAAAAACGAAATTTTGCAAATACACAAAGACAATGGCGTTATTTTTTGGGATGCCTCCACAGCATTCATTAGCGAAGAGGCTAAAATCGGAGCCGGTACAGTAATTTTACCAAACACCATCATCGAAGGGGCGACGGTTATTGGCAAAAATTGCAAAATAGGCCCAAACAGCCGTTTGATTAATATGGAGCTGGGCCATAATGTGGAATTGCAATACACCGTGGCGGAAGGCAGCAAGCTGGATGATGGTTGCAAAATAGGCCCCTTTGCCTATATCCGCCCCGGTAGCAACCTTGCCAAAAATGTAAAAATTGGGGATTTTGTGGAGGTTAAAAACACCACCATGGGCGAAGGCAGCAAGGCAAGCCACCTTAGCTATTTGGGGGATTCTGTTATTGGTGCCGGGGTTAACATTGGCTGCGGCACAATAACTGTAAATTATGATGGGGCGGACAAACACACAACCACAATTGAAGATGGGGCATTTATTGGATGCAATTCCAACCTAATTGCCCCTGTAACCGTGGGAAAGGATGCTTTTGTGGCGGCGGGCTCCACCATTAGCAAGGATGTGGCGGCGGCGGCTTTGGGGGTTGCCCGTGCCAAGCAAATTAATATGGAAAATTGGGAATCGCCTAAAAAGCGCAAGTATAGAAAAAACGGTATTATTAAGTAATATATGTATTGCAAGCCAACATCGCCGGTGGGGCCACAATGGCGGATGGGGAAGGTGATATTGCTACACCAATTTCAAAACAAGCATACCATCATCCACATGATAAACAGAAACTTTGCTTTTTATATACCAACCCAGTGTTTCCCGTAATTCTTTGGGCAGGGCTATCCTACCAATCTCATCCACTTTAGCTTCAAAGGATTGTGGCATGGGATTACTTTTTATCTTTGCTTGCAGGATTAGGATATTACCCAATGGCTTTAAGGCAACTACCGACCCAAACCCAAGGTTTAACCTCTCTCTTAATTCACTGTGCAACACTATTCTTCCAAGCTCATCAATTGTTCTTGCGCTGTATCTTTCCATAAAAAAATACCCACCTTTCTGTCTATTATTTGTCGGGTGTAAGAAGTGCTTGACAAATAGACCTGAGTGAGTTAGAATATTCTCAGGTCTTTAGGGGCTGTTGTTTGTGCCTGTCTGAGCGGTCTGTCAAAAGCGAACAGGCAGGCACTTTTTTATTTGCCCCTTTTTGCTGGTTTAATTATATAATTAATTGCGGCATTCGTCAAGAGGTTTTTTGTTGGACTGGTTGCTGGGTATACGTGGTGTGATGGTATAATTATGAAAAATTAGAGGCAGACATTGCCTGCCTTAAAGCTTTGCAACTTACAAAATCACTTCAAACTCAAATTCATGTTTTATGGGAATACGGTCAATGCCAAGACATCTCCATGCAAAGGCATTTCTTTTAGTTTGCGTGTAACATCAAAAGCGTTAATGTACGCCGCTTTTAAGTCAAGTCCCCTTCTTTGGTAGAAGCGGATAGCGTGGTTGTTGTCGTTCATGGTTATTAGCCAAACTCTTCTGCAACCCTCATACTTCGCCATGCCAATTACCGAATTTATCAAATCATTTCCAATCCCCCTGGATTTAATATTGCTGTACAAAGCTACAATTTCGCAATCATCGCCCCTAATTTTACAAAGAGCAGCACCTGCAACTTTTCCATCAATTATGGCAACAAATCCTTGAAGATTATGTATGTTTATCGCATTTCCTCTTGTTACAATGGGGGTTGCCCCGCTCAATAGCACGTGACTTGTTACTGCCTATCTATATGCCTCATCAAGCGTCTTTATCTCCACATACCCATTGCGGAAATGAAATCATCTTTGTTGATGGCGTATTCCAATCGGTCTTTCATTTCGCCATCGTGGTACACCGCCTGTATTCGCTCGCCTTCCTTGCGAAAGCCCGCACGTTCCATCACTTTGCGGCTTGCATCGTTGTCTTTATGGCAACCGGTGGTTATGCGTATGCAATTATCCTGCTCAAAAGCGAATTTTATCACAGCCTGCACGGCTTCGGGGGTATAGCCCTTGCCCCTGTATTGTGGCAGCAACAAATAACCCATGTGAACAATTTTGCCAAGGGGCGTGGTATTTTGGATGGTGTATCCTACACTGCCAATAAAATCACCTGTGTTTTTATCGCAAAAGCAGAAATAATGGCCATCGGCATTGGACATGGCATATTTTAGGTTGGATGCAGTATCTTCCGGTGTATGGGACATTATGTCATCCAAAAAATACATCACGGCAGGGTCGGACCAAAGGCGGTGCATATCACGCAGGTCACTTTCCTTATAATCCCGCACAATTAACCGCTGGGTTTCCAAAGTAATCATAAATACTCCTCCAATGGTATTTTTAGCTTTTTTGCCATTTTTTTCAAAGCTTCGGCTTCGCCTCCTGTTACAATGGATATTACCGTGCCATCTGCCCCCGCACGGCCACAGCGGCCTGCCCTGTGGATATAATCTTTTTCACGGGCGGGTAAATCTAAATTAACAACATGGTTTAACCCGCCAATATCAAGCCCACGAGAGCCGGCGTCAGATGCAACCAAAGCCTTAATTTTGCCCTTTCGCAGGGCTTCCATTGCGGCTTTGCGTGCAACCTTGTCCTTGTCGCCATGTAGCGGGCTTGTGGGTATATTGTGGAAATTTAGTCGCTGGGCAGCTTTTTCAATATCAAAGGGGCGGTTTACAAAAATTAACATTTTTTCAATACTTTGGTTATGTATGATGGAGCGCAACCGTTCCGCCTTTTTGCGCCCTTCACAAATGGTGTAAAAATGGCGTATATTTTTTGGTATGGCATTGCCAATGCCGATATTTACCGGTTCTTTCATCAAAGGTGTGGCGGTTTCTGCGGTTTTTTTGGGCATTGTGGCGGAAAATAGTAAAATTTGCCTATCCCGCAAGGTGGCTTTGATAACCGCTTGTATATTTATCATATTTTGCTCCACAAAAAGCCTGTCTGCCTCATCAAAAACCAGTGTGCGTACATGGTGCATGGATAGCTTTTTCTCCACCACAAAATCACTTATCCTACCCAAGCTGCCCACAATAACCAGTGGTTTGGCTTTAAGGGCGGTTAGCTGCCTGCGCTTATCAGCACCGCCAATTAGCAGGGCAACATCGCTATCCGCCTTTTCTGCAAGCCCTCGGGCAACCATGGCAATTTGGCTGGCAAGCTCGTATGTGGGGGCAATTATTACCGCCTGTACCGCCCTAATATCCCCCTTTATGCCTGCAAAGATGGGCAGCAGATAGGATAGGGTTTTGCCTGTACCCGTAGGGGATTGGGCAATAATATCCCGACCGCCCAAAATATGGGGTATGGCATCCCGCTGTATGTCAGTAGGGGCTACAATGCCCGCCATTGCTGGGCTTTTGGCAAATTTCTCAAAAATTTCTTGCATGTGCATATCTCACCTACTCCGCCACGGGCAAATCCATGCCAAATTTGTGGTAATTGTAATCTGTAAGCTCAAAATCATCCACCGTAAAGGCGTAAAAATCCTTAATGTCAGGGTTTATTGTAAGTTTGGGGGCGGGAAGGGGCTCTCTGCTTATTAGCTCCTTTGCGATATCCATATGCCTGTCGTATATATGGCAATCCGCTATTACATGCACAAATTCCCCAACCTCAAAACCGGATACTTGCGCAAACATATGCACAAGTATGGCATATTGTGCCACATTCCAGTTATTTGCCACAATAAAATCCTGGCTTCTTTGGTTTAGGATGGCATTTAGCTTTTTGCCTGCCACATTAAATGTCATGCTGTATGCGCAGGGGGCCAAAGCCATCTCGTTAAGGTCTGCGTGGTTAAACAGGCTTGTTACCATACGGCGGCAGGCAGGGTTGTTTTTAAGTGTCCACAATACTCTGTCCACCTGGTCAAATAAGCCCTCTTTGTATTGGTGCTTTATGCCCAGTTGGTATCCGTAAGCCTTGCCTATTGTACCTTTCCCATCCGCCCAAGCATCCCAAATGCGGGATTGCAGGTTTTTTGTATTATTATCCTTTTTTTGCCAAATCCATAATATCTCGTCAATACAGCTTTTTATGGGCAGCCTGCGCAATGTAAGTGCGGGAAATTCCTTAGAAAGGTCATATCTATTAACCACGCAAAATTTTTTAATTGTGTGGGCGGGGGTGCCATCCTTCCAGCGGGTGCGCACATTTTGCCCCTTATCCCATGTGCCGTTCTCTAAAATATCCTTTGCATTTTCAATAAAAACATTGTCTGCATATGCCATGTTAGTACGCCCTTTCGTAGGTTATGTATTTGAATATTAACCCATCTTCTTCCATATTTTCCGAAACTTCCACTTCCTGCCAGCCGTCCAAAATATCAAGGTTTTCAAAGTATGTATCAACTTCAAATTGGCTTTGCACCTTTGTTATATAAGCCTTGGTGCAAAACCTCAAAAACAGTGTGTAAACAGATGCGCCGCCAAGGATGAAAGCATCCCCGTCCAAGCTGGCCAATACTTCCTCAACACTTCCGCACACTTCCGCACCATCCACTTGGAAATTGGGGTTATTTGACAGGATGATATTGCGCCTGCCGTCCAGCGGTTTTCCAATGTCCTCAAAAGTTTTTCTTCCCATTACCACGGTTTTGCCCATTGTCAACTTTCTAAGCCTTTTTAAGTCTTTTTTGATGTAGAAAGGCTGCCTGCCCTGGATGCCAATGCCCCAGCTTAAATCTACCGCAACAATCAGGTTCATGGCCTTCCTCCTACCTTATAATTTCGTAAATCAGGGGTGTGGGGGTGGGTTTGGTTTGGGCAAATGTATAAGCTTTTGCCAACATTTCCGGGGTTTTGGGGTTGTTGCCGTGGATAAGTGCCAAAACCTCCCCCTGCTCCACCCAATTGCCTAATTTTTTATGGAAAGTGATGCCATCAACCAAATGCGCCGCCATGCCGCAAATTTCCCCATCCATTGCGAATATATAGCCCGTTTGGGGCGCAACAAATGGGCTTGACGGGGTTTTTGCAATTTCATCCAGCTGCCCGCCCTGCACCTTAACCATTTGTTGGAATTTTTCAAAAGCCATACCATCTGCCAGCGTTGCTTCTGCCAGCTTACGGGCGGCATCCACATCCACATCTTTTGCAAGGGAATATATTTGTGCGGTAAGTTGTACACTCAATTCCCTAATATCGTCAGGACCTGCGCCATTTAGCACGTCAATTGCTTCCAGCACCTCCACCCCATCACCAACGGCATTTCCAAGGGGTGCATCCATTGCAGTCAGCACTGCTGCCACTTTGCGGCCGCAGTCCTTACCAATGTCCACCATAATTTGGGCAAGGTGGCGGGCATCTTCTAAGGTTTTCATAAACGCCCCGCTACCCACCTTAACATCCAACACAATGGCATCTGCCCCTGCCGCAATTTTCTTGCTCATCACACTGGCGGCTATTAGGGCGGGACTGTCCACGGTTGCGGTTTTGTCCCTTAGGGCGTAAATTTTCTTATCGGCAGGGGCAAGGTTTGCGGTTTGGCTTGCGATAAACAACCCGTGGCTTTCCAAAATGCCCATCAACAAGTCATTTGGCAAATCCGCCTTAAAACCAGGTATTGCTTCCAGCTTGTTTATTGTGCCGCCTGTATGCCCCAAACTGCGCCCGCTCATCTTCGCCATATACACGCCAAGTGCTGCAGCCATTGGGGTAACGGTAAGGGTTAGCTTATCCCCCACGCCGCCTGTGGAATGCTTATCCGCAACCGCCCACCCCCTGCCCGAAAAATCCAGCACATCACCGGAATTTACCATGGCAAGGGTTAAAGCTGTGGTTTCTTCACGGCTAAAACCGTTTATGCAAATTGCCATAAGCAAAGCCGTCATTTGCCCTTCACACACAAATCCATCACAAAATGCCGCTACCATAAAATCAATCTCGGGTCGGGTTAAGGCCTGCCCTTGCTTTTTCTTTTGGATTATTTTAAATGCGTTCATATCCGCCCCCTAAACCTTACACACATAATACTTATAATGTAAACTATTTTATCGTATTTAGCCTGAGCCGTGGCAAAATTTCTGAAAATGCAGCAACCTTTCTTTTCCCACAAAAAACACCCCTGTATGTGTAGAAGTTTCCTCTATACTTTGCGCACATTGCCGAATATGGCTTTGCCTTCCAGCACAGTTGCGTTGCCCACGGCGCATATATTATCTTGGGCAAGCGCATCCGCCAGCAAACCCGCAAAGGATTTAATTTTGGTGATATCCGTTGCCAGCACCTCATCCCGCTCTTTTTGCTTATCTTCAACCGTCCAGCCCTGTATGTGGTTAACTGCCGCTGTAAGCCCCTTGCTTGCGTTGGTGGCCGGCTTATCAAATGCTCTAATTGTACCGATTATAAACTTCTCCATCTCCCCACGGCTTAAATCCAAATTGCGGATATGGTTTTCGGCATTTTTGAAAATTTCGTAGGTAGCCTCCATTTGCGGGTCCCGATAGCTGTACATAAACATAATGCCACGGGTATTAAAGCCGCTGCCGCAACCATAGGCCCCGCCTTTTACCCTAATTTCCTCGTAAAGATAGTTATCAAGCACATTGGCAAGCACCTTCATGCCGCCATGGTAGCCATGCCCATCGGCGGAAACATTAGCGGAAAGGGCGTTATACTGCACTTTGCTGGCGGTAATAAGCCCCTCGTTTTTAGGTGCAATAAGTGCGGGGCGGTTGGCTTTTGGCAAATACCTGTCATCCAGCAGGTTGTGGAAGCCTCCCAGTTCTGCTGCATATTGTGCATAAAGCCCCTCGTTGCAAACAACGCTGTATTGTGCGTGGTTGCGGTTGTAAATCAGCCCTGCTGTGCGCACTAAGGTGTTTTGCAAGGCTTCAAATTCCCCTTCAAAATTATCGCAAAGGTTTTTAAGCACATTGTAATAACCAAGCCCGCTGGTGGCATCATTATAAGCGGCGGCGGCGGCAAAATAGGTCATAGAACGGCTAATGGCAAGGGACGAGCCCGATGTTAGCACCCAATCTTCCATACTGGCACGCATTTCTAATAAATAAGTGCGCATCTGACTTTTGTCACTAAAAAGCGAGCTATGCAAAACCTCTTCCACAATTTCAAACATTTTGCCCGTGTTTTGCGCAAGAAATTTGGCAGAAACCACCGCCATGGGCGTAAAACCGCCTTTTTGGTGGTTAATAATATCCATAGAAAAGCCCAGGCCACCTAAATTACCCTTAATTTCCTGTGTTAGGGTGGTGGTGTCATATTTTTTAGTAGCAACTTTGGAAAGCATGTATTGTAAAATATTGGCAAATGGCAGCAAATCCACAGGCACGGCGCACATGTCAAACATCATAGCGGTGTAGATTATGCCGCTGGTTTCCAATGGGCTGTAAAGCACATTTGCACCGTTTTCGCAGCGCACTTCCAGCGGTGTGCGCTCGATTTGCGCCTTAATATCCACCACCCCAAGGCGGGGTATTAACGCAAGCACTTCGGGCGGGTCGGGCGTTTCCTGAAAGGCCTTTAATGCCTCAGCCTTACGCTGTATTTCCGCCCTGTCAACATCAGTTAGCCCTGCATTTATTGCTACTAACTTTTTCCGTTCTTCTTCATCCTTTTTTTCATCTAAATCCAGCACGGGGCTAAGCATCACAAAGCCTTTGTGCCTATTATCAAGCAAATATTTGCGTATAAGCCCGCTAAAATAGCCCGCATCCTTACTGGCATTGCGGATTTCTTCTAAATGGTTAATGCCCATTAACGGTTGCCAAGGGCAAGCCCCGTAAAGCCAGCCGGACATGGATCGGATGTTGTAAACAAGCCCCTTTGGGGTGTTGGACCCAAAATCCTCTTCCTTAGCTTGAAACTCCAAATAATTCAAACAGGCAGTAACAAAATCTTGTGCCAGCCCATCCCTGCAAAGCTTTTCCAAAAAACTTGTGATAAACTTGTCCAACTCCTCACAAGTTAGGGTGGCGTTTTTAAGGGTCAAACTCCAATAGGGATGTATTACGTCTTTATACAAACTGCCCGAAATATCCTCGCCTACCTCCCCTTCTGCCATGGCTTTGTAAAGGGGGCTGGCGGGGGTTGCCAAAAGGATGTAATTAAGCACTTTTAATGCCGACACATCATTTGCAGGCATGTTATGGGGCAATAGATAGGATGCAATCATATAATTATCATCTAAATCATCCCCTTCGGTTACAGAATATTCCCCCGTGGTGTACACGGGTGCGCCAAAAGGCGGTTCCGGTGTAATTTCTATTACTTCCCCTGTTTTCTTAAATTTGGAAAGATACTCCTCACCCATTTTGGCAAGGCAAATGTCAATGTCCATGTCACCATAAAAATAAATTAACGCATTTTCGGGGCGGTAGTATTTTTTGTGAAACGCCAAAAAATCCTCGTTTGTAATATTTGGTATGGCATCTGGGTTGCCCCCACTTTCAAAATAAAGGCAGGATTTTGGGTGCATGGCACGCCCTACCACATTATTTAACAGGCGGTATGGGTCGCTTAATGCCCCTTTCATCTCATTATAAACAATACCGTTATAGGAAAGTTCCCCGTCTTCCAGCTGGTAATGCCACCCCTCTTGCGCAAGGGTGGTTTGCCTTTCGTAAATCATGGGGAAAAATACCGCATCCAGGTACACATCCATCAAATTCATAAAATCCGTATTATTGGTGCTTGCTACGGGATACATGGTTTTATCCGGATAGGTAAAAGCATTCAAAAATGTGTAAAGCGAGCCGTTTGCAAGTTGCATAAACGGGTCCTTTAACGGGTATTTGCGGCTGCCGTTAAGCACTGCATGCTCCATAATATGGGCAATGCCGGTGTCATCAGCGGGCGGGGTTTTGAAAGTTAATGAAAAAACCTTGTTTGTATCAGCATTTTTAATGTGCATAACCTGCGCACCGGAAACATGTTCATACAAAAAACCTTCTCCGTTCATGTGGGGCAAAGGTCTTTGCTCTACCAATGTATAGCCGTGTATCAAAAAATCAACTCCTCTGTCAACAGTATACCAGTGTTTAGGGACAAATGCAAATTGTTTTGCGGCCAAAATTACCCTTGAAATTAGTTTGCCCATGGTGTATACTTAGAATCACAAAATTATTGAGGGAGGGACTATAATGAGTGACAAAACCAGAACCTTGGTGGCAACTGCGATTTTGTGCGGCATCACTGTAATAATGTCCTTGCCTTTTGTGGGGACGCTTATTTTACCTGTGGTTGCCGGCACGCTGGCCTTTATACCTGCAATGGTGGCAGCTATGATGCTGGGCTTTTGGCCCGGGGTAACAGTGGCATTTGTAGCGGGAGCGGCATCTATGATACGGGGCTTTTTTATGCCCGGTTTGCTTGCCCCCTACTTTGTTAACCCACTGGTTAGCATTTTCCCGCGGGTTATGATTGCTGTAATGGCATGGCTTGTATTTAATGCCCTAATGAAAACGGGCTTGCCAAAGGCTGTTAAACCCCCGGTTTCTGCTGCATTTGCGGCGGCCGTTGGCTCGCTTACAAATACGGCTTTGGTGCTTGGCAGTATTTACCTGTATCACGCATCATCTGTTTTTAATTATGGGCAAACCTTTGCTTTTATTGCCCCGCCCTTGCCGGCAGTGGACCATGCCAGCTTAGAAGCAGGCGTAACAGCGTTTTTAATGGGCATTGTTGCAAGTAATGGCCTTGTGGAAGTGGCCGCCAATGTGGTTTTGGTAACTGCTTTGGTAGTGGGGCTAAGGCGTGCCAAATTTGCTAAATTTTAGGAGATGATATAATGAAAACCATGGAAAAAATTGCCGCTTTAGCCAAAGGCAGAGGCTTTCTGTTTCCCGGCAGCGAAATTTATGGCGGCTTACAATCCACTTGGGATTATGGCCCGCTGGGGGTGGAGCTTAAAAATAATATTAAAAAACTTTGGTGGAAAAAGTTTGTGCAGGAAAGCCCTTATAATGTTGGCTTGGATGCTTCTATACTGATGAATAGCAAGGTATGGGAGGCCAGCGGACATGTGGGCGGTTTTTCCGACCCGTTAATGGATTGTAAGGAGTGTAAAGAGCGTTTCCGTGCAGACAAAATAATTGATGATTTTATGGAGAAAAACGCCATGGAAGGCACGGCGGACGGCAAAAGCAAAGAAGAGCTTAAAGCTTTTGTGGATGAGCATAAACTGCCATGCCCATCATGTGGCGCACATAATTTTACCGATATTAGGGAGTTTGAACTAATGTTCAAAACCCACGCAGGGGTGGTGGCGGATAGCACCAGTGTGGTTTATTTGCGCCCCGAAACGGCGCAGGGTATTTTTGTAAACTTCAAAAATGTTGCCCGCACAACCCGCAAAAAAATCCCATTTGGCATTGCACAGGTCGGCAAGGCTTTCCGTAACGAGATAACCCCCCAAGGGCTAACCTTCCGCACCCGGGAATTTGAACAGATGGAGCTGGAATTTTTCTGCAAACCGGGCACGGATGATGAATGGTTTGATTATTGGTTGGAATATTGCAAAAAATTCCTCCAAGACATTGGCATATCTGATGGCAGCCTAAAATTTGCCGAGCATAGTAAGGAGCAATTATCCCATTACAGCAAAAACACTACAGATATCGAGTTTTTATTCCCATTTGGCTGGGGCGAGCTATGGGGCATTGCCAACCGCACCGATTTTGACTTAAAAGCCCATCAGGAGCATAGTGGGCAAGATATGACATATAGCGAGCCCGAAAAGGGTGACAAATACATCCCTTATGTGATAGAGCCTTCCCTTGGAGCGGATCGCCTTGCGCTTGCTTTGCTTTGCGAAGCCTATGACGAAGAGGAAATTGCCGAAGGGGATGTGCGCACGGTTTTGCGCTTTAACCCTGCAATTGCGCCTGTTAAGGCGGCAATTTTGCCCCTTTCCAAAAAACTGGGCGGCAAGGCAGAAGAGATTTATACAGACCTTTGCAAGGCCTTTATCTGTGAATATGACGATACGGGCAGCATTGGCAAACGCTACCGCCGTTTTGATGAAATTGGCACACCTTTCTGCATTACAGTGGACTTTCAAACCGTTGGTGATGATGAAACCCTTGCTGATAATGCCGTAACTGTGCGCTTTCGTGATTCTATGGAGCAGGAGCGTGTGGCGATTGCAGATTTGAAAAACTACATCTCAAAACGTATAAAGTAGGGTGGACACACGAAGGCGATATCCGTTTTGTCCCCGCCCAAATCAGTAAGACGGACAGTATATCATACCAATTCCAATTCGAAACATGGAAAAGGATATTTTGAAAATCGCAGGTTTCAGTGCGTTTTCAAAATGTGCTTTTCCATGATTGAGAATGGAATTGGTATCAGCAGGCAAGGGCGGGGGCAAGCACCTGCCCTACAAGGAGGAAAAACCATGTCAACAAAATTTGTGTATATGTTTAACGAAGGCAATGGCAAAATGCGGGACTTGCTCGGGGGCAAAGGGGCAAATTTAGCGGAGATGACAAATCTTGGTCTGCCTGTACCCCAAGGCTTTACGGTTACAACAGAGGCTTGCACCCTTTACAACACATCGGGCAGGGTATTGTCAGATGAAGTTAGGGAGCAAATTGACAATGCCATGGCGCAGCTGGAAAAAATCACAGGCAAAACTTTTGGGGACGTGGATAATCCCTTGTTGGTTTCTGTGCGCTCGGGCTCCCGTGCGTCCATGCCCGGCATGATGGATACGGTGCTAAATTTAGGGCTGAACGACACATCGGTAGCTGCAATGGCAAAAAAAACCGACCCCCGCTTTGCTTATGACAGCTACCGCCGCTTTATATCCATGTTTGCTGATGTGGTGATGGATCAAGATAAGCATATGTTTGAGAGAGCCTTGGAAAAATATAAAGAGCAGGTTGGGGCAGCAGAAGATACCGACCTGACAGGCGAACATATGAAAGAGGTTTCAGAAATTTTCAAAGGCATTTACCTTGGAAACGAAGGTGTGCCATTCCCATCCGATGCCCGTGAGCAGCTATATAAAGCGGTTTGTGCCGTTTTCCGTAGCTGGGATAACGAGCGTGCTTTCATCTACCGCCGCCGCCACGACATTCCCTATAACTGGGGCACGGCTGTAAATGTCCAATCCATGGTATTTGGCAATACAGGTGATGATGGCGGTACAGGTGTTGCTTTCTCCCGTAACCCTGCGACGGGTGAAAATGTAATTTACGGCGAATACCTTATAAATGCCCAAGGCGAGGATGTGGTTGCAGGCATACGCACCCCCATTTCCATTTCCTGCCTGGAAGAGCAAAAGCCCGAAATTTACAAGCAATTTGTGCAGCTTGCCAAGAAATTGGAAGCACACTATCAAGATATGCAGGATATGGAGTTTACCGTGGAGCGTAATAAGCTTTACTTCCTGCAAACAAGGGCGGGCAAGCGCACTGCACAGGCTGCTTTGCGTATAGCCATCGAAATGGTGGATGAGGGGCTTTGTACGCAAGAAGAAGCCCTGCTAAAAGTGGATCCAAAACAGCTGGAACAGCTAATGTTCCCTGTTTTTGACCCTGCCGCCCTTGCAAATGCTGCTATGATTGGTAAAGCCCTTGCCGCCAGCCCAGGTGCGGCTTGCGGGCGGGTGTATTTTACCAGCCGTGATGCCATGGATGCCCACGACCGTGGCGAAGAAGTTATACTTGTGCGCAAAGAAACCAGCCCGGAGGATATTGGAGGCATGCAAATTGCCAAGGGCATTTTAACGGCAAAGGGCGGAGCCACCAGCCATGCCGCCGTGGTTGCCCGTGGCATGGGCACCCCCTGCATTTGTGGTTGCGAGGATATCAAACTGTCCTATGAGAAAAAGGAATTTGCCCTTGGCGGCAAAACCTATAAAGAGGGCGATGTTATCAGCCTGGACGGGGCAACGGGCAAAATTTACGGGGAAGAGATACCCACGGTAGAATCTGAAATAAGCGGGGATTTTGCTAAGTTTATGGCATGGGCAGATAAAGCCCGCACCATGAAGGTGCGCACCAATGCCGACACGCCCGAAGATGCGGCAAAAGCCCTTGAATTTGGGGCGGAAGGTATTGGGCTTACCCGCTCAGAACATATGTTTTTTGATCCCGAGCGCATTGTTAAAATGCAAAAAATGATTATGGCAGAAACCAAGGAAGAGCGTATTGCCGCCTGTGATGAGTGCTTGGAGTTCCAAAAGGAGGATTATATAGGCATTTTCCGTGCCATGAATGGTTTGCCCGTTACTATCCGTCTGCTGGACCCGCCTTTGCATGAGTTTTTGCCAAAAACACAGGAACAATTGGAAGCCTGCGCCGTTGAAACAGGCAAAACCGTGGAATACATACAGGAGCGTTGCGCATCCCTACACGAAATTAACCCAATGATGGGGCATCGTGGCTTGCGCCTTGCAGTATCCTATCCCGAAATTGCCGAAATGCAAACCAAAGCCATAATAGAAGCAGCCATACGTGCCCAGCGCACAGGTGTTAAGGTGCTGCCCGAAATTATGATACCACTGCCGCTGGATGCCAAGGAATATACCTTTGTTAAGGAAGTTGTGGAGCGCACAGCAAAAGCAATTTTGGAAGAAGAAGGCGACGCAGTGGATTATATGATAGGCACAATGATAGAAATACCCCGTGCCTGCTTAATGGCCGGCGAAATTGCGGAAGAAGCCGAATTTTTTAGCTTTGGCACCAATGACCTTACACAGATGACCTATGGCATAAGCCGTGACGATGCCGGGCGCATTATAAACGACTATATAGACAACAATATATTTGAAGTGGACCCAACCGACCGTCTGGATCAAAAAGGCGTTGGAGAGCTTATGAAAATTGCTGTGGAGCGGGGCCGCAAAACCCGCCCGGGCTTAAAGCTGGGTATTTGCGGCGAACATGGCGGCGACCCCACCAGTATCGAGTTTTGCCACAAAATCGGGCTCGACTACGTCTCCTGTTCCCCTTACCGGGTGCCAATTGCCCGCCTTGCCGCCGCCCAAGCTGCCCTGATGCACGCAAAAGGCCTGGATGTGGAGGTAAAAGGGTAGGGTGGGCGATTGCCCCCGCCCTATGGGCGACAAATGCCAACATGAACACTTCATGCAAAAGGCCATAAAGCTTGCAAAGCAAGCGGCAGATGCCATGGAAGTGCCTGTGGGCTGTGTTATCGTCCATAACGGCGAAATTATAGGTGAAGGTTATAACCAGCGCAACACCAAAGGCAATACCCTGTACCATGCCGAAATTTCCGCTATAAACACCGCTTGTAACCACCTGGGTGATTGGCGGTTGGAAGGCTGCACCATATATGTAACCCTGGAACCCTGCCCAATGTGTGCAGGAGCCATTTTGCAAGCCCGACTGCCCCGCTTGGTTTTTGGCGCAGCCAATCCCAAGGCGGGGGCGGTGGGCTCGGTGGTTAATTTGTTGGATGTGGATGGGTTTAACCATAAAGTGGATGTGACAACAGGAGTGCTGGAAGCCCAATGCGCCCAGCTTATGAAAGATTTTTTTGCCAAATTTAGGCGTAAATCGGGGGATGGATGTGGAAATTTATAATGGACGAGTGGTGCGGCTGGTTGTGGAGGAGATAGCCCTGCCAAATGGGGGAAAAGCCCAACGGGAAGTTGTGTATAACCCTGATTATGCCGCCGTTTTGCCCGTGGATTGCGATGGAAATATTTGGTTTGTGCGCCAATACCGCCACAGCGTAAGGCGGCAGGTGCTGGAAATACCCGCAGGCATTATTGATGCAGGCGAAACCCCAGAGCAATGCGCCCTGCGGGAACTGGAAGAAGAAATTGGCAAGCGGGTGGGCAAGCTTAACAAAATTTGCACATACCACGGCAATATCGGCATTTGCAGCGGCAAGGGGCATTTGTTTTTAGCAGAAGATTTAACGGACGGCAAACAAAACTTTGATGAGGACGAATTTATCACCGTGGAAAAATACAGCCTTGAAAAGGCAAGAAGAATGATTGCAGATGAAGAAATTGTCTGCGGTAAGACAATTATGGCGATTTTTGCGTATATATCTATAAACGGATAACAATAACAGGACGACCCCGGGCATAAGCTTGTGTTGGGGGGTGCGCCATGAAATTTACATTACCACAAAATCCAAAAATTTATATTACAATCGCAATTATAGCAGGTGTAATTTGGGGTGCCCTGCGCCCAAACCTTATGGAGGATACTGGTTTGGCAGGCCTTATCACCAACCTGCATCGATTTGCTGATGGTTTTGCCCCAAACCAAATTAGTGTACAAAATTGGGCAAACAGCTTGTTGCGCAATGGACATGTTTTGCTGTTAATATGGGCATGCGCCGCCGTACCCAAGCTATTTTGGGCGGCATATCTTCTAATTTATCTGCGGGCGATGACTGCAACATTTTCTATAACACTGCTAATCCATGCTTTTGGCGCAAGGGGTGTGCTTATGGCAATGGCATTAAACCTGCCCCAAAACGCACTAATTTTAGGGGTTTGCGCCATAACAATTTGCCATATAAAAAAATCTGAACAAATAAAGCCCGCAAAGCCTGTAATAATCGGTATTTTGGCGGCCATTACCGCTTCGGCATATGAAATATTTATGGCACCATGGCTGTTTAACGCTGCTATTGCGAGCCTTACTCGTAATCCCATTATATAACAAAAAAGGGGGATTTGATGAAAAAGCGAATAAAATCAATAATACCTATATATTTAACGGGCGCAGCATTTTTGGTTTATGCCGTTTCTGCGCCCATGTACAGCTTTTTACACCTTGCCATGGGGCTTGCCGTTGCCGTGTTGGTGTATTTTTTGGGCAACTTAGTATTCCGTGGCAAAGAAGTGGAAGCACCAATAGAGCTGGAAAAATCCGGTGATACGGCTACCGAAAGAATATTGGCCCAAGGGCGGACACATATGCAAAAACTTCACCAGCTTAAACAGCAAACCGGCAGCAGCGAGCTTAAACAACAAATTGGGCGGTTGGAGCAAATTGCGGAGCAAATTTTTAAGCATGTTATTGGCAACCCGGATAAAGGACGTAAACTGCACACTTTTATGGATTATTATTTTCCCACAACCATAAAATTTTTGGAAAATTATGTTGCCATGGAAGCAAAAGCCGTTAAAGGTGACAATATACAAGCCACCATGGATAATATTAAGGATTCCCTTATGAAAATACAGCAGGCTTTTGAACATCAACTGGATATTTTATACAAAGATTCCGCTTTGGACATTAAAACCGACATTGCCGTGTTGGAAAATATTATGAAACAGGCCGGATTATAGGGGAGGTGCGATAATGGAGCAAACAGGGCTTAAAAACCCGACAACCGCTTGGATAATAACTGCTGTGGTGATAATTGCGGGGCTGTTTATAGGTACTTTCCTAAGCTTTAACAGCCAGCGTAATATGGCAGGTGATGTTTTTGAGGCGCAGGTGCAACCCGTAATCCACCGTGCCATGGAATTTGCTTTTAATATCCAAACCATTGCAGGCAGGTATCTGCCCATGTCGGATATGGAGCGCATTGCAATTTCATCCATCGTGGAAGATATCAGGGAAGCGGATGATGAAAGGGATATTTTTGACCATTATGTACAGCTGAACCGTGCCGTGTGGGCCATTTATGACCGCTTGTCCGGCATAGAAATGTCCCCTGAAAATCGGGGTTTGCACGCCAGATACCATTCAAATTTTATGGAGCAGGATTTGCGCCTGTCCCAATCCCCCTTTAACCGATATGCAGAGGAGTTTAATGAAACATTGGACAGCGGGCTGGGCTTTATTGTGCGCCCTGTAATAAACCACCTGCCAAGATTTGATAATTAGGAGGATAAGAATGCAGAAAATTTTGACAGCAATACTGATGATGACTGCCATGTTTAGCCTGCCCCCCATACCCACAAATTACGCTGTTTTGGATGGTGACGGGCGCATAAATGCCGCCACTGTAAACCACGTAAGCACGGGTAATGACCAGCTTTACTTCGATACGGGCAGCGAGATTTTTTTCTATGTTATGAATTTTGTGCCAATGGGTGCAGAAATTGAGGATTACACCCTGCAAGTGTTTAACCATTGGCAACCGGGCAGGGCGGCAACCAACAACGGTGTGCTTGTTACCATGGCCGTGGAAGAAGACTTGGCCTGGATGATTGTGGGTGAGGGGCTTAACAGACAAATGTCCGCCGCTGCCATCAACAACCTTATGGACAACCATTTCTTTGATTATTTTGATGCAGGTGACTTTAATGCCGCAATAATAAGCCTTTACGATGCCCTAACCGGGGAGATTTACCGCCTTTTCCCGCCTAATATGCATCAATATCAGGCGCAGGGGGTTGCGACGCCGGTTCCGGTTACCCAAACTACGCCCCAATCTACCGAGCCACCGGGCATTGGGGGCTTTGTATTTGTAATTATACTGGTTTTGTTGGTTGTTGTTTTTGCCGGCGGCGGCCGTGGCCGCCGTATGCGCCGTATGACCCGTGGAACGGGCATGGGCGGCATGATGGGCGGCTTTATGCTTGGGCGCATGTCTGCTAACAGGCACCGTGGCGGCTGGGGTGGGCCCGCTCCCCGTGGCGGCTCTCCGGGTACAGGCATGGGTAGCGGTTATCGTCCACCTTCCCCCGGCGGTGGTTTGGGCGGTGCGCCCCCGCGCCGTCCCGGTGCCGGTGGTTTTGGTGGTTATGGCGGCGGCCGTGGCGGCTCTTCCCTTGGCGGCGGTGGTGGCCGTTCCCGTGGCGGCATGGGCGGCGCAGGCGGCGGGCGCAGGCGTTAGGCCATTATGAATGCCTTAACCTTAAAACTTATCGCTGTAATAACCATGGTAATTGACCATGCAGGGTCCGCACTTTTGTCCCAATACATTGGCACAGAAAATGCAGGCATATACTTTGCAACCCGATATATAGGGCGCATAGCCTTTCCCATTTTTGCATATCTTATTGCACAAGGGTGTGTGCACACCCGAAGTATGGGAAAATATGCCCTGCGCTTGGGTGTGCTTGCCCTAATTTCGGAACCGTTTTTTGACACGGTGCTGGTACGTGGTGATGTGAACTTTTTGGCAAATACCAATATTTTTTACACACTGTTTTTGGCGGTGTGCGCCATATGGTTGCACAAGTTGCTTGGCGGCGGGCTTTTGGGGCTTTTGGCAGTCATCCCTGCGGCATTAGCCGCCCACCTGCTAACCAGCGATTATGGGGCGTTTGGTGTGCTTTTCATCTTTGCCTTGTATGTAATAAACCCCACAAAAAGGCTACGGGCGGCGGCGGGCGTTGCCATCGGCATGCTTGCCCTATACCTGCCAAGGGTGGAGGTTGCCCTGTTTGCTGTATTAGCCAGCTTGTGCATATTGGCATATAATGGAAAGCAAGGCCCAAAGCACCCCGCCCTAAAATACGGATTTTATGCCTTTTATCCCGCCCACCTGCTAATAATAGGCTTGATTGTATGAAAAAAGTAGGGAAATTTGACAAAAACCCTTTACAATTTGTGGTGGCGGTGGTATAATAAGTTTTGATGCAGTAAAATAACCTAAAGTTTTTCAAAAAGGAGATGTTAAAAAATGAAAAGGAAATTTTTAGGAGCATTAGTGGCAATTTTTGCCCTTGGCGCATTTGCGGCATGCTCTAGACCGGTTGAAGCACCAGAGGAAACAGATTTCTTTGCAACTGCAGAAGGTTTTGGCGGTTGGGTAGGGGTAGAACTTGTAATGGACGGCAACAACATTGTTGATGTTATTGTTGATTTTAACAACGAATCTACCGCATGGATTACCATGATTGAAAATTCCAGCCTGATTGCTGACATCATTGCTGCCAACGGCGTAACGGGTGTTGACATTGTTGTTGATGCAACTGTTACCTCCCTAGCTATACTGGAAGCTACCAACACTGTTTTGGAGCGTCTTGGCATGGGCGGCGATATCTACACACCGGAAGAAATTGACCCTGATGATGTTGAAAGACCGGCTCGCCAATTCGAAGATGGCCCATACACCGCATCAGCTATTGGCTGGGCAGAGCCCGGCAGAACGCCAGGCCCAACACTGGGCACAGAGCCAATTTTTGTACGTGTAAACTTTAATGCGGACAATACCCGCATCGAATCTATTGATTTTGACCCATTTATGGAAACCCCTGCCTTTGCCGGCATGGCGCAAGTTACCATCGATGAGATTATTGAAAGACAATCTACCGAAGGTATTGATGCAGGCACCGGTGCTACCGTTACTTCTCAAGCTATCTTAACTGCTGTGCAAGAAGTTTTGGATAGAGTTAACTTTGTAACACCAGAGCTTGATGACGAGCCAGCTGATGAACCTGCGGACGAGCCGGCTGACGATGACGATGAAGATGAACCCGCGGACGAGCCGGCTACGCCACCAACAGCAGGCGATACCACGCCACCAATAGTCGAGCAACCACCGGTTGTAGCCGGCAGATTTAACCCGGGTACGCACCGTGGTACTTCCAACAACACCTACTCCCACAAGCCGGATAACGATGGCGGCCTAACCCCAACCCCGCTTGTGGTTGAAATTACTGTTGATGACAACAACATCACAGGTTTGACAGTTGTTAGCCATGGCGAAACCCAAGCCTTTGTTAATATGACCAATGCTTTGCAACAAGCAGTTGTCAACAACAACGGCACAGAAGGCATACCACTTACTGCAGGTTCAACCTACACTGCCAGAGCTATCCTTGAAGCTGCTGCTGCTGCTATCAACGCTGCAACCAGATAATAAATCCTAACAACAATATAAAAGGCGGCCGATGTGGCCGCCTTTTTGTTTTGTATTTCCGGCTTACTTAGGGATTACAATAAATGTTATACTCAAACAACCCCAAAACAGTAACACAAAGCCTCGTCAAAATCATCAAACATATGTACGACTTTCTTTATCTTACCTTTAAGCCAAGCCCAAAAGTTTTCAATTTGGTTTAAGTTTGGGCTGTATGGAGGAAGGGAAATTATCTTATGTCCGTATTTTTGTGCAAGGGGATAAAGCTTGCTTTTTCTATGAAAAGAAGCGTTGCCTAAAACTATAGTCGACGAAGTGGGAATCTCTGGTATAAAGAAATCTTCAAACCAAAGTTCAAATAAAGCAGAATCCATAGAGTCGTTGTATTATAGCGGAGCTACAATCTTTTTGCCGAGTTTGCCGGCAACTAATACGCATCGCTTGTATTTTTTGCCTGGCATTAAGCCGACAATCTGCATCCCCTTTTTAGAATAGGCATATTCACGGTAAATGAAGGTATCAATACCCATTTCATCGATATAGATGATTGTGCTTGGGTTTATGGCTTAGGCAGCAACTTTCACTGGGTCTTGCTCCTTATACCGCTTTATCTTTTTTGCGGGTAACACCAAAACGCCGCAAGGCTTTCCATATAGCCATTTGACTAACACCGAAGTGTTCTGCCATTTCATACTGATAGGCATCAGGATTATCTTTTAAAAAGTCAAGCAAGGCTTGCTCTTTTAGCTTTCCATGAGTGTATGTTCTTGGTTTACTTGCAAAGTTTTTGTGTTCTCTGTATTGTTTAAGCCATGTGTTAAGCGTATTTGGCGATATTTTGAACACTTGCGCTGTCTGCCTGATGGTGTTTCCTTCTTCATAATATTCAATTGCTCGTAGTTTGAATTTATTGTCATATGTCATGATTGGATTATCGCATATGGTGTTACTTTTTGCAAGTTGTTTTAGTATAGTAGTGCAGTAGCACGATGGGCACTAGATGGGCTTCGTTTCATCGGATTTTTGCAGTAGAATATATCACAGGAGGAGATGGTATGGAGCAATTGGGGTTTATGCTATGTAAACGACCCTGATGATGATTTTAACATCGTCATAGAAGTCCTTTATGGCGAAAGAGATGTAGCCTTGATGACATGTGATTTCTGTGGGATAATGCGCTGGCATCCTAACAAAGAGGGTGTGGATATCCCAATTGACTATCTATTAGAGCTAATTCATAAATCCAAGGAGGAGTTTGGTAGACCAGACCCCTGGACTTGCCCTTGCGATGAGCGAGCATCAAATAAGGAAAAAATCACAAAAAGATGGACTTGCCGTTTTACATATAACCTTTATGCTGACCTCGATGTCATCATAAAGGTGTTTTGTGATGATGAGCACGTAACATCCGCAAAAACAGGGGAACTGGGAGGTGTAATTATGCAAATATATCCTCGCAAAGAATCTCTTGACATCCCAATTGAATTCCCGTCGGAATTAATCAACAAAGCCATAGGGAAATTTGGTTGATATGATTGGTGTTTTTTATAAAATGATTTGCCACGAAGAAGCCGAAATCCTCTGATAACCTTAATGCATTTATTAGACACGGGACACGTATTATAGGCACGCTGATAGTGCCATAAGTCACCAACGAAAGGATTGAGGTGTTATTGACTATGAACACAGTCAGTGGATTCAATGCAAAATTCAAAACCGAATACGAAAACAGGGGCGACTTAGATTCATTCATTAAATATGTTATGAGTGAGTTCTTGCCTCCTGTTGAAGATTATCCAAATGCAGTGGAGTTGATAAGGTCTACACTAGTGAGGTGCTGTTGATAATTGGTGCGTACTTATCTATAGGATGGACTGATCACTATGATGAGTTGTTAGGTATTTTGAATTTAATGAAGTCTTATTTTCCTGATGAAGAAAAGTCCATCGTGCATTATCTTAATGCTTACAAAATGTATTTTAGGGACAGTGAAAACTTTTTGTCGAACTCTCACTGCTTAGAGGAGCTATGTGTACAGTCCCATGTTATAATGGTACAATAGATTCATCAAAGGAGATGAAGAAACTATGGGACAAATATTACACGGTTGCGCCACAACGACAGAGGCAACTCGTCGAGCAATCCAAAATAGT
>WRAX01000018.1 GCA_009779935.1 Defluviitaleaceae bacterium | reverse complement strand
TGCAGTCTGTCTTGTGGTATTTCCTTCTTCGTGATATTTGATTGCTCTTAATTTGAATTTTTTGTCATATGCCATATGTTAATTATAGCATGGATTGATACTTTTTGCAAGTTGTTTGGGTATGAAAGCCATTTGCATCAAGCCTTATTACTCTTATTTTCCATTATTTTACTTATTTATCAATATATTACATTACCCTATTCATCTTCGTTTTGTTTTTGAGGTGGCTTTTGTTTGCGGTATTTTGGAATTTGTGCCATGTCGTTTATATATTTAATAACGGTGTTCATGCCTTCCTCGCTCATTTCTGACATACAACCGATTACATAATCCAAAGAAACGAAGCTGTCAAGGTTAAATTTTCCTTCTAAAATAGCTTGAATCGCCATTTTGCTCCCTACCTTCTCGTCTTCATTCATACTAGACAATTCAAATAAAATCCCAACCAAAAATAGCTCAAAGCCATAATCAGAAAGTAAGTCAGCCACTTTTTCATGTCGTTTTGTAAGGTCTTGGAATAGTTCTCCATATCTATCGGCAACTTTTACAGTTTGTTCGCCATGAAGTAGAGTGTTGATGGGCACGCCTAAAGCATTTGCAATGCGTTGAGCAACCTCCACAGATGGGGTCATTTTTTCCTTTTCGTAACGCCCGATTGTTTGGCTAGTTGTACCAGCCAAACTCGCTAACCCCTGCTGGGTCAGAGATGCTTTTTCTCTAAAATATTTAATTCGTTCTCCCATGGTCATGTTTTATCACCCCATAAAATTATAACACATGAAACTAAATGGCACAAGAAAGAAAAAATGCTTGACTTATGAACTTATTCGTACTATAATAGTCATATGAACTAAATAGCACATAAGGAGGGATATAGTGCGAATAAGTTCAATAACACTAAATCTATCAATGGCAAAAAAGCGAATGATGGTAAAAGACTTGGAATCTATGGGTGGTGTTTCAAGGTCAACTTCAGCGAGGATAAGAAGCGACCCCAAACACACAATGAACCCCAAAACCATTGGCAAAATAGCCAAAGCCCTTGACGTGTCCGTGGAATACCTCACAGGCATAGAGAGGTGACGCTATGTATTACAATTTCAACCTACGCTTACCAACCATTGAAAATGGCAATGTCTTGGCGGTTAAATACATAAAAGCCAAATATGGTCTAACCTTAGTAGAGTTTGCCCAGAAATTTGCCATAGAACAGGAAGAAAAGATTTTAAGTAAAAAAGAAAACAGCCCCGCCGTGACAAGCAAGCTGTTTTCAAACACATTATAAGCACAACAAAAGGTTGCCTTATGCCTATATTCTACATTAGGTGCAACCTTTTGTCAAGCATTTGACTGGAGGAAAAATATGAAAAACTATTTTACACCTGAGCTTGAGGAATTAATCTTGGAAGCTGAGAAGCCGGAGGCACTTTGCGAGGCTATGGAAGTGTACTTCACACACTACGGATACAACTCTGGCGTAGAGAAATTTAATACACACAGCGTGATTTTCCAGCTCATCAAAGAAACATCATCAAACATAGAAACCCTGTCTTTAAGGGCAATAGGAGAATGATTAACGAGGTGACAAAATGGTTTTTGACCAAGAAATCAAGTATATAAACATGGCAGAGGTACAATCGGAAGAAATTAAATGGCTTTGGTATCCGTATATCCCCTACGGAAAACTAACAATAATGCACGGTGATGGCGGTTGTGGTAAAACATTCGCATCCCTTGCCATTGCATCAGCACTTACCAAGGGAGAATTGCTTCCAGAAGCCCATGAGCCAATAGAGAAAGGCAATGTTATTTTTCAGACTGCAGAGGATGGATTATCAGACACCATCAAGCCGAGGTTGGAGCAACTTGGTGCAGATTGCAGTCGCATTGTCGTTATAGATGAAAGTAAAAGCCCACTTTCTTTGTCCGATGAGCGCCTGGAGAAGGCAATCATAGACAATAGGGCTAAATTGCTTATTATTGACCCAATACAAGCCTATCTTGGCTCAAAGGTTGATATGCACAGAGCCAACGAAGTACGCCCTGTTTTGAAGAAAATCGGGGGTGTAGCGGAAAGAACAGGCTATGCGGTGGTTTTGATTGGACATCTCAATAAAGGGGGCGGTAAGAGCCAATACAGGGGGTTAGGTAGTATAGACATAGTAGCCGCTGCCAGAAGTGTCTTAACATTTGGTCGGGTTAATGATGACGGTTTGAGGGCTTTCGCCCAAGGTAAAGCTAATCTCGCCCCAGAAGGTGATAGCATTGCCTTTGAAATGACCCCCGGTAAGGGCTTTAAGTGGATAGGGACTTATGATGTGAGTATTGACACACTTTTGGGTAATATCCCTGCTATAATGGGCAGACCGTCCTTTGCATCGAGTGAAGCGGTGGAATTTTTAAGGGCAGAGCTTGCCGATGGGCGGGAGGTGTTGGCTTCGGAGATTTATGAGATGGCTGAAAACGCAGGAATATCGGAGCGTACGTTAAAAAGAGCCAAAAAAGAGTTGGGTGCGAAAGCTTTTAGGCAAGACCAAAAATGGTATTGGCGTTTATGTGATGATAAAAATATGGAGTTAAATCGCAGTTAAAAAGTAAGGGTGCCAAAAGTCCTCTATATATAGACTTTTGGCACCCTTACTTTTTCATATCTCTGAAAGGTTGATTTTATAGGATTTGAATGAGCTTTAATCAGGAGAGATACTTTTGGCATCCTTGTGACTTTTGGCACTCTTACTTTTTTGACTTCCAAAAGAAATTTAATTCCAAATACTTACAATATTCTCGCATAAGCAAAAATAAATCACCATCCATTTACACCCAAAAATTATAAATATTTTTACTGTCCAAAGGATTTTTAAGTAAAGAAAAAACCAACCCAAAAACCAAAAATCATAAGAGGAAATGTCTATGACATTTCAAAGGTCTTTTTCTTACTAAAAAGCCCTTAGGGTTTTGCAAGCATAGAACGGACATATGGTTGGCATATGCCTCTGTCATATTTTACTAAAATATGACCAATTAGGGCTGCACCCTATGACCCGCAAAAATAAAAAAATGAGGCGATAAATTTATGGACAAATCTGTAAATAATTATAAACACAAACGTGTCCAAATTTTTGTTAGTGCTACTAAAGATGAGCATGAAAAAATCAAACAGCGAGCAAAAAAATATAATTTTCCTGTTAGCATCTTCATGCGTGAGATGGCATTGAAAGGTACTGTGGTAGAGCGTAACTATCTGGAAATGCGACAACTAATTTGGGAGATAAACAAGATTGGGGTCAATATCAATCAGATTGTAAAGCTGTGTAATGAAAGCCGTGACGTGTCCGATGAATTTGCGGAACAGTTGGAAAGGGAGCATAGTAAGGTTTGGGGTTTGCTTAAGGATTTAGCGGAAGCAGAAGACAGGCTATTTACATTTGGTGAGAAGAAAAGGCGGTTTAAGTCAAAGAAAAAGCAACATAAACCCGACAAGCCAACCGAAATACATAAAACCGACCCACCGCCAGAAACCACAGAAGCGAACCGACCACAACAAGTGCAACCACCACAGCAAACAAGTCATCCAGAAACCGCAGAAGATGACTGGGCGAATTTGATTGCAAGCTTGACACGGAGCGGTAAGTAGGTGTATAATATAAATTTGAGGGAGAGGATAAAATGAGTGAATTTGGCATCACTATCGAAAAAATCCAAGCCTTGACTTCGGTTAAAAAAATAATTTGGACTGAACACGTAGCTGGACGCATTAGGGAGTGTGGCATAAAAAAGGTTAGATTTACTCGAATGTATAAAGAACGGTGAAATAATAAAACAATATCCAGAGGATTACCCATACCCAAGCTGCCTAATCTTGGGTAAATGCAGGCAAGGAAAACTGATTCATGCGGTTGTTGGTTTGCATGAAGGTGTGATATGCTGTATGATAACCGCATATAGACCAGATGCTGATAAATGGGAAGTTGACCTAAAAACCAGAAAGGGGCTTGAATAAAATGACAGATTGTTTTCGTTGCAAAGGTATCACAAAAGCACAAACCAAGACCCACACCGTAACCTTAGATGAATGCGTTATCATCATTAAGAACGTACCCGCTCTAGCTTGCAACCAATGCGGTGAAGCGTACTTTACAGATTACGTAATGCAAAATTTAGAAAGCATCATTGATAACTTGGAGAACCTAATAAAAGAAGTGGCTATTGTCGAGTATGCTACAAATGTGGCTTAATATTGATTATAAGAGGAGCGTAAACATGGGGCAATTCGTTTTCCCGCTACTATCAAAACCCTCGAAGAAAAAGTTTTCATGCAGAAAATTTTCCTTTGGGGGGTTTTTGTTTTCTCCATTACTATCTATGAGCTAAATATCAGGAGGGAGTATGGACTTAAACTCTTTTAAGACGGACCAAGAAATAATTCTACATATAGGCTCTTGGATAGATGAAATTGAATTTTTAGATGAGTGCAGACTATCCAAGAAAGAACAATTGCACTTATTTACAGCGACAGCCGAAGTTTCAGGCAAAGAAGTGTTGGGCGATGAGGTGCAAGTTCAATTGCTAAACGCCGTGCTTCGTATTCCAAATTGCATTGAGTGGATTATCCGCTCAAACGGCGTTATCTTCAATATAAAATATGCGCTTGCAAGATGTTTAGAATTTGCCGAAAAAATGCTGTACCCATTAGAAAAAACAGAAAACCAGAAATTTTACGCATACTACTTAGAAGATGCTGTTTGCAGAAATTTAACTCTTTGGGATATGTTTAGACAATTGTTGAATGAATTTTATGATTGTGGATATTCTGAAAATGATAGTGTTTCAATATTCAAGTTTCTGAAGGAGAAAAAGCCTAAAATTGGTAATGAAAGAGTTGAAAAAATTCAGCATCACTTGAATGATTCTGCTCATAAGATGGTCAGGGATACATTGAGAAACTCATTTGTGCATTCGGTTGACCCAACATCTTCTTACATTTTCCACAGAACCGACAGCAGCGGAAAAGTCAGGCCACAATTTGAATATTTTCTACCAGAACACCCATTCAACAATTTAAATTTTATTATTGCTGATACGCACAAACTAATCGAATTCATGACTGAAGTTATATGCGAAATGCTTCTCTTGAATTATCAGTACGTATTTCTGTTTAGTGTAGATGTGGTTATGCCATGTGGCAAAAACTTTGAAGACCCCGATTATTGGAATCTAGGAGTACTAAAAGATAGATATGAGAAATTAGTTTGTCCGTGTCTTGAGGCTTGTGATAAAGCACATTTGCGTGATGGGGTGAATCTTTGCAAGCCTGTTGAAGTTAGATATAGTAGAAATTCATGCGAGGGAGGCTTTTTTGTACCTAAAATGTCATTTTTGGAAATGGAAAAAACTTTCGGTAAAGTTAGGATACAAAATAATCAAGATTGAAAGTATGCTAATTTCCAAAATGTGGATGCTTTGAGTCAGGCTTTCCCGCTATATCATTGAACCCCTTGAAGAGCAATCATTTACTCTTCAAGTCAAGAATTTTTTGAAATCTAATGTAAAATAGGGAGAAATATTATGATTACAGCTTACTGGTTTAATAGCAGGCAAGATGACGCAGAAATTCTAAGTCCGGAATTTTTTAACCCAAGCTCGCAATTTCGGATACATGCTGAATTGCCAAGTGCTGTAAAATTCCCCATTCATATTGATATTTCGGCACTATGCATGGGGTCGGTTATGTTTAACAAAACATACACAATTGAAAATGATGAAGCCGAAGGTGATGCTAAATTTTGGATGCATCCCGGTAAAAAATTCTTTGTTTTTGGAGATTATGTGACTACGTTGGAAAATGACCCATGCCAACTTGACATAAAAATAATTGCAGGAGGAGATGTTTACACACACAGCATTGCATGCGAATATGCCAATATAAGCGGAACGACAACCGATTTTAGCGGAAAGCCATTTCCTGCCGCCTTGATATTCCAAACATATGATTTTGGAGATATGGGGATTGGGATTTGGAGCGACGCAGACGGAAATTACACCGTAAGACTTCCTAAGGGTGAGTATAATTCCATATTTGTTGATGATGATAGTTATGGTAAAACCTCTCTCGAAGCTTGGGGATGGAAAATGATTGTAGATAGTGATGAGGTGCATGACTTTAAGATAGGAAATGGTGAGGTATATTCTTTAGATGTGTGGGCGAACAATGGTGGCTTTCCAACGCTGTTTATCGCATTTAGGCCTATGGCTCTCAGCTATGCATTAAAAAAAGAAACGAGAAATATTGAAATTAACAGCAAGCCCTACACCTTGATTGATATTTGCCCCCATATAAGCATAGATGATATTTCTGTGCATATCAACGGTTGCGTGGCAAGCAAGGTATCTTTGCAAATGATTTTTGAAACAGGATGCGATGGTAATGCCCTGCCCTTATATATTTTGCAGATAAAACGTCTTGATACCATTGGAAAGCAAACACTTGTTTTAGAATATAATTTTACAGATGCAAACGGCGAAGCCATACAGGGACAAGGAAGGACGCAATTTAACTATACAAATTTGGGCGGGTTAGCAATTAGGTAAATAAGTGTAGTACGGTGAAAATTTATATAATGCGAGGTTGAGAAATGAAAATTAATTCAGTAGCGATTGAGCATATAGTTGATGTTTTGAAGCATTGGGGAATATCGGGAGAAACTGTTGAGTATATTTACACATCTGAACACAATTCATCTTGGAATATTGGCGGTAGATTTGTTTTACAACGGCAACTTGTGCATGATGCGCAGCATCAATCACGAAAAATTCGCCTTGCCACTATCTTAGCTAAAGAAGGGATTGCAACTGTCGTGTACTTAAAAACTACACAAGGGGATTTGGCTACGCCCGATGGAGCGTACACTTTGATGGAAATGTTGAAAGGCGAACATATAGATTTTTATGCATCACCTGATTTGATGTGCGAACTTGGTCGTGGATTAGCAGAGCTACACTTGGCTTTGTCAAAACTCGAGTCGGAGTTGCAGTGCAGGGATAACGATTTTTATGCCGAGTGGGAAAATTACATAAAACCGGGACTTATCGGTGTTTCTTATGAAATTATTGAGCAGGCAGAAGCTAAAATTTCTGCCGTATATGAAAAACTTCCCCGATGCCCGATTCATAGAGATATACACGCACAAAACGTCTTGTTCCATAATGGAAAAATTAGCGGATGGTTAGACTTTGAACTTAGCCGCAAGGATGCGCGGATATTTGATATTGCATACCTGCTTGTAGGCCTTTTGGTTGGCCACACAAAAGATTCGGCCAAACTGGACATATGGAAAACAATATATCGAAACTTACTGGAAGGATATAATGAAATTAATCGTCTTACGGACGATGAAATAAGCGTATTGCCCGATTTGATGATTGCTATTGAATTGCTTTTTGTAACGTACTGGAATGGCGTGGGCAACAATTCGGGGCGTGATGAGGCTAATGAACTGGCAGAGTGGCTATTCCATAATAAAGTTTAGCTTCTAACATATAGGACGTTATCTATCAAGGGAATAAATAACGTAACATCGATCGCTTCACCACAGATGCATTAAATTTATGATAAAGCAACTTGCTGGTTGAACGGATTATCAGCTTGTTTATCTAAATACAAAGAGCGCACTTTATGTACCCCAACAAGGGTGGTAAGTGCTTAAAATTTATATTAGGAGGTGTAAGTTAGTGGGCGAAGTAAAATTTGAAATCAAAGAATACTATGACTTACTAAATCTACACAAGGCTTTACTGGAAGCGAAATTCCACAGGCATCCTGATAACGAACTTGTCCCAGCGAGTCCAATTATCGCACGTCTGCATAATGAAATTGTGGACTTGTTAGCAAAACATGACTTTGAGGTAAAAGGCAAAGAGGATTGGACTTCTTGGCGAATGATTGAAAATAGAGATGACTATATGGAGAAAGCAGTAGACAATGCTGTTTTTTATGACACATGTAGACATGATAGTGAATGGGGAAAATTAAGTTTTAAGGAAAAATCCGATCGGGCGAAAAATTTCCTTGCACCTTTCACTTTCACCGAAAAAGATGTGGCTGTATTCATTCGTGAGGTTGCAATAAAACTAAGCCAGAATAAAAAAGCTAATACCGCAATATAAGCATTAATAGCGTTATTTCCACCCTTTGTAGTGTGCGTTGTAAGTGTTAGCAGTAGTTTTTACACCTTCTAATTGAAGAGGTGAAGAAGCAGGGATTTGAGCTGTTGAGTGAGTGCGCAGTGAGGGGATTGATGATTTTTCCAAATGGACTTAGCGAATATTGCTCGGATTTTGCAGTTGTGCTTCTAACTTTGATATGATATAATCTAAAAAGATTAGATTTACAAAAAGCCCCCTTAATCGGGGCTTTTTTGAACGGAGGGGCAATGGCTGGTTTGCAAACATTTGTTTTTGAGCATATTTTGGAGGCGGGGGCTAAAAACTGTGTATCCACAAGGCTTGGGGGTGTTTCTGCCGGGGTTTATGAAGCTATGAATTTGGGGCGCAATTTAGGGGATGACCCTGCCAATGTGCAGTGTAATTATGAAATTTTATGCAATGCCATGGGTTTTGATGTGGAACAGTTGGCGTTTAGCCATCAAACCCACACCACCAATATTAGGGCGGTGGATGCGTTGCCAACCAATTTTATGGATGTGGATGGCCTTGTTGCTGATAAGGCGGGTATTGTGCTAACCACCTATTTTGCGGATTGTGTGCCATTGTTTTTTTATGACCCTGTAAAAAGGGCTATTGGCAATGCCCATGCGGGCTGGCGGGGCTGTGCTGATGATATGGCGGGCAAAATGGTTGCCAAAATGGTGCAGCTGTACGGGTGCCGCCCTGCGAATATTTTGGCGGGTATTGGCCCATCCATCTCTGCTAAGTTTTTTGAGGTGGATAAAGACGTTGCGGACAAATTCAAATTTTCCCTTCCATTTGCGGACAAATTCGTGTATAATAGTGGGGATGTATATGGCAAATACCATATTGATTTATGGCAGATATGCCGTGAAAGCTTGATTTTGGCGGGCTTGCACCCTGAAAATGTGGAAATTGCAGGGCTTTGTACTTATGAGAATAGGGATTTATTTTTCTCCCATCGGCGGGATGGTTTGCCCCGTGGGAGCATGGTTGGGATGATAAGTTTATGAAAAAAGTGATACAAGCAGTCGAAGCCGGCTCCATAGGTGAAGAAATGGGGATTGAGGCAGGGGATGTTTTGCTTGCCATAAATGACCTGGAGATTGTGGATATTTTTGATTATCGCCTTGCAGTGATGGAAGAGGAGTTGGAGATACTTATACAAAAGCCCGGCGGCGAGCAGTGGCTATTGGAGCTGGAAAAGGACGAGGATGAGGAGCTTGGCCTTGTTTTTGAGGGCGAAGGCTTAGCCTTGGGCTTGATGGACAACATGCGCAATTGCGGCAACAAATGCATTTTTTGTTTTATAGACCAAAACCCGCCCCACATGCGCCCCGGCCTGTATGTTAAGGATGATGACTATCGCCTGTCCTTTTTACATGGCAACTATATTACCCTAACAAATATGCACCAAAAGGATATTGATAGGATTTTGCGCCACCGCATTTCCCCTGTAAACATTAGCATACATGCTACCGACCCCGATTTGCGCATTAAAATGATGGGCAATAAGCGAGCCGGTGCGGCTTTGGACTTTCTCGGAAAACTGGCAGAGGGGGGCATTGTGCTGGCCTTGCAAATTGTACTTTGCAAGGGCTATAATGACGGTGAGCATTTGGACAAGACCATTGATGAGCTTGCCCGGTATATCCCGGATGGGGGCGGGGGTTGCTCCCTTTCCATTGTGCCTGTGGGCATTACCAAATACCGGCAAGGCCTAACCCATTTAGAACCCTTTAACCAGCAGGACTGTTTGGATGTGATTGCCACAGTAAACCGCTGGCAAGAGAAGCTTAAAGCAGAAAAAGGTACAAGATTTGTTTTTGCGGCGGACGAGTTTTATTTGAAAGCAGGGGTAAATACGCCGTCTGTTGATGAGTATGAGGATTTTCCGCAGATTGATAATGGGGTGGGGATGCTAACCGCCTTTGCGGATGAGTTTGAAAAGCCCGCAAAAACAAAAAAAGCTACTTTGGTAACAGGGGTTGCGGCCGCACCATTTATGCAGGACTTGTTAGCGGGTCTTGCTGTGGATGTTGTGGCTATACATAACAATTTTTACGGCGAAAACATTACCGTGGCGGGGCTTTTGACCGGCAGGGATATAATAAAGCAACTGACAGGGCGAGAATTGGGTGAAGTTGTGTTGATTCCTAAAACCGCCCTAAAAGCCGACGAAAATGTGTTTTTGGATGATATAGCCTTAGACGAAATGGCAACAAAAATAGGAAGGCCGGTAATTGTTGTCGAAACCACAGGGTATGCATTGGCAAGGGCGTTGAAGGGATGATTACGGTAGAATTAAAACCAATAAAAACAGTTGATGAATATTTGGCACTTTCAAACCTTAAAGTCCATGAAGAGCAAAAGGGTTTTTCCAATAATTTAGAAAGTTTTGCTGATGCTTTTGCTTGGTTGGAAATAATGGGTGACAAGCCGCTTGTGTTTGGTATGTACCATGATAATATTCCCGTTGGACTTGCTATGATTGTTTATGAAAGGGCGCAAGACCATGGCTTTGATAAACTGGACGGGCCCATATATGTATTATGGCGGTTTATGATTGATAAAAACCATCAGGGCAAGGGACTTGGCAAGGCGGCATTGGCGCAGGTGGTTGGGCTTATAAAAGCCAAAAAGCCGCTGGGGGAAGCCGGCTGGCTTTGTGTGACGGTGGCACCCGAAAACCACCCTGCCCGCAAACTTTATGAAAATGCCGGTTTTGTGGAAATGGGCACGGCGGAGACTGATGTGATGATGCACCTTGCTTTATAAAGGAGTTGACCATGGAAGTTGTTTTTGTAGTTATCATTTTCTATGTGGTGCCGGCTTCGGTGCTTCTTTACTGGATTATCAAGGCGGCGGTGCGGCGGGGGATTATCGAAGCCCACAGGGAGATGGGGAAACACACAGAAGCTGATAAACCCAAACCTGACAGCATAGCCAAAATTACCTGTATTGGCTGCCAAAAGGGATTTGATATGGACTACCCCAAATGCCCCCACTGCGGCCACAAAAACCCGTATATTTAGCGGAGCGCATGTAGATGCAAACAACAGAGATGGTTGAAATGGAGGCAGGCTATTTTATGGATGATAAAGTTGTAATAAAAACATCGGAGGCAATACCTTTTTATACACCTAATATAGTCAGTCCCGCAGAATATAAAATGAAAATAAAAGTGAATGGTAACACATTTAATGGCACATCTTGCATAAAGTGGACGCATAGAGACAACAAGCCATTGCAAACACTCTATATACAAGGCGAATACACAAACTTGGAGATAACATCACATGAAGATTGCAAAATAGATAGAGATAAAAATGTTACACTTATAATGCTGAACAAACCTTTGAGCATAAATGAGAGCGTTGCTATTAATATAGATTTTTGCGGGGATATGGTAACAAGCCCTTTCTGCGATGGTGATGGAAGTGTTATTATGCCGAAAAACTATGATGATAGCTGGCCCCCGTGGTATCCCGTGCTAACTTGGGATATGCCTGTGTGCGGGCATTACCACTTGGAAGTGGACGAGCCGAAGGGATACCGCATATGCGCAACAGGGCGCAGGGACGGTAATACATACACCCAAGATTTTGTGCGTGTGTTTGGGCTTTTGTTTTGCAAGGGCTTGGAGTATATTGAACAAGCGGTAGGGGATGTAACGGTTAAAGCCTTTTTCAAGCAAAGCGACCAAATAGCGGCCGGGCGGCTGATGGACACTTCAGTTGATGCCATCCAGTTCTTCCAAGAATTGATGGGATTTTATCCGCAACACAGCTATTCGTTTTTACCTTATTCCAGCAAATGGATGGGTGGGGGCAATTGGTCCACGGGCATAGCCTTCTTCCACTCCATGGACAGCTATAATGAAGCCGAATGTGGTGAAAAGCTTTGGATTGCCGCACATGAAATTTGCCATCACTATTTTATGGAATATATTCCTGATGGGGATTATTGCGGTTGGTTGGAGATAGGATTAGGCATGGTAATGGATGAAGAGTATTCCATCAGCCGTGGAATAGCCAATCGTGGGTTAGGTAAGGTAAAAAGCAGTGCCGGGTCAGTAATAAAATACCATCAAGACGGTAATGACACTACCATATGGCGAACGATAGAAGCCTTTAACCATGCCAACAAAAGCGGTAATGACTACCAATCCATAATAAGGCATGACAAGGCGTTTTGTGTTATGCAAATGCTTAAGCAAGTTATTGGCAAAGAAGCTTTGTTGGATGCCATGAAACGCATACTGAATGAATATGCCGGAAAAGCATTGCGAACCATGGATTTTTGGCGGATTTGCGAAGAAATAAGCGGAATGCGCCTTGATTGGTTCTTCACAGACTTATTATACAGCAACCGCTTGGCGGGATACAAGATAACATCCATTGAAGGTATTGATGAAGGAACATCTGTTACAGTGGAGTCCTTTGGTGATTACAAATTCCCTGTTTTTATTGATGCCCGCTTGCCTGATGGCTCTATATTACGGCAACAACTGAACCGCCTTATGTGTAAACAAGTGATATTTTTTGATGCAAAGCCGGAGGATATAGAGGTGTGGATAAACACGGACGGCCAGCTGTTAATACAAACCTATGATGCAATTAATGTTTATGGAGGTGACTGTTGATGATTGAACTGAAACCAATTTCGATTTTAGACGATAATGTGAAAGAATGCATCCAGCTGGATATACTACCCGAACAAAGAAAGTTTGTAGCCCACAACGCATCAAGCTTAGGGCAGGCCTATGCCGTAAACCAGTGGGGCTTGGGCAGCAAAGCCGCCCCTTATGCCATTTATGCGGATGGCAAAATGGTGGGCTTTATAATGTACGCCCTTTTTAAGCCCGAATATGATGACGAATACGGCGCAGGTAAGGATTACTACTACTTTTGGCGATTTATGATTGATAAAAACCACCAAGGTAAAGGCTACGGCAGGCAGGCAATGGCGCAAATTATTGATGAAATTAAGCAAAAACCTTTTGGGGATGCCGAGCATTGCTATATATCCTACGAGCCGGGCAACCCCGCCAAAAACTTGTACAAATCCTTTGGGTTTGAGGAAACCGGGCAAATTATCCATGATGAGGCCATAGCACGGTTAAAGCTATAACCACATCTAAACCGTTATGGGGAGGTAGAATTGTGATAAACCTGCAACCAATAACATGGGAAAATTAAGACGAAATTATCCACAATTTGTCCACCAGCCAGGAACAGGAGGAGTTTTGCACCACAAATGTGGATGCTTTGGCCAAGGCTTATATGGCCTATACGGTAAGCGGCCTGCAACCCCATGTGTTTGGTATGTATTACGGCGATGCCCCCATTGGCTTTGTTAAGTTGTTTTACGATAACCGTGGCAAGGTGGTTTATAAATCCTGTGAAGGTCAAGCCTATTATGAAATATGGCATTTTATGATTGACAAGAAATATCAAGGTAAAGGATATGGCCGCAAAGGTATGGAAGCAGTGCTAAAACTGCTGCACACAAAACCTTATGGGGAAGCAGAGTTTCTGTACTTGACCTATGAAACCGGCAATTTTGGTGCAGGCAAATTTTACGCCGCACTTGGTTTTACAGAAACCGGGGATACCACCGAGGATGAGGTTACGGTGCGGTTGAAAATATAGTTTAGCGAGGGCTTTATGGTTGAATTGCGCAAAATAGACAGTGATAATTATGAAGAGGTTTGGAAGCTTAGGTCGCTGGACAACCAAAAAGGCTATAAGGACACAGTAGAAGAAGACTTTGCCACCGCCTATTTAGAGCTTTTGGAAGGCGACCACCCACCAATGTTTCTTGCCATATATAATGGCGAGGAAATTGTGGGATACACATTGATACTTTATTATGAGCTATGTGAAGACAACGCCCATTGTGAAGAATTTGAGATTTTGCGAAAAGATTTTGGAGATAAAGCGATTTATGAATTTGGCAGCTTTATGATTGATGCTAAGCACCAGGGCAAAGGGCTTGGCAGGCAGGCCATGGAAAAGATTTTGGAATATATACACTCCTCACCCCAGGGGGAGGCCGATTCCATATTTCTAATTTGCAAAACGGAAAATAAAACCGCCGAAAAGCTATTTACATCATACGGCTTTGCAGACGTTGGCAAACAGGTTTTTGGCGGTGAAAAAATAATGCGTGCTGGGCTGGGGCTTGCCCCCACCCAGCCCAAAGACGCTTTGACACACAACTGTAAGCATTAAGGAGATATTATGCAACCAATTGTAGCAATTGTGGGCCGCCCAAATGTGGGCAAATCCACCCTTTTTAACAGAATAATCGGCAGCCGCCTGTCTATTGTAGAGGATACACCCGGAGTTACCCGTGACCGCTTATATGCCCAAGCCAGCTGGCAACGGCACAACTTTTTGCTAGTGGACACAGGCGGGCTTGACATGGATAGCGAAGATGATATGGTGCGCCATATCCGCAACCAAGCTCAAATTGCCATCGAAACTGCCACAGTGGTGCTTTTTGTGGTGGATGGCAAGGCAGGTATGACCGACGGGGACACCGATGCCGCCAATATCCTGCGCCGCAGCGGCAAGCCTGTTGTTTTGGCCGTAAATAAGATGGACGACATTAAGCAAGAAACCTTGGCATATGAATTTTACTCCCTTGGGTTGGGGGACCCTGTACCAATTTCCGCTGCAAATATGTTGGGACTTGGGGATATGTTGGATATTATATGCGGCCACTTTCCTGCCGAGGAGGGGGACGACCCTGATGATATTATTAAGGTGGCAATTGTTGGCAAGCCCAATGTGGGCAAATCCTCCATCATCAACCGTATTTTAGGAGAAGAGCGGGTAATTGTTTCCGATATAGCAGGCACAACCCGGGATGCAGTGGATACATTTTATGAAAAAGATGGGCAAAAATATATGTTTATAGACACGGCAGGCATACGCCGCCGCAGTAAGATTAAAGAGGATATTGAAAAGTTTAGCCTTATACGTGCCGTGGCAGCGGTGGAGCGTTGCGATGTGGCTGTGGTTGCCATATCAGCCGAAGAGGGGATTACCGACCAAGATACAAAAATTGCGGGCATTGCCCACGAAAAGGGCAAGGCAGGCATTATCGTTGTTAATAAATGGGATGCGGTGGAAAAGGACAACAAAACCATGGCAAAATATAATACCCGTATTGATGACGAGCTTAAATATATGTTTTATGCCCCGCGCCTGTATATGTCCGCCCTTACAGGGCAACGGGTAACTAACCTTTTTGATGATATTAAAATGGTTAACGAAAATGCTAATTTGCGGGTGCAAACAGGTGTTTTGAATGAAGTGCTGATAGAGGCTATGGCGAGGAACCAACCACCTTCCGTTAAAGGTGTGGCATTAAAAATATACTATATCACACAAGTGTCCATAAAGCCGCCAACATTTATATTGTTTGTAAATAACGGCGAGCTTTTGCACTTTTCCTATCGCCGCTATATCGAAAACCAAATTAGGGATAATTTTGGCTTCAAAGGCACACCCATACATTTTATAGTACGCAACCGTGATAATAAGAAATAATAGGAGTGAGTTTTATGACAGAATGGCTTTACAACCTGCCTTGGTGGGGATATGGATTGTTTTTATTAGCGGGATATCCTTTCGGTGCATTACAATCCGCTTATTTTGTAGGCAAAATACTTGGCAAAATTGATATTAGGGATCATGGCAGCGGCAATGCAGGCACCACCAATGTGTACCGTGTAATGGGCTTTAAGGCGGGCATTATCGTGCTTATTTTTGATATACTTAAAACTGTTATACCCGTCATAATCCTTAATGCTATTTTGTACCAAGGGCGGATTTGGGATATTTCTGCTATGGAATATTTCCCCGGGCTTTTGCTTGGTTTTGGTGTGGTGCTTGGGCATAACTTCCCCTTTTTCCTTAAATTTAAGGGGGGCAAAGGTGTTGCTTGCGCCATTGGGCTGATGATTATGTTTGACCCCATTGTGCTTGCCATAATCCTAACAATGGCCTTAGCCATTGTGCTTACAACCCGCCTTATTAGCCTTGCATCCATTATAGGTTTTGTGGCATTTGGTGCGGTAAATTCCTTCTTTTACTGGGAATATATGCCGATTGTGGTGTTTGCTTGGACTTTTGCCGCCCTTGGGCTTATCCAACACCGCAAAAACATTAAATGGCTTATAACAGGTGAAGAAAAGAAGTTTGACTTCAAAACCAAAGGTAGGCTGTAATGGATACCACACTTGCCATAATAAGCGTAATTGCAACTGCCACGGGCGCTTTGGTTGCACTAACTTCTGCCCTTATTATTTTGCCAAGGCGCAGTAGGATAGATATAGTCAAGTCGCTTTACGAAATGGATAAAGAGCCTGCGCTTATCGAAGCAAGGCGAATTGTGCACGGCTTGCCTGATGCCTATGATGGGGAAGAAATGCAGAAAAAACACGGTTATGACCTTGCCGTGTTAATAATTTCTTATGAAATGGTGGGCTACTTGGTTAAAAAACGCCACCTTCCATTTTCAATACTTTCAAAAACCCAGGCGGGGATTTCTATACTAAAACTTTATAGAAAATTAACGCCTTACATAGAGTATAGACAAAAAAGTAATAAAAATTATGCCATATATTTTAGCCGCTTAGTTAAAAAACTTAGTAATGCCGGTGTGGTAGAAGCGGCAACTGATTTGCAAGATAATGCCCACAATTTAGAGGGTCAGCAGGAATAAAATTGGTAATTTCTGACTATATTGTTAGCATAGGCACAATATAGGAGGGAAATTATGAATGCGGATGCATATAACCACCACATTACGGAAAAAGAGGACAAGCGGCAGGTTATGCCCTTTAAGCGCAAAGGCGAGCGCAAGCTAAGCAGCGAGGATATTTTTATACTGGCCACACTGGAAAAGCTTAAAAAAGACCTGGACACAATCCACCGCAGCTTAGATGCGGTGGATGACCCTGACCTTATTGATAGTTTTATATACGAGCTAAATGCCGTTAACATGCGCTACAAGGTATATTTGCGCATGTGTAAGGACAAAGGGCTTGTAAGCAATATTTTTTAGGGGTACGGGGGGCTAATTATGAATATTTTCCAAAATATAAATGAACCCATGCTAATTTGGGCTGCAATTGGGATTTTGCTAACTGTTGGTATTTTAATTGCTGCAGGCCGCTTGGGAAAGGCAGTTAATGTGGCCGCCAAGGGGGCAGTGGGCGGTGCGGCAATTTGGGGTATAAACGCCGGGGTTGCCGCCATGGGTGCCACAGTAGCTTTGCCCGGCATAAACCTGCTTACGGTGGGCATTGTGGGTTTGCTTGGTGCGCCGGGCTTGGTTATGGTTTATGGGTTAAATTTTATTATGTAGCAAGGTTGTGTGAAGATGAGTGCTTTAAGCATAATTCAGCTTTTTATCCCCATCATCACCTTTTCCATGGGTTATTTTTTAACCAACATAGGTTACAAGCGTGACAGGCGGCTTGCCATTGTACGGGAGAAGTTTGAGAAGCTGTACCACCCCTTTTATTTGCTGATGATACAGCTTGGAACAGATGCAGCAGATGGGGAAAGTGTGGAGATTGGCGGGGATTCCTATGACAGCATTAAGCCTTTTTTTGACCATCTTATGGCAAATATCTACTTAGCATCAAAAGAAGGACAGGAGCTTTTTTTGAAAACACGCAAACTATTTGTGCAATGTTGCAACGCAACCGATGAGGAAAGAGAGCGGGAGTTTCAACAATTACTTGGCACCTTATTCGAATATTTGACGCAGGGATATTTGGAGACTGCCAAAACCCTTGGCTACGAAATAGACACAAAAACCTAGGATGAAGATTATGTATGACGATTTTGTAAGCGGCTTAAACCAAACATTAGCAGGGGCGGGATATGTGCGCATAAACATGCCTTACCATTCGCCATGCCCCGGGGAAATTGCCCTGTGGGGGCGGGAAACAGGCTCCATGACCTATTTTTACATAACCTACAATTTGGATGCGCTGGATACGGCAAATTTTGCCCCTGTGAAGCAATTTGTGGATAACTGCTTAAAAACGGTAACAGAGCGCATATCCGCCCGCCACTCGGTGGCTTTTAATATTTTTGTGGGGGATTTGGATGAAAATGTAAACACCTACATAAACCAAGGGGACGAATTTGCCTTTGTGCCCCAGTATGACATGTATTTTGGGGTGGACAAGGCTAATAAGGTGCATCACCATCCAAAAGCCCCGGTTGGCACGGACAAATCCCTTAAAAAAATGAATGACACACTGGCAAGGCTTGGCGGCACAAAACCCATCCTAAAACCCGCAGACTTATCCCCATTCGCCCAGCCTGTGGCAAAAATACCCATTTTTGCTTATACCATCATTGGTGTTAATATACTGATGTTTGTGTTGTTGGAAATGACGGGTGGCTCGCAAAACACACTAAACCTTATCCGTTTTGGTGCGGCGCAGTACCACCTAACCTTCGAGCATTTACAGCTTTACCGCCTTTTTACCCCCATGTTTTTGCATATTGGCATTTGGCATTTGGCATCCAACCTTATGTGGCTGGTGGTTGCAGGCATCCGCACCGAGCGGTATTTGGGGCATTGGAAGTTTTTATTAATATACCTTGTTAGCGGCGTTGTGGGCAATGTGGCCATGATGCTGGCATCCCCCATGGCGGTTGGTGCGGGGGCATCTGGTGCGGTTTCGGGTATATTTGGTGCATTGTTTGCCTTTATGCTGGTAACAAAAAAACGTGTGGAAAATTTTGATTTGCGCACCATGGGCACACTTATTGCGGTAAGTACATTGATGGGCTTTGTGATGAACAATTTGGCAGGCACGGGCAATGCCATTGCCAATGCAGCCCATATTGGCGGGCTGGTTGCGGGATTTTTTATAAGCCTTGCCGCAACCAAATGGCGGCATAACATATAAAAGTGGGCGATATTTGTACTTTTACAATATATAGCTTACAAACTTGTTATAGCGAACGCACAATCACGACTTTGAAGTGCGTTCGCTATACCCAAAATAACGCAACTGCACTTGAAATAAATAAGGCCATATTTGGGCAATTTACTATACAAGCTAAGTTGGGCCGGTATATGGGCTTGGGTAAATTGGCGCAATAAAGGCTTAATGTTGGCAGCATAGCAAACAAGGTGAAAATTTTTGTTGAAATTTGTCGCAAACTATGGTACAATTATATATACGGTTCTCGTTACTGATGTAATCATATAGAGTATATAAAAACGGTTCATTGTGTATTCAAAGCACTCTGAAAAAATAAAGAAAATTCAAAGCCGAACCATATAACAAAGCAGGTGTAGACAAATCCGCTTTTTGTCATCAAAAATTAAACACCTCTTAGATTTTAACAGGCGACTATTATCCAAAATCATATAGCCGTTTTTTGTGCTCGGATTGGAAGTTATAACGTTTCTATTGTTATGCAGATATGGGACAGAAATTAAAATAACGATAAATCGAAGTACAAAAGGGGCGCAGACTAATGAAGGGTAGCATGCAAAGCAAATTGCATACATGGCGCTTTTACGGTCTTAAACGTGAAGAATATGAAATAGCAATGAAAAAGGTATTTGTACACAATCTCAGCTTTTTAAGTTATATCAATAGGTGGTTTGCGGTTTTTTCATTCTCATTTTCACTTTTTGCTTTTACAACGGTCTATACAAACATTTTTCCGGAAGATATATACAGAAGCATTTCCTCGGGTGTTGTTTATATTTTTATATCCATTATTTTTGTTTTGGCTTCTTTATTTTGTAAGCGTATTTTTGGGCAGTATAACAAAATCGAAAAATATAACAAAAAAATAATTTACACATTTATAGTGATATGCTACATGGGCATTATGGCTTCTGCCATACATCTTGGCGTTTTTGCCGTTCCAAACGAACCATCTATTGTATTTTCAATCTTCCTAACTTCCTTTTTGATTTCAATAACCCTGCCGCCAACACATAGCCTTTTATTAATGCTGGTTGCAGTAATTGTTTTTTCCGTGTCTGTAATAGTATTCAAAGATCGTTTTTTATGGACATTGGATTTGCTAAATTTGGCCATTTCAATACCGATTAGCACAGCCTATTCCTGGCATATTTCACAATACAGGCTTCTTGCTGCTTTAAACGCATCAAAGCTTGAAGAAGAGCGCAATCGATTTCACACCCAATCTACTATAGATGACCTAACCCAACTAAAAAACCGCAGAGATTTTGACAATAAGTTTGGCAGGTACTTGTCTGATTGCAGAGAAAAAGATGACTTTATCTGCCTTGCCATAGCGGATATTGACCACTTCAAAACATATAATGACCATTACGGGCATTTGGGCGGCGATGAATGTTTGCGTGCCATAGGTGCGGCTTTGCTGGAACCATGGGACAATAGAAGTGTATATGTTGCCAGAATTGGCGGTGAAGAATTTGCCCTGCTTTGGTTTGAAGAAGAAAAAAATAATATCCAAAATACAGTATTGCAGTTACAAAAGCGGGTAAGCGGCCTGAAAATACCCCATAAAAAATCAACCGTGTCTGAATATGTGTCGTTAAGCATTGGAGTGTGTGTTGTGCGAAGTAAAAAAGAGGGCAATTCGCAAGATGCCATATATAGCCTTGCCGACAAGGCACTTTATGAAGCGAAAAAAGACGGGCGCAATCGAATTGTAATCTTTGACGGCGAGTTGAAATATTAAATAATGTTTGGCTATATAATGCAGACAAAAAAGGCGACCATATAGGATGGTCGCCTTTTTTGTTATTAGGTTTGAAATGTCATCTTTTTTAGGCGGCGCATTTCCCTTAATATTAGGGTTAGGGTTACGCCAAAAGCTGTTACATCTGCGATTGGTGTGGCAAACCACACGCCGTTGATTTCTAAAATTGGTGGCAGGATAAAGTATAGCGGGATAAGGAACACACCTTGGCGCAAAACCGACAATATGACGGAAAACTTGGCCCTGCCAATGGCCATAAAGAAGGTTGATGCGTTCATCTGAAAGCCTGCTACGGGCATTGTCCACACCATTATGCGCATGCCTGTGGCGCCAAGTGCCAGCACATCCGGGTCGTTTGTAAACATACCCATTATAAGCTCGGGTATGGTGGCAATAAAAATCATCCCGATGGTGCAAATGCCCACCGCATATGCCGCCGAGGATACATAGGCCTTGCGCACCCTTGCCATATCCCCCATGCCGTAGTTAAAACCGATAATGGGCTGGCTGCCCTGCGCAATACCGAAAACAGGCATAACAAATAAGGAAACCACCGCCGTTATTGCACCAAATGCGCCAATTGCATGGTCCCCACCAAAAGCACGCAGGGCGTTGTTGGCGATAATGGTAACGGCAGAACCCAGCATTTGCATTAAAAAGGGTGCCACGCCAATGGATGCAATTGCAAGGATGTATTGCATCTCCAACCGCATAAATTTTGCCCTAATGCGTATTGCGGGGTTGCCACGGAAGTAATATAGCATAACCCAAGCGGCAGAAATGCCCTGCGCCAGCACCGTGGACCATGCCGCACCCGCAATGCCCATATCAAAAGTAAAGATAAACAAGGGGTTTAGGAATATGTTAAGGATGCCGCCCAAAAGCTGGGCAGATGCAAACCGCTTGGCATTACCCGCCGCCCTAATTGGATGGTTCATGGAAAAGGCGATAAATGTGAAGATGATGCCATAAAGCTTAATGCTGGTATATGTGTATGCGAAGGGCAGGGTGGCTTCAGATGCGCCAAATGCCATAAGCACAGGCTCTAAAAAAATTAGGGATACGGCACCCAGCACCACTGCAAAAATTAGGTTTAGCACAAGTGCGTTGGAAAGCACCTTTTCCGCACCTTCCCTATCCCCCTTGCCAAGGCGTATGGATATGTTGGCGGCAGAGCCCACACCGATAAGCAATGCAAAGGATGCCACAATCATAGAAACCGGCGATGCAAGGGCAACCCCTGCCAAGGCATCCTCGCCTACGCCGTAAATTTGCGCCACAAAAAAGCGGTCCACCGCCACATACAGGGCTTGCACCAGCATGCCGATAACCGTGGGTATGGAAAATGCCAGCACCATTTTGGGTATATTGGCGGTGGCCATTTGCCGCTCTCTTGGTGTCATTTTTTCTAATCGTTCTTGGTTAATTCCGTTTTCTTCCAAAGTTTCTCCTCCCAACGTTATTGCGGGATTTATCCGCAATCTTCACAATTATACCACAACAAACCACCCTGTGCAATAAATGATTTATTGGAAGCTGTAGTCGCAGTTTGGGTGTAGTAGGGATATTATCGATTTCAACTCCTTGCTAGTTCGGGAATCTGGTTTAAATACCTGTTTGTAGATTTCTTGAATCTTCATTTCGTTTGGAATCTTTGAAGAAAATGGGTTCGGCATCTTCAATACCGACTGCAAAATGTCCAAACGTTTGCCCGACACAAACTCCCTAAAAAGCTCTAAATCACTTATACTAAGTGCGATGGCCACAGGAGCGAAGTATTTCATAACATCATGTCGCAAATTTGTGTCGCTAAGAGTTGCACAAGGTGAATACTGAAGGTGATTAACGATTTGGGTGAGCGTCATATATCTTTCAATTTGTCGTATTGCAAGGTTAAAGTATTTTATTGACTGTATACAAGTGATATCAAAAGGAGTGTCGGAAAGCCTGTCTTGGAAGCGGCAGCGTAAATAGGCATCATAATCCAAATGCCCCAAAGAAATACGAAGGTCGAAAAACTTATCAAGGTAGCCGGTGGCATCCAGCCCTGCACCGTAATAGCCCCTAACTGTGTGCTGTAACTGTTCCAAATTTACCGAGAAAACAAATATAACCCGCTCGTCATCAAAATAGTGTTTTATGCGCTCCAATAGGCGTATGGCATAGGTGGGGTTGCACCTGTCCAACTCGTCAATAAAGATAACAAGGCGATTGCCCTGTTCCGTCAAGCTATCGATGATTTTCTTGACTTTTTCTTGAACGCTTTCGTCTTGACCCGTAGATCCATGAGGCTGGGAAGCTTCCTTTAATTTTTTTATTAATCCACTCACGTTTGTGCCGCACACATCAATGATGCTTGCGGCAATGTCAACAATGCTTGAAAAATCTTCCCCCTTGTTCAACTTAGTAATTAGATTGCGATTGGACTTCAAGATATTGTACACCAGCGACAATACAGGGTCTTCTGCATTATCATTCGCCCAAGCATCATAATATACCGTAGCGTAGTTTTTGGTGCATTCAATATTTCGGTCTTGCACTTTCTTTCTATGCTCATCACCAATATCCGAATGCTCATTATAACAATCCAAAACAAGCTTTGTTTGCTTAACAAAAAATGTTTTGCCGCTGCCCCATTCCCCATTAAGGGCGATGGTGCAGCTGCTGTCAATGGCATCTAAAAGGTTTACAAAGCGGGCAATTTCTGTATTTCTGCCCAAGGTATCTTTGCTAAACATTTCCACGGCCGAATCTACTGTTGGTTTGGTGCTAAAATTTTGCATATTGCCACCCCCATTGTCAAATACTAACATTTTTTGCTGTTAAAGTCAAGTTTTAATGTGGTTGTTGCAATTTTGCCTGCTATGTGGTAGAATAGGGCGTTAGGACATATGACATACTTGGATACGAAAAGAGGTAAAACACATATGCAAAATATTAGAAACTTTTCCATAATCGCTCATATTGACCATGGCAAGTCCACATTAGCGGACAGGCTTATCCAAACTTCGGGACTGTTGACGGAGCGGGAGATGCAGGCGCAGGTGCTGGATAATATGGACTTGGAGCGGGAGCGGGGCATAACCATTAAGGCACAGGCTGTGCGGCTTATCCACAAGGCGGCGGATGGGCAGGAGTATGTTTTGAACCTGATAGATACCCCCGGCCATGTGGATTTTAATTATGAGGTTAGCCGATCCCTTGCTGCTTGTGAGGGGGCAATTTTGGTGGTGGATGCAGCACAGGGGGTGGAGGCACAAACCCTTGCCAATGTGTATCTTGCCATTGACCAAGGTTTGGAAGTTGTGCCGGTGCTTAATAAGGTGGATTTGCCTGCGGCGGACCCGCCCCGTGTTATTAAGCAAATTGAGGATATTATCGGCATTGTGGCGGAAGATGCGCCGCTTATTTCCGCTAAAACAGGCTTGAATATTGAGGGTGTGTTTGAAAAGATTATAAGTGATGTGCCCGCCCCAAAAGGCGACCCCAAAGCACCCCTGCGTGCCTTGATTTTTGATTCCCTATTCGACCAATATAAGGGCGTTATTGTGTTTATACGTGTGGGGGACGGCACCCTTAAAAAAGGCGATACCATACGTTTTATAGGCACAGAAAAGGATTATGATGTGGTGGAGGTGGGCTTTTTAAGCCCGGGCAGTTTTGTGCCAACCAACCAACTGTCCGCCGGCGAGGTGGGCTATTTTACCGCACATATTAAAAATGTGCGGGATACCCTGCCGGGGGACACCGTAACCCATGCCGCAAACCCCACAAGCAACCCCTTTGCGGGCTATAAAAAGGTTACGCCCATGGTATATTCTTCCCTTTTCCCTGCCGACCGTACCAACTATCAAGACCTGCGGGATGCACTGGATAAATTGGTGCTTAATGATGCATCTTTGTATTTCGAGCCAACCACATCTATCGCCCTTGGTTTTGGCTTTAACTGCGGCTTTCTTGGCCTTTTGCATTTGGAAATTATACAAGAGCGGCTGGAAAGGGAGTATGGGTTGGATTTGGTTTGCACCGCCCCCAGCGTTATCTACAAAATTTACACCACCGATGGGATGATGAAGGAAATTTCTAATCCGGCTGATTTTCCCGACCCCTCAAAAATCGACCATATGGAAGAGCCCATTGTAAAGGCAGAAATTATCTTGCCCGGCGAATATATTGGACAAATTATGGAAATTTGCCAAAACCGCCGTGGCGTATATATATCTATGGAGTATATTGAGGCGGATAGGGCAAGAATTGTGTACGAAATGCCCCTAAACGAGATTATTTACGACTTTTTTGATGCCTTAAAATCCCGCAGCCGTGGTTACGCCTCTTTTGACTACGAGCTTATAGGTTATCGCACATCCGACCTGGTTAAGCTGGACACCTATATAAACAAGGAGATTGTGGATGCTCTTTCCTTTATCGTTCATAGAGATTCCGCACAAGAGCGTGGGCGCAAGATTGTGGAGAAGCTGCACAAAGAAATACCCCGCCATCAGTTTGAAATACCTATACAAGCGGGCATTGGCAGCAAATTTGTGGCAAGGGAAACTGTACGGGCCCTGCGCAAAGATGTTACTGCCAAATGCTACGGTGGTGACATAAGCCGCAAAAAGAAGCTTTTGGAAAAGCAAAAGGAAGGCAAAAAGCGTATGCGCCAAGTGGGTAATGTGGAGTTGCCCCAATCCGCCTTTATGAGTGTTTTGAAGCTGGATGAGGATTAAGGAGGATGCCATATGACCAATTTGTCCATTAATTTTTCTGAAAGTTACTGCGAAGGTAGGGGTAAGGAGATTGTTGATGGGCTTGTTGTCAACATGTCACCTGTGCGCCCCAAGCACAGTATTACTACAAGAAATATCGAAAGATTGTTTGATTATTATTTGGAAAATGGAGATTGCCAGGTATTTTCTGATGTGCTTGTGCATTTTTCAAAAAAAGATAAGTTTTCGCCTGATGTTTCCGTTGTTTGTGGCAAAGATGCCGTTACAGACAAGGGTATTTTTGGCATACCCGTTTTGGTGGCGGAGGTGCTTTCCCCCAGAAGTGTTAAGCGGGATAGGGGCTATAAAAAGGATGCTTATGAAAAATATGGCGTTTTGGAATATTGGATTGTTGATGTGGAAAATCGAGTACTGGAAGTTTATGTTTTGGAAGATAACAACTACAAAGCGGCGGAATTTTATACAGTTTATGATGAGTTTGATTTGGAGCAAATGGACGAAAGCGAGCGCAGTGCAATTGTATATGAATTTAAGTCGGCAGCATTTGGTGATTTAACCATAAGCGTACACGATGTTTTTAGGAGTATTTTATAGATGAGCAGAAAAGCACTTTCAATATATATCCACGTGCCATTTTGCCGCAGCCGCTGTGGTTATTGCGATTTTTTGACCCTTGCAGGGGCTGATGGGCGCACTGATGATTATGTAACGGCTTTGCAAAAGGATATTTTTCAAAGTAGAGATGAATTTGCCGACCATCAGATAGAAACAGTGTTTTTAGGCGGTGGCACGCCAAGTTTGCTTAGCCTATTGCAGTTGGCGGACATTTTGTGCGCCCTGCGCAACAACTTTAATTTGGCACAAAATTGCCATATGTCTATAGAAGCCAACCCGGATACAGTTAGTGAGGAGTATTTGCAAAGCCTGTGGATGATGGGTTTTCGCCGTATTAGTTTTGGGGTGCAAAGTTTTGATGATGGGCTTTTGGAGCTTATGGGGCGTTTGCATGATGCCGAAAAAGCCTGCAATGCTGTGCGCTTGGCACATAAAGCGGGCTTTGATGATATTAGCCTTGATTTGATTTTTGCCCTGCCCCACCAAACCTTGGAAAACTTTGACAAAAGCCTTGAAACAGCGTTAAATCTGCCTATCACCCACATTTCCTGCTATGCCCTGTCGGTGGAAGATGGCACGCCGCTTGCTGCAAACAAAGCCCTTGTGGATGCTATTCCCGATGATATGCAGGACAGGGATATGTACGCCCTTGCCGGGAAAAAGCTGGCACAGGCGGGCTTTAAGCACTATGAAATTTCCAATTGGGCAAAGGTGGGGTTTGAGTGCCGCCACAATTTAAGCTATTGGATAGGGCAGGAGTATCTGGGGCTTGGGCTTGGGGCATCATCCTATTTCGGTGGTAAACGGCGCAAAAAAACGGATTGCTTGGACGATTACATAAGCGGCAACTTAGCATTTGCCCATGAAGAGGAAATTGATAAAAGCACCCAAATGGCAGAGTTTGCCCTGCTGGGTTTGCGCCTTACGGAAGGTATCAGTCTAAACGGTTTCAAAAACCGCTTTGGGCAAGATATTTTTGATGTTTACGGCGAAGCCTTAAACAAATTTATGGCCCAAGGCTTGCTTGCCCAAAAGGGGGATAAAATCGCCTTAACTACCAAAGGGCTTGATTTGTCCAACACGGTATTTTGCGATTTTTTGTAGGAGGGTGCATTGTGGGCAAGAAAAATGGCTATATAGAGGAATATGTGCAGATAAACGGCATTAATCAGTATTTTTTGCACTACCCATCACTAGGAGAAGGGGTTGTTATATTTTTGCACGGTGGGCCGGGCAGTTCTGCTATGTTCCAAATCCACAATTTAAGCCGGCATTTGGATTTTTGCAATATGGTGTATTACGAACAGCGTGGCACAGGCAGAACCCTTGTAAAAAACAATACCCAGCCCCATGACTTGACCATGGACACGCTTTTGGATGATTTGAAGGAAACCATATGTTATGTGAAGAAAAAATATCATACGGATAGGGTGGTTTTGCTTGGGCAGTCCTGGGGGAGCATATTGGGCAAGCAATATGTGCTGCGATACCCCGAAGATGTTATTTGTTACATTGGCACAGGACAGTCGGTAGATTTGCGTATGGAAATGAAAGTTGCCCACGATAAACTGGTGGAGGTTGTTGTACAAAACGGCACAAAGCGGGATTTGAAAAAGTTGGAAGCTATTGGGGATTTTCCCAATGCGGGGCGTGATAAGTATTTTGGTGATATGTATCGGATGGGGCTTTTGCAAACCAAGCACAAGCTAACAACACCTAACAGCTCCCCTATATCAATGATTTTGAAAATGATGATAAAAAGCCCGGTTTTCAAACTGCGGGATATTTACTTGATGCAAAAGGGCTTAAAGCTTAACAAAGGGCTTGCAACCGACCTTTTGGAATATAGTATTTGGGATGTATGCGAATACCGCTTACCTGTTTATTATATACTTGGTGAAAGTGACTGGCAGGTGCCAAGCACCCTTGCGGCAGAATATTTTGAAAAGATTAATGCGCCGCATAAGGGGTTGTATTGGATAGAAAATGCAGGGCATGCCACGGATGTGGATAATACTAAGGGCTTTTGCAGTGCTGTAAAAGAAATTGCTGCTTATAGCTTGTCTGTAATTAATTGATACAGGCGGCAAAGGGGCAGACCCATTACGGTGTAAAAGTCCCCTTCTATGCGCTGTACCAGTGTGGCGCCATGGCCTTGTATGCCATATCCGCCTGCTTTGTCAAAGGGTTCGCCTGTGGCCATGTAGGCGTGTATTTCATCATCACTTAGGGGGCGGAAGAATACATCTGCCTGCTCTACAAAAGCTTGCTCTGTGCCGTTTTTGATAACGGCAACACCTGTGCATACCTGATGTTTGCGCCCTTGCAACAGTTTTAGCATATTAAAAGCCTCGTGATGGTCACGGGGTTTTTCCAATACTACATCATCCACGCTAACCAGCGTGTCTGCACCGATTATGGTGGCGTTGCCCTTTATTTTTTGTGCCACGGCATGGGCTTTGCGCAGGGCAAGCTCCCGCACTATCTCCTTGGCTGTGCCGCTTATGTTTTCGTCCACATGGCTTTCCATCACCTCAAAAACCATTCCAATTTGGGCAAGCAATTGCCGCCGGCGTGGGGAGGTTGATGCTAATATTATTCGCTGCATATTTCTGCCACCTCTAAAAGTTCTGATAAACCGCTGTTTTCCGCTTCCCGCTCCATAAAACGCACTATTTCGTCCAAGGAATTTTGGGCGTGGGAAAATTCGCCGGAAACCACAGCAATGCCCAAAATTAGCGCTTGGTGGGCATCCAATGCACCCACCTCGGCTATGGATGCGTTAAATTTGCCCTTGGCTTTGTCAATTAAACTACGCCGCACCTGCCGCTTATCTTTTAGCGACTGGGCATGCGGCACATGAAAGGTTAATTTTGCTGATTTTATGTGCATTGTATCACCCGTCTTCCTATCTATCAACAATCGGCAATGGCTAAGTGGCGCCATTGCCGATTGTTATTTACTTTTATCGTACAACTTCGATGCTTCGTGTAGCGTTATCCCAATCCACATGCGCCCCAAAAAATTCGCTGATAAAGCGTAGGGGAACCATGGTGCGCCCGTTAATTATTTGGGCCGGCACATCCATGCCAAGGTTTTGTAAATGGTGGCTGGTTTCGCCTACGGGGATATTTAGGGTTTGCCCGCCAAGGGATAGATGCACCGTTAGGGGCGTGGTGGCTGTGGCATCGGTAAAATCGATACCTGCACCAAGGGCATATGCGATAAAGCGTACGGGCACCATGGTGCGGCCGCCTATAATTTGTGGCAAAACATCCATATTTTGGGTGGGTGCATTGCCTGCCAAGTCTGTTATTTGGTGGCTTTCCAGTTGGATATTTAGCCTTGTTAAATTATCCACATGGGCGATGGTAAATATTCCTGCTCTTTGTGTGTTTAGCACAAATTGGCCTGTTGCGGCGTTAAAGCGGCCGCCGGCAGGGCGGTTAAGGCCGTCTACCGCCACAATCCTATGGAAATTTGATACGCCACCGGCGTTTATGGGGGTGGTAACGGTTATAGGGTTATTAAATTCCTGTAAATTAGCGGCACCGCCTTCGATGGCCAGCCTAAATGATGACATGCCGCCGCTTCTTGGCTCTATATAAATACGGATTTCGCCGGGGATAAGCTGGCGCATTTCTGCCATAACAGCAGGGGAAAGGGTGATGCTTATACTATCCTGGGTAAAGGTTAGTGAAGTGCCTGCCCCCTCCGCCAATGCAAGGGTTGTGCCATTTATGCGCAAACCATTACCGCCGCTGGGCAAAACCACAGTTGCTGTTGTTGCGCCTGCCGGGCGTTGGTTAAGGGCATTTTCCACTTGCTGGTGGATAAATGTGGTATTCATAGGGTTTGCGGCGGGTGTGTGGTTAAATGCCACCGTGTTGCTAAGGGCGGAGTTAAAGTTGGCATTAACATCGTGGATATGGCGCAGTTGTATGTTGTGGTTACCGTATCCCAGCCCGATTTGGCGTAAATTAACTTGTGTTGTAACGGCAGGGGAAACCCAAACCGCTACCCCGCCGGAATATACCCGAACCAAGCGTCCGGCACCGCCTGTCCATCTTAACATACCTTCGTTATCGATGTTGATGGTGGGTGTTGGCAGGCTTGGCGGGGTTGTTACATTAAAGCTTATGGTATTGCTTAGGTTGGAATTTAGGCTTGCATCTGTATCATGCAGGTGGCGTAGGCGTATGGATTGGTTGCCTGTGTTAAGGCCGATTGCATTTAAGTCCACTTGTGTTACGGCGGCCACCGATGTCCACGCCCTTGTGCCGCCGGAATATACTGCTACCGAACGGCTTGCCCCGCCCCATGTCATAATACCTGTGGTATTGTTGATGCTGATGGATGGGGTGGCCAGCGAACGGCCTGCCGCATTAAAGTTGATGGTATTGCTTAACGAGGAATGGAGCTGTTCGTTACTGGCGTGCAGGTGGCGGATGCGTATTGGCTGGCTGCCGGGTGGTAAGTTTATGGAAAGTAAATCCACATGGTTTACATTGCCAACCGATGTCCAAACGGGCTCGCCGCCTGCATAAACACGTACGTGGCGGTTTCCGCCGCCGCTCCACGTCAGCCTGCCTGTGTTTTGGTTTATGGTGATGCTGGGGGTGGACATGGCCGCCCCTGCTGCATTAAAGTTGATGGTATTACTTAGTGGGGAGTTTATGTTTGGATTAGTTTCGTGTAAAAACCTGATGCGTATGGGGTGGGTGCCTGTGTCAAGCCCAATATCCCTTAGGTTTACACTGCTTACGGGCAGCTCTGTACTGTAAAAGGGTGCGCCGTCCACATAAACCCCTACCCAGCGCATGCCGCCGCCTACCCAGGTTAAAACCCCGGTATTGTGGTTTATGTTAATATTGGGCGTTGGCAAATGCCCTGCCCCTGCTGTGCCAAAAATCACAGCATTGCTAAGGTGGGAGCTAAGTGCCGGGTTTGTAGGGTGTACATGCCTTATTTGGATGGTTTGTGTGCCGGGAAAAAGCCCAATTTGATGTAGGTTAAGTGAGCTAATTTCCGTAGAGGTGTCCCATACCATGAAGCCATCAGAGTATATACGAACCCGCCGCCAGCTACCGCCCCACGTTAAAATACCATTGCTGTTGATGGAAATTTGAGGGGTTGCCAGCTGCCCCGGTGGCAAATTTTGATCCGGCGGCTGGTTGTTAAATGGTATGACCCATGTGATGGGTATGCTGGAATTGGAACGCCAGCCCGGACCAACAGCAACAATGCTAATGACAACCTGCGTACCGGCAAGGTGCTGCAAACCAAATTGCGATGTGTGAAGAGAGTTGGTGAAAGAGAGTTGCTCGGAAACAAGATGGTGGTTTTGGGTTACAGAAATTTCGTAAGATGTTGCGCCCGGAACGACATTCCAGCGCAGCACATTGGTCGTATCCACATGTAAGCCCGCCGGTGTTTGCCCTGTGGCACCTGTGCCGTCTGTATTCCACATAACTTGGTTACTGGATAGCGATGTACCTGTGTGATTGCTTGCAGTTATGTGTATCCAGTGATTTGTGACAACGTTAAAACCAAGAGCTGCCCTTAAATTAACTGAACCTACACCGCTGGTGGAGCTGGTCGTCCACCACGAAAGTGCACCATCTATAAACAAGTTTATGTTTACATTGGGCGCACCCACGTTAAACTCCAAGATATCGCCATTTATCCAGATTTGAGGGGAGATGCCCTGCACGTTGGCACTTACAGGCATTACTGGAATGGCAACTATCAGCACCATCAAACCCAACACCATGGCGGTTAGCCGTTTTTTGATATTTTTTGTCATTCAATTCAACTCCTTTTGTGTTTAGTTTTTATTTTGTTTCTTGTTTTTATTTCTCGTTGCAGTTTTTCATAACTTTTAAGTCTGGCGGGGGACAAATTACCATCTGCAATTGCTTGTTTTACAGCACAATCAGGCTCGCTTTTGTGGGTGCAGTTTCGGTATTTACAATTTTCTGCCAATTTATCAATATCGGCAAAGGTTGTTAACTCGTCTGCCCCGGTAAAAAACTGTATTTCACGCATGCCTGGGGTGTCGATGATATATGCGCCATTTTCCAGCATAAACATCTCACGGTGGGTGGTGGTGTGCCGCCCTTTGCCGTGGGAAGTGCTGATTTCTGACACTTTTTGGGCATCATCCCCTACCAGATAATTTATCAGTGACGATTTGCCAACACCCGACGAACCCATGAAAACCGCCGTTTTGCCTACCTGCAACAAGTCTTTTAACTCATCCAAGCCGCATCCATCAGCGGAGCTTGTTACGATGATGCTGTCCGTTAACCCTAACTCTTCTGCCTTGTCCAAATACATATCGATGTTGCGGCACAAATCTGCCTTGGTTAACACCAAGCGGCATTCCACATCACAAATTTCCAACATTGCCAAATATCGCTCTATACGCCTTAAATTAAAATCATCATTTGCGGATGTTACGATAAACCCATAATCCACATTGGCGGCAATTACTTGCTCATCCTGCCTGTTTCCCGCTACTTTGCGGGATATGGCATTTTTGCGGGGCAGCAATTGGGTGATATATCCATTTTCATCCAGCTCCACAAAATCCCCAATGGCCGGTTTTGTGCCCATTTGCCGGGCTGTTTTGCATTTTAACTCTATTCCGTCAGTGATAACCTTGTACTCGTTCTTAAAAACTCCGCTAATTCTTGCCACTTAAAACTCCTCTCAAAATCAAAACAATCATCTATGCCTGCCCTTAAAAGTATTTTTCTCATAATACACCACTCCTTTATTTTTCAATTAAAATATTATACCCCGCAATACAAGCATTAGCCAAGGCTTTGCTTGTATTTGTTGGGAAAATGTAATATTATAGGGAATTTGGCGTAGACGGTTAAGCCTGCAATAAATTTGACAATTTTGCGAAATCATCTAAACCAAGGGCTTCGCCACGCACATTGGGGTTAAGCCCGGCGGATGTTAATAAAGCCCCTGCATCCTCTTTGGTCAAAGTTAGTTCGGTTGATGCGGCAAGGCAGTTTTGCAGGGTTTTTCTGCGGTTAGCAAATGCTGCACGGATAAGCGGGAAAAAGGTTACCGGATTTATGTCGCCCCTTGGGCTTATATCCAATTTAATGACAGCGGAGTGGACATCGGGGCGGGGGAAAAAGCAATGGGGCGGCACATTTGCCACAAGGCTTGCTTTGCCGTAATAGGCAAGGGAAAGGGAGGGTAGCCCGTAGGCCTTTGTGCCGGGGTGTGCCAAAAAACGATCTGCTACCTCTTTTTGCACCATTACCACCATGGTTTTGATAGGCAAGGCTTGTTCCAACAGCCCAAAAATGACGGCGGATGTGATGTAGTAGGGGAGGTTGGCAACGACTTTGATATGGGCATAATCAGGACGGGCAACACCCATACCTGCCAGGTCAAGCTTCAGAATATCCCCACGGATTATTTCCACATTGGTGGGCATGGTGCTTTGCAAAATTTCCGCCAGTTGATGGTCAATTTCCACGGCAATTACCCTGTCCGCTTTTTTTGCCAGCTGGGTTGTGAGAACACCAAGACCGGGACCAACCTCCACCACAGTGTCATCCGGTGAAAGGTCCGCCCCGTCAATAATCTTGGAAAGTACATGGCTATCGGTTAAAAAGTTTTGCCCAAAGTGTTTTTTGGGGTGCAACCCATGGCTTGTTAGCAATTCCCGCACATAGTTTTTTGATGAGAGATTGTCACCGCCCATTATTGTTGCCCAATATGGTCAATGCGCCATCCGTCCTCGGTTTCCACAAATTGCAGAAAGTAAGGGGATGCCATTAACTGAAAAACGTCATTGGATATGGGCGTAATCGCTTCAAAAGCACTGGGGTGCCATTGGAAGTGGCTCCTTGTCAGTTCTTTGGGGTAATGCGGGTCAAAAAGGGCTTGTAAAAACTCATCTGCAAAAAAGTCTGTAAAAACTGTTTCTAAGGTGGGGCGCAGGGTTTCTGCATTTGCACCGCCCCTCCAATTATCATATACCAAAGCCATGGTTGCCACATAGGGCTGGTGAAGAGCTTCAGCTATGTTAAATAGTTGTGCCGTTAGCGCATCTGCGGCACGGGAGCCTGTAATGCCCACCTGCCAAAATTCCATAGAAGCAAAGCTTATAAAAGGCCCTTGGTATGGGGCACCTTCCACGGTAATGGTTACACCTGCGGCATTAACAAGGCTGCCTAAGGTGTCCACAATGGCTATTAAAATGGCTTCCTCGGTTTCAAAATCACTTACATCCTGCATTACATGTAAAAATCCGCTGTAAAAATCCAGATGCAGATTGTGGGTGCTTTGGTTTATGAAAATATGGCTTATAAGTGCATCTTGCGGCAATTGCCTGCCAAAAACCAATTGGGTTGCCTGCACCAACAGGTCATTAAAAATGTCCAGCAGGTCATTATTGGTGGTAAATTGCACAAGGGCAAGGGGCAAGTTGCCATCTGCATCAGGGAAGGCGATGGGCATGTTGCCCAACAAACCATCTTCTATAATTTCCAGCAGGCGGGTGGTGTTGTTCGCCTCCACCCCGCCAACGGTATTGTAATTAATTTCCTTTACAACACCGATGCCTTGTGCAAAATAGCTGCGCACACTTGGTATGCCGGCTGCCAGCCATGTGGTAACTTCTATGGTTTCAAAGGTGCCTGCGGGGGTGGATACGCTAACACCCACGCTGGTTATTTCCCGTATCATTGCATCGGGGTTGTTTGGGTTGCTGGACCAGCGTGTGCCAAGCTCGGTATTTTCGGGCAAAACCACGTTAAACATATTTCCGGTTTGGTCTGTCATATCCAGATGGGGGGAAAGTCGTCCACCGGCATTATCTGCTGACAGGATGCCAACCAGCTTGCCTTCTACCATCTCCATGATTTCTATTAAAATGGTGCCATCATCCACCATTAACAGCCGTTGCATGCGGTTGTTGCGGATAAAGGAATTAAAGGTTGTGTAAGTAAAACCGGCCCCTTGGCCTGCTACTTCCACCTCATAAACCAGCACAAGGTTTTCCCTAAACGGTAAAAATTCGCTATACCCGCTACCGTCATTGTTTTGGTTGCCGCAGGCAGCTAATATTAATACAAAAATTAACAATATCAAAAATTTTAATGTTTTTTTCATGGGTTTTATTCTCCTAAGTTTAACATATCTTGCATCCCGTACAACCCCGGGGCTTTGCCCTTTATAAAATTGGCCGCCGCAAGTGCGCCACGGGCAAAAATGTCCCGGGATAGGGCTTTGTGGGTTATTTCTATCACTTCATCATGTCCTGCAAAAATAATGGTATGCTCGCCTACAATTGTGCCGCCACGTATGGCAGAAATACCGATTTCGCCCCCCCCACGCTTGCGCAGGTATTGGGAGCGGTCATAAACATATTCATACTTGCCGCCCACCCCTTGGTTAATCCTATCGGCAAGCATCATGGCGGTGCCTGACGGGGCATCCAGTTTTTGGTTGTGGTGGGCTTCTAAAATCTCAATATCAAAACCTTTGCTGTTTAAGGATTTTGCAGCACTTTCAGCTAAACCTGCTGCCAAATTAACCCCAAGGGACATGTTGGCGGATAGGAAGATGGGTATATGCCCCTTTGCCCAATCAATCAAGTCCAGTGTTTCCTTATCCAAGCCTGTGGTGCAGATTACCAGCGGTATCTTTGCCAAGCGCAACAAATTTGCCACCGCAACAGCGTGGGAGCAGTCTATTATCACATCTGCTTTTTGGCCACAATCCCCCAAATTTTTGTGGATGGGGAAAAGGGGCGTTGCTGCGGCGTGGGGGTCTATGGCGCATGCCACGCTGCCTTCGGGGGCAAGCCCGGCAACTGCCAAGCCCAAACGGCCCAACCCATGAATAATTATCTTCACAAAATCACCTTGCCTTCTGCTACTTTTAGACTTCTTGCGAAAATAACTTATTCGTAAGAAGTCTTTTGTTACAAATTTATTACATTATACAGTTTACCCACGCACTTGTCAAGTTTTTTGCCAAAAAAATGCTTGACAAGGCTATCCGCCTATGTTAAAATTAGATAAACTAATGTAAATATGGGGTATACTTATATGATAAAAAGTGATATGTTAAAAGTTTTTGAGATGGACAAGCAAGTGGCAAAGCTTGCGGAGCAATTGGAGCATTTGCGTTATATGCAAACCAGCCCAACCGCCGCCCGCCTTGGGCTGGGCGTACAACACAGCCGTAACAACACAGCCGCCCAGGATTTAAGCATAAAAGCGGCACAGGTACAGGAAAAGTTGGATGATGCCATACAGGAGCTTACCCAATTGGAATGGGAAATTTTGCAGGCCATACGCAACTTACCACCTATGCAAAAATCCATAATTATTTGGCGGTATATTTGCCGCCTGCCTTGGAAGCAAGTGGCAAAAAAAGCTGATATGACGGAGATGCAAGCCCAAAGGCATCACAACGCCGCCATACCAACCCTATTGTTTCACGTGGAACATTTACCTATTAATGTTAACACGCTCTAATTAAAATACCTAACACCTGAATTAAATACCTTTTGGTTAAAGTTACCCGGGATGTTCTTATAATACTCGCCCCGCTCGCTGTGGCACATTTTGCCCAGTATGCGGCCTGTGGTATCCACAATACCCTCTATACCCATATATGCGCCATTGGGGTTGTAGGGCAGGCTAGCGACGGGGTTGCCATTTTGGTTTACGAAGGTGGTTACAACTTGCCCATTATCAAACAATTTTTGGGCAACTTCGGGGGTGGATACAAAGCGGCCTTGCCCGTGGCTTGCCGCTACACGGTGTATGTCACCCACATCCACACCCGAAAGCCAAGGGGATTTATTGGAATGCACTTTTGTTATGGCAAAGTTGGAGATGTGGCGGCCAATGCTGTTAACGGCAAGTGTGGGCGAATCTTCCATAAGCGGGCTTATTTTGCCGAAGGGTAGCAATCCCATTTTTACAAGGGCTTGGAAGCCGTTGCAAATGCCTATAACCAACCCTTCATGGTCATAAATAAGCTGGTGGGTTGCTTCTGTAATTGCGGGGTTTGCAAAAATTGCGGCGATAAACTTTCCGCTACCCTCGGGCTCATCCCCTGCTGAAAAGCCACCGGGTATGGCGATAATTTGAGCTTTTGCAATGCGCTTGGCCATTTCCGCCACCGAAGCTTCAAAGGATTTTAAGGTTAAGTTGTTGATAACCATCATATCCACTTGTGCCCCTTCACCTATAAAGGCGGATGCAATGTCATACTCACAATTGCTGCCGGGGAAAACGGGTATAAATGCGGTGGGCTTGGCAATTTTGTTTTTTGCCACATAAATTTCCTTATTTTTGTGGGGTGTAGGCAGGCTTAAAACCTTTTCCTGCACATCAACCATGCCTGTGGGGAAAACCCCTTCCAGCGGCCGCATCCAAGCTTTTATACATTCTTCCATGCAAATGGTTATGCCGTTTATGTTTAATGTGGCCGCATCCACAGTTTTGCCGATTGTTTCCAAGCCCAAGCCGTGGTTGCCACATGCAACTTCCAATAGGAAAAGACCTGCTTCTTTTGTGTTTTCGTTAAACATATCACCGTTATAGTTGATTTCTACACCGATTTTGTTGCCAAAAGCCATTTCGGATATGGCAGCGGCAATGCCGCCAAAACCAACCACACGTGCAGATATAATCTTTTTATCCAAAATTAAGCTATGCAGGCGGGCAAAGTTTTCTTTTAGGCTGTTGTAGCAGGGTAAGCCGTATTCGGTTTGCTTGGTGCGCATTAGGGCAATGGTGTTGCCTGCCACCTTAAACTCGGGTGATATAATGTCCGCAATAGGTGTTGCAACTGCCGAAAAGCTTGCAAGGGTCGGCGGCACATGTATGTTTTTGAATGTACCGCTCATAGAATCCTTACCGCCTATTGCCGGTATACCCAAGCCCATTTGGGCGGCAAATGCGCCAAGCAGGGCGGCAAAGGGTTTGCCCCAGCTTTCCGGGCTGGTTAGTTTTTCAAAATATTCTTGAAAACTTAGCCTAACCTTACTATAATCTGCACCATGTGCCACAAGGCGGGCAACGGATTGCACAACGGCATATACTGCCCCGTGATAAGGGCTTTGTTCGGAAATATAAGGGTCCAACCCAAAGGACATCATGGACGCTGTGCCGGTTTTTTTGTACAAAACAGGGATGCGTGCCGCCATGGCATGGGCAGGGGTTAGCTGATGTTTGCCGCCAAAAGGTGCAAGTACAGTGCCGGCACCCACGGTGGGGTCAAAATTTTCCACTAAGCCTTTTTGGCTTGCCACATTCAAATCACCTAAAACCGACAACCATTTTTCCTTGGTAACCGCCGAGGGTTGCGCAATTAGGGCATCTTTGGGGGGGCAAAGAAGGGGAGAGCAAAGGCGAACGGTGGCCTTTTGGGTGATGCCTGCCGTATCCAAAAATTCCCGTGAAACATCCACGATTTTTTGTCCACGCCACATCATTACCAAGCGGCCTGTATCAGTTATTTTTGCCACTTCATAAGCTTCTAAATTCTCCTCAAAAGCCAGCTGGATAAGCCTATCCGCATCTTTTGCGTGCACAACTGCCGCCATCCGCTCTTGCGATTCGGAAATGGCCAGCTCTGTGCCATCCAGCCCATCGTATTTTTTCTTAACCGCATCCAAGTTAATTTCAAGCGAATCTGCCAATTCGCCAACTGCAACACTTACGCCGCCTGCTCCAAAATCATTACAACGGATAATAAGCTTAATGGCTTCCGGGTTGCGGAATAGGCGTTGCAATTTACGTTGGATAACGGGATTGCCTTTTTGCACCTCTGCCCCAATATTTTCAAGGGATTTTTCGTCATGGCTTTTGGAGGAGCCTGTAGCACCGCCAACACCATCCCGACCCGTGCGGCCGCCAATAAGCAAAACAACATCGCCGGCTTCAGGGCGTTTGCGCACCACATGGGATTTTTTAACGGCACCAACTACTGCGCCAATTTCCATGCGCTTGGCACGATAACCCTCGTGGTAAATTTCGTTTACAAGGCCTGTGGCAAGCCCCATTTGGTTGCCGTAGGAGGAATAGCCGGCCCCCGCCTGTGTGGTAATAAGCCGCTGGGGCAACTTACCCTCCAAAGTATTGGGATTTGTGGGGTCGGCGCAGCCGCTAAGGCGCATTGCTTGGTACACATAAGCACGGCCGGATAGGGGATCACGAATGGCGCCGCCAAGGCAAGTAGCTGCCCCGCCGAAGGGCTCCACCTCTGTGGGGTGGTTATGTGTTTCGTTTTTGAACATTAATAACCATTCTTCGTTTTCGCCACCCTCAATTTCCACATCAATTACGATGCTGGCGGCATTAATCTCCTCAGAAACATCCAAGTCATCCAGCAAGCCCTGCTGGCGTAGGATTTTTGTGCCAACTGTTGCCATATCCATTAGAGAGATTGGCCTGTCTTTGCCCGCATAAATCTTTGCCCGCAAAGCCTTATAATCCTCAAAAGTTTGTTGAAACAGTTCTTTATAAGGTCCATCAGTAATTTCCACATTTTCCAGGGTTGTGTGGAAGGTGGTGTGGCGGCAGTGGTCGCTCCAATAGGTATCAATCATACGTAGCTCTGTAATTGTTGGGTTGCGTTGCTCTGTATCACGGAAATAATTGCGAAGGAAGGCAAAATCATCAAAATTCATTGCCATGCCCATATTGGTGTAAACCTGTGTAAGCTCATCATCATTTTTGTTAATAATATCAACCGATTCAACATCGGCAGGGCGGGGGGATTCGCCCGCAAAGCTTACGGGGTCATCAAGTCCAATCTGACGGGAATCTACCGGGTTTATGGTGTCTTTAAGAATGGCAGTTTTGTCTGTTTCGCTCAAATCGCCCATCACCACATGGAATTTTGTGTATTGTATCACAGGCAATTTACCTGTGATAACTTGGGCACATTGGGCTGCCCAGTCCGCCCGCTGGTCATATTGCCCGGGTAACAGGGCTTTGCCAAACACAAAGCCGTTTGTATCAAGGGTTGTGGTTGCATTGTCCACATTAGCTTCTGCCAGCACACGGTATGCAAATTGGTCAAATTCATCTTTTGTTAGCCCTTTAACATCGTAGCAATGGAAAATGCGCAGGTCTGCGGCGCACATAATCCCCAAATTGTCCTGCACATGGGCAAGCATCTTTTTGGCTTCGATATTAAAGCCATCCTTTTTTTCCACAAAAATTCTCATGTTTTCCATATATGTTTATCCTCCGCCCTGTAATTAGGCTTGCAAACTTATTACTATAATTATAACTGCCGCCTGCAAATACGTCAATAACTTTTTTCTTGACAAGCAGGCGGCACAAAGGTATAATATACACAATCCCGCAAGTTATGCGGGTTGGCAAAAAGATACACGCTGGACGGTCAAGACTCACAATCAAAGTCCATCCAGCGTGTTACCAAGCCAAAATAGGCTCAGTGACAATTTTATCCCACTTGAGCCTCTTTTGTCAAGCCCTTATAAGGGCAGAAGGAGGATTTTTTATGTCGAATTTTGAAAACAAAGCGAGCGAGCGAACCTGCACCTATTGTAACAAGGTGACAAATGATGACGCCTCGACCCACTGCACTTCATGCCACCACCTGTTAAGTGAACCACCTAAATCGGCTGATACACCAAAAAACCCAGACATTAAAATTGTATCCCACGACCTTTTAACTAAGCTTTTGAATGCTACTGGATGGCTAAGCATCATTACAGGTGTTGGTGCAGGGATAGCAGGAGCCGTATTTGTTACAGATATTTTCGATGCCTTTATGGCTTTCGTGACCTTTGTTTTAGGTGTTGCGGCGGGTATTTCTGGTAGCCTTGTATCATTTTGGATGACAAGAGTGATTCAAAATCAACATGATATTATAAACGAATTAAGGCAAAAATAGCATTTATGATGCCCCATAATCTACAAGCCAAAGGTTAAGCAATCCCGTGTGTAGGATGAGCTTACTTCACCTTTGGCTTGTAGATTATGGGGCATTTTTATTTTCGTTTCACTTGATTGTAAATTATATTTTTGGCCACACCCCGTTCCTTGGCGGCTTGTTTTATGGCACCTTTTTCGTCATGGCCTTGGTTTACATACCAATCCACATGGGCTTTTATATCTTCCGGATAACTTGCTACCTGTTCCGGTGCACCTTCTACAACAACCACAAATTCCCCACGGGGGGCGGTGTCCGTATAACTGTTTAGGATTTGGGTTAATGTTCCACGTGAAACATTTTCAAATTTTTTGGTAAGCTCTCGCACAATGGCAACATTGCGGTCGCCAAGTGCGTCCTTCATTTCGGCAAGCACGGTTAGCAGGCGGTGTGGGGCTTCATAAAACACCATTGTGCGATGCTCTGCGGCAAGTCCTGCCAATATCTTCTTGCGGTCAGATTTATCACGGGGCAAAAAACCTTCAAATACATGGGGGTGGGTGGCAAAACCGGATAGCACAAGTGCTGACAGCCCCGCAGTCGCTCCGGGGCAAATTGTAACGGCTATGTCCGCATCATGGCAAGCCTGCACCAATTCTCGCCCAGGGTCAGAAATGCCAGGCATGCCGGAATCACTTACCAAAGCAATTTTTGCACCACTACGCAATTTTTCAAGCAAATGTGCGCCCTTACTCTGCTTATTATTTTCGTGGTAGCTGGTGGTTGGGGTTTGGATGTTATAATGGTGCAGCAGTTTTGCGGTGTGGCGGGTATCTTCGGCGGCTATAAGGTCAACTTCTTCTAAAACCCGCAGTACCCGCAAGGTAATATCCTCCAAATTACCGATGGGGGTGGCACAAATGTATAAAACCCCGCTATTTTCAGCCATAATACATCTCCCCCACATCTGCGGTGTATTTACCATCCTCGCTGTAAATTATCAGGGGTGCTTCCACCTTTAACTGGGCACCGCCGCCCTTGGAGGCAGAAATTAGCACCAAATTAGGTGGATTATTTGCCTTGGACTGGACAAAACGCAAAACCTTAGGCGCAAGCCCGTACCTGTCCATGGCCAAAAAAATATCAGAAAGCCGTTGGGGGCGATGCACCATATAAAACTTTCCACGGGGAACAAGCCAGTGTTTTGCCGCCGCCATTATGTCATCTAAATCACACATAATCTCATGCTTTGCAATGGCAATGGTGGGGTCCGGGCTTATTTTGCCGTCATTTTTTGCCATATAAGGCGGGTTGCAGGTGATAACATTAAAGCTGGCGGCGGGCAAAACACTTTTGTCTCGCAAATCCCCGCAAATAATGTTAATTTTATGGTTAAGCCCATTAAGCCCTACCGAGCGTTTTGCCATATCCACTGCATATTCTTGCACATCTAACCCTGCAAAAAACTCCCCGCAAGTTTTAGCGGAGAGGAGTATTGGCACAATCCCATTGCCACAACACAAATCCAAGGCCCGTTGGTTTTGATGCACCTTAGCAAATGCCGAAAGCAATACCGCATCCATTCCAAAGCAAAAGCTGCCGGGGTTTTGGATAATTTTAAGCCCATCACGGTGCAAATCGTCTATTCGCTCACATTCTCGCAACATCAATCCCTGTATTTACCCCTGCGCCTTTCTTCAAACTCCGGCACCTCGGCTTTTTTAAGTATTTTAACGTCCTTAGCGTGGTAGGTGTTGATGGATGGGGCATCTTCTGGCTTTTTACGTATTACGGCCCGCAGGGTTTGCCGCAGTATGGATGTGGAGATAACTTCACCCTCCCCATCGGGGGCCTTAATAATATCGCCCACCCCGGGCATTATTTTGTTAAGTTCGTTATAATGCTCTTCTTCATATTTAAGGCAACACATTAAACGCCCGCAAACCCCCGAAATTTTTGTGGGGGAAAGGGATAAATTTTGGTCCTTTGCCATTTTGATGGATACGGAGTGAAAATCCGGCAAAAAGGTGGAGCAGCATAAGGTGCGCCCGCAAACCCCAATACCATTCATCAACTTAGATTCGTCCCGAACACCGATTTGGCGAAGCTCTATACGCATACGGAAAACACTTGCCAAATCTTTTACCAATTCCCGAAAATCCACACGCCCGTCGGCTGTAAAGTAAAAAATGATTTTAGAGGCATCAAAAGTAAGCTCCACATCAACCAATTTCATGCCCAACTTATGTTTTTCTATTTTTTGCAGGCACACGTCAAAGGCATCAACTTCCCGTTTTTTGTTGGCGGATAAGGTTTCCAAATCCCTTTCGGTGGCAATGCGGGTTAGTTTGCGTAGGGGCATCCAGGCGGGGTCCACATCCGCTATTCTGTTAGATATAACGCATGTGCCATATTCCATGCCACGTATGGTTTCGGCTATAACCCCTGTGTTGCCTTCGATATGTTTGCCGTCGGGGTCGAAATAATAAATTTTGCCTGCCTGCTTAAAGCGTATGCCGATTATTTCTAATCGCAGGAACTTTCCTTGTTTTTCCATTGGTTCTCCTTTGGGGCGCACGGTTTGCGCCGCTACATAAGTGTAGCAGCGGCGCATTGTGCGTTTGTGTTAATTAATATTGCTGTTTATCCAATTCACAATGTCCCGCAAAACTGCAACATCCATACGGCCGGGGATGGCGTATTCCATCGCATCCATAACCAGTGGGCCATATTGGCGGTAGGCAGTCATCATCAGGTGGTTTAACCCTTCATAAAGGATTAGCGTTACATGGTCCATGCCCTGTGTGCCATCTACAAAAATCCGGAAATCATTTTCCACAGTGGCTTGGAAATCCCTACTGCCCTGCAAAATCAGCACAGGCGTGCTTGTGTTGCGTGCGATAAAGGGAAGGGGCAGTGATTCCACAATGGATCTTTCATAAACCGCAGGCAAAGCACCCATTACAAAATGATATGGCAATTCGCTCTCGGGTAAAGCGAGGATGCGCTGTGCCTCTTCTATCATAGCGGCAAGCTGGACAAAGGCCGCATCTGCATCTGCTTGGGAAAGCAAACCGGCTGCAACCATATCGTTTATAAATTGGGTTTGCTGGTCATAAGATATTTGATGAAAAGGGCGTGGCGAACCATTCATTATAATTGTACCATCCAGCCCCGCTTCTTCCGCCAGCCTTGGTGCCATTAAGCCGCCTTGGCTAAGTCCCAGAACAAAAACTTGGCTGATACGGGCATCCGCTCGCATAAGCTCTGCCGCCAAAATCACATCCTCTACATACTCTTCCCACATGGAAAGGTGCAGCCCAAATGTTTGGCTCATCAACACACCATGGGTAAACGAACGCTCGTTATATCGCAAAACCGCAATGTCGTTGGATGATAGATAGTCAGCAATATCAAAAAACGGCCTATTTTCAAATAAAGATGAGTCCATGCTGTTTGCACCCGAGCCCGGCACAAGAATTACCACAGGCACGGGATTTTCTGCACTTGCACCCTCCGGCACAGTTAACAAGGCATCCAAAGCCCATTGGGTGCCCTCTCCAATAACTAGAGCTTCTGCTGTGTATGTGGCACCTTCGGGTGGCATTTTTGGCTCAAAGGCAAAGCTTGCTGTGCCAAAACTTATAATTTCACCATTGCTGTTAATCAGTATTTGGTGAATGGCTTCACCCTTTACATGGGTGGCGTGGATGGCGGCCAAATAATGCCCATCCACACCCTGTACGCCTAACACTTCAAAACCAAGGGTTGTGCCATGGCGGCCGGAAACATGAAGTGTAAGGGGTACGCCTACCAAAGCCTGTTGAAAGTCCAAGCTACCCATCATGGTGGCGGCCGCATAGTTGCCCGCTAAAATATGGTTCATAAAGCCCTTAACCACCTCTTCGGGGACGAATGAGGGTGCTTCTGCAAACAAGGCGGCGGCGTAGTGGTGGGGCAACCAGGTTAAATCACCATCTATAAAACTACCCATTTCTCCAATTGTGATAGTATGGCTGCGCCCGTCCGCATGGGATAAAGTTACCGTACGGGCTTCCCCATCCCAGCCCACATCCCAGCCATGGGCATATGCCATGGAGCGCAAACCAACATAAAAACTTTCCCCTTGTGCTCTGTGCAACAAAACACCTTCGGGCACAACGGGGGCGGCAATAACGGGTACTGACATAACAGCCGCCAAAGCAAGCGGCAAAACAAGCTTTCTAAATTTTTTCTTCATACTTACCTCCTAATTTTAGTAACAAAACTTCCATGCACATTAAAAAGTTGCAATTTGCCCGCAGCCTTTCCCGTGTGTTAGATATGGCGTGGATTTTGTGCAGTGCATCGGGGTCTAAAAATTCTATAAGGGCATCACGGTAAAACATTTGCATAATATCCAGCACATCTTCAATATGGTCTTTATATTGCTCCAATTCCTTGGCTGCTGCAAAAATTTCTACAATATCTTTACTTATTATGCTTTGCACCAAATCCAGCACAAACTCCCAACGTTTAGCAAAGTCCTCATCACCAAGCAATGCCAAAGCCCGCCCAATGCCGCCTTGCGAGAATTTGGAAGCAATTTTAGCTTTATCGGGCGCAACGCCTTGTTCTATCAGGTATCCGGCAACAATATCCTCCCCAAGGGGTGGTATTTTATATTCCACACAACGGGAAAGTATGGTGGGCAAAAAGCCGCCAAGCCCCTCTGCTAAAAGCAGAAAAACAGCGTGTTTTGGCCCGTCTTCCAGGGACAGCAACATGGCATTTTGTGCCTGCGGGTTCATCTTATCCGCATTTTGGATTACATACACCCGCCGCTCACCCCCATCGGGGGATACGGCTAAATCCGCCAAAAGCTTGTCCCGCACCTCGCCAACACTTAGCGCGACCTTTTCGCTTTGCACAAAAACAAGGTCGGGGTTATTACCGCTTTCGCAGGTTTTGCAAGCCTTGCAAGCACCACAAGCAAGCCCATCTACGGGGCTATTGCATAAAATTGCCCCCGCAAAATGGGTGGCAAGGGTCTTTTTGCCAAACCCCTTACCACCGCAAATGATATAAGCATGGCCAACCCGCCCACGGGCAACAGATAATTGTATGGAGCGCAAAATAAGACGGCTTCCCAAAAAACGTTTCACGTGGAACACTAAATCACCATATCCAATAATAAGCCATGTATTTCATCAACCCTTGCTAAAATGTCCAAATGCTTGCCTTCGTTCATCAGCAAATCTTGGGCAAGGGCATCCAGCTCCATATTAACTTGGCGCACAATGCCGTAAACACGGTGCCGCCCACGCCTGTCCAAAAAGTTTTCCCTGGAAAATTCATGGGAATTGGTAACAACTTCGTTGATAAAATCCTGCACCAGCGAGCGGTATTTTTTAAGGTCGCCAATATCCCGATGGTCGGCAATTTTTTTGCCCCACTGGGTTATATCGGTTATAAGCCCTTCCAGCCGCTGGGCAAGCCCATCATTTGCAATGCGCTTTAATGTAAAAGCAAATTCGCCGTTATCAAACTTTTCCTTAACAGCCATCAGCTGTTGGGGGGTTGCTACTTGGGTGGCCTCTCCTACCCTGATTGACATAATTAAACTCTCCTAAAATCCGCTACATCAAGTACGAAGACGGTGGCACCGCCCACGGTAACTTCCACAGGATAGGGTACATAATTTTCTGATGTGGATAAATGGGCGGAATTGATAGAGGTTATTTGCTTGCGGGATTTACATTTTTTCTCCACAATGCCAATAAACTCTTCCACCTTATCATCTTCCACGCCGCAAATAAGCGTGGTGTTGCCCGCCCGCAAAAAGCCGCCCGTGGATGCCATTTTGGTTACCTTAAAGCCACGCTCGCTAAGCATGTCAATAATTTGGATTGCATCCTCGTCTTGGATAATAGCCATAATAAATTTCATAATTTTGTCCTCCTTTATTTTAGCCTTGCTATGTTTTTTTCAACCAAAGCCACGGTCTTCTTCCATGGCTGTCTTGTATTCCATGATAAGGTTATCAAGGCTGGTAAAGTACCTGCTACCATTTCCCGCCTAACTTTTAACAAGCGAAACAAAATGCGCTTTTGATCCGAGCGTGTTTCAAAGGTTGGACGGCATGGTTACACCTCCATAATTTTATTTGTATGCCTAATGATAATTTGATGAATCTCATCCACACCAAGGGTAGCGTCGATAGTGACGATGCGCCGGGGATTTTTTGCTGCAAGATATTCAAAACCCGCTTGCACCTTTTTATGATACCCCAAACCCTTATTTTCCACCCTATCCAGGTCCTGCTGGGCGGTTTTGCGCCCCAAACCTTCTTTGGGGTCAATTTTAAGGTAAAATGTTAGGGTGGGCGTAAGGTTGCCTGTGGCAAAATTTCCAATTTGCTCCAAATCCTCCAAATCCAGCTCGTTGGCAAAACCTTGGTATGCGATGGTAGAATCCGCAAAGCGGTCACACAGCACAATGCGCCCTGCCGATAAGTGGGGGCGGATAAGCTTATTAACCATTTCGCATCTTGCGGCAAGGTACAACAAAGCCTCTGTGCGCACATAAATATCCGCATTGGCATTACTTTTAACCATTTGGCGTATTTGCTCTGCAACTGCCGTTCCGCCGGGGTCCCGCACTGCTATAACATTCAAGCCGCAATCCAAAAGGTGGTCACGTAACAACTGTATTTGCGTGGTTTTGCCGGCACCTTCGCCACCCTCAAAAGTTATAAATATTTCCTGCATAACCATATACCACCCCCAGTATAACATTCATAATCATTATATCACAAAAAAATCCTGTTTTCAAACCTTTTCTTTTTTGTTATTCTGTGGTATAATAACAAGACCTATGTCGAAATGCAGGAGGCAAAGATGTCAGATGATTTAGATAAAATACTGGATGCCATGGGCGGCGGCGATTCGGAAGAAGAAGATTTAGATGCCATTTTGGAAGCCCTGATGAGCGAAAAAAAGGAAGATGAGGAAGAGGGGCGAGGGCCCAGCGTATCCTTTCTGGAAGCCATAGAAAGCACAGAAGGGGAAGAGCAAGAACCCGCCTTTGTTTCATCTGTACCCCCGGAAGGTGCGCTTATTTTTGGCGAAAATAAGGAAGAAGAGGTTAAGGTTAAAAAAGAAAGGCGCAAACCAAGCCTTTCCGGCTTAAAGGGCAAGGGGCTTGCCCGCCTTAAAATCTACCAAGATGTAAAGGCTGCGCCAAAACCACTGCGCCTTGGTATTTTTGCCATGGCTTGTGTGGCGGTGCTGGCTTTTGTGGGGGTAGGGGTTGTGTTCGCCCTAAGCCGCAATGTTGATGAAGTGGATAATACCCACCGCATCCACCCTCCTCCAAGCGGCTTTAACAGCGCAAACCACGCTTTTGTGGATTTGATGGTGACAATTGGTAACGAGCAGCTTATCTTGCGCCAAGTGCTGCTGGATGCTGCTGCAACAGTGTTTTATTTTGAAGGGGAAGTGGATTTGGCTCGCTTTGCCCTTGCCCTAACCGATTTTGACGGCAACACATACAGGCAAGACATTGGCTTTGCCACAAACCAAATGCGACAGCAAGCCTTAAACCACACTGCTGTACGCTTTTTACCTATCAACCCTGAAGCGGGTGGGCTTGTGCTAACCATTACCGACTTGGAAACAGGTGTGGCAGTGGATGTGGATTTGGCTTATGATGGTGAAAATATCAGCTTTGCCCGCCACTTTAACCACCCCATAAATTTTGATACAGATTTTATACCGGGGCTTAGTGTGCAACTTACTCAAGGGATGTTTTCCGGTGGCGGTAGCACTGTTAGCCTTTCCCTGTCCCATAATTTTAACGACGGGGGCATTGTTTTGAAAGAGCAGGAGATGGTTACCCCTGTAACCCTGCGCCAAGGACCGCTGTTTTTGCCTCCCATCAGCGGGGATTTGCAAGTGGCAACCTTTGACAATGGTATAGAAATTTACCGTATGGACTTTGGGCCATTGCGCACGCTGGGCGGCGAGGTAAGTGTTATCTTGGATGGGTTGTACCGTTATTTCGATATAAACGATGCCATACCAATAGCCCCCCTGCTAACCCCCGGCGACCAGCGGGAGGTAAGCGTTTGGCTGGATGCAGGCCACAGCCTTAACATTTCGGGTATGATGCGCCAAGGGCCGCTGTTTGTAATGCCTTTGCACGGTATACGCTCCAACCTTGTTTATGATGATTATGACAGCGTTTGGCAACGGATGGAAGAAAGGGTGCCGACAACCTTGACCGCAAGCCTCGTTTTTACTGACAATAGCGGGGATATCCACCGCATCACAGGCTCTGTACGTTATGATAACCGTGGCACGGATGTGATTTTTGACACACGCCTAAACCCAAACTTTGAGGGTGTTAGCGGGGCAAGGATAAGCCTTGAAATTGAAAATGTTTTTATGAGCCTGCCCCGACAACAATACAACCTTAACCTAAACATCAGCGATATACAACCATCCGCCGCAAATATGGTAAGAGCCGCTTTAATTGAGGCACATTTTGTGCCCGAACCCCATACAGGCAGCCCCTTTGACCCCTTTGCGCAAGTGTATACAATGAAGATGGATGGGGACAATGTGTATGCAATTGTAAAAGAAGCACGGCCTGCTTTGCTGGATGGCAGGTTGCACCAAAACATCCTAATCCACAGGCTAAGCGGGCAATTTATAGGTGGGCAATTTAATTTGCACAGCATCTATACCAGCAGATAAAACAAACCGGATAAAACAAAAACCCCGCCACAGGGGGGGTGGTGGCGAGGTTGTTGAGGGGGATATTATGAACTCACTGTACGCCCAACAGGGCATTAACAAGTCACATTAATAATATTTTCCAAGGGGGGCGGGTTTTATACCAGCCCCCCTTAAAAATGTTCCAAATAACTATTTTAGGTCTTGACTATAACGGTGGCAGTGTCTTTTGGAAGAGTTGGCAACAGCCTTGTGGTAAATTAGAGTTCAAATAGCGCAGAATCCATGGCAGTTCGACCATGTGTTTATCCATTTGAGCTACCACCACACCAAGCCACTTAAACTTTTTGCCGCTGATTTTGTTTGGGATGGGATGACCCGGCAAGCTACGGGCGCATTCTCTATGCATACAAGCACCACAAACATAAGCAATGTTAGTGCAAGAAACAGAGCTCATTAACTTCAAGCAATCAGCTATCTTCTCAGAGCCTTGCCCCCTGCCTTCTCGTAACCATAAATCCAAGAATTGCCCATAACGATGCCCTTTTTTACCAAAATATACTAAATATCAATCTTCATTCACATTAGAAACATAAACAACATCAATCATTTCTGGTGCCAAGTTGTGACGGGACAAAAAATACCCTTGCAATAATATCGAACATATGACATAATAACATAATCAGGAAGTATTTTAGAGAGGCTAACACCGTGCTTATAAAATTGCAGACGTTTTGTATTATCTTGCAGGGCTTGCATTCTTATGTGTACTGCTGATGGTGCAATTGAAACACAACAATAATATTTTGTAAGGTGAAATTATGAAATGTATTTGTCCTATATGCAATGCAACATATGAAAATATTGTAACGGCTTGCCAGGACTGTGGTTTTTTTGATAAGTTTGGAATAAATCGAATTTTTATTAACTCAGAAGATGCGGAGATTTGGCATAATACTGTGGTTGAGCCTTATAGGATGAAGAGGCAATTTGATAGACTTGGTAATATTTACGGCAAACAGTCACAGAAACTTTATGCTGTTAGGGCAGAGCTAAAAGAGGCACGCCTGTGGAGAGAAGAAGCGGAAAAACGCTTGGAAAAGATAGAGAAAATGCTGGAAAATCTGACAACGCCCGAATTGCCAAAAGCTCCGTTGTCGCCCATTTTCCAAGGGGTTCCCGAAGTTGGCGGCATGGTTAGATTCGGCCGCTTTGATTGGCGGGTGCTGACAATTGTGGCGGGTAACCGTGCCTTGCTTATCAGTAATGAGATTTTGGAAAAGCGGGCTTATCACGGGGATTTTGAAGTAAAGTTAGGGATGGAGCGGAGCATTACTTGGGAGAAAAGTGCTTTGCGTAAATATTTAAACACACAATTTCTGGAGATGTTTAGCAAGGAGGAGCGTGGCCGAATTGTGGTCACCAGAAATACCACCGAAGCAAGCAATGACACCAATGATTATGTGTTTTTGTTGAGTCTTGAGGAGGCTCGTTCCACCATGAAGGGCAATGCTGACAGAGTCGCCCGATACAGCGGTAAGTCACGCTCGACCACATCGTGGTGGTGGCTGCGCTCTCCTGGACGAGACCAGCACCGTGCCAAGTCTGTTTATGGAGATGGCCATATTTATGTGAGAGGTTTTAATGTGGATGACAGTGACGGTGGGGTGCGACCCGCTTTGTGGATAAATTTGTAGAATAAAATCACCTCCTTCGGGCAAGATATGCCCGAAGGAGGTGATTTTATGAAAACAGAAGATGCTAAAAAGAAACAACCTAAAAGCAAGGAAATTTTAGAAGCGCAGAACAATCCTATGAATCCCGATGCTGATAAAATCTTACCTTATGGCGGTTAATCCGCTGTAAGGTTTTTTTATTTTAGTTTATTGTGACCACTTTCATATACCGAACCCATCGGTTATTTGGCAGCTCTCGAGCGACAGCGAAAAACGGTCCTATGCCACCGTCTGCATGGCTTCCCAGGGGCTGGCCATCCTCTGCAACAACAAAATATCCAACACTTAGTGCCTCGGCAACACTTAAAGTTCCGATAAAGCCATCTGCCGCTCTAAAAGTCAAATTAACAGCATTTGCCAAATCAAGGCCTAAAATGTCAAAAACCACATTCATAGGCACGCCTGTGAAATTGCGGTCAAGTCTTTCTTGGAAAAGTTCGTTTACCGCAAAATCCACAACCCCTAAATCAAGCAGTGTTTCCATGGTGATTATATGGGCATGCGCACCTTGAACAATTACAAATTCATAAACATCAAGCCCTTGGATTATCATATCCACATCCGTAATTTCTGTTGGCGTGTTTAATTCTATGCGAGTCAGTTGTCTCACGAAACGCCCGGGCCCTCCGTCAGCGGTGAAGATTGAGCCAAAGTGGCTACTGTGCCCTTCCGTGGGCAGAAGTTCGCCGTACCGCATAAATGCAATGAAGAAGTTGCTATCGTCCAGCATTTCTGCTGGGGTGAAGGTTCTGCTAAAACCATCTTCGCCAATAACTAAACCTTCGGTAACATTGGAGGTGTTAATGTTAAAATGATCAAGAAGCACAGCAAAGGGCAGACCTGTAAAACTTTCGCTTCGGGCGGTAAATTCGGCAGCCCCAAGGCTTTGAAGAAGGCCGATCGTCACATCATAACTTTGCCCATCAATTACGATATTTAGGATATGACCTTCGTAATATCCATGCCCATCCCAATCATACACACAACCAGCTAAAACAGCAGCAAACAGCAGCAAAGCAAAAACTTTAAGTTTTTTCACAATTTTTTCCTCCTAAACAGTTACCCTAAACCCACCAGCATAAACATTAAACCGCAAACCACGGGCAAAACCCACCAAGGTCATATTAACCTTTTGGGCAAGGGCAAGGGATACGGTTGTGGGGCCTGATTGGCTAATTAAC
>WRAX01000017.1 GCA_009779935.1 Defluviitaleaceae bacterium | reverse complement strand
TGCGCTAATTGGATCAAAACAAGGGCTTCTTCATAAGCCCGCTCTATTTTGCGAAAGTTTTCCGCACGAAAGTTTATGCCCTTAACTTCTTTAAGTAACTTTTGGGCAGCATTACCATCATCCCAAAAGTGAGGCTCATAGGTTTGCTGGGTCAGTTTTTTTGCCCGCTCCTCCAACCCCTCTATGTCAAAGGGATTTCCCCATTTCATTTAATTTTGCTCCATAAGGCAACAATTGCGCCTTAATTTGCTCAATCATAATTAGTCACATCCTCACGCTATTTTGTTCATCCTTCATACCATCCATCTATCCCATCCCAGCATAGTAAACAATAGCACCAAAGGCTGTACCGACGATAATACTGAAAGTGGCAGATGTACCAGCATGGTTGCCCAATCGAGCATGGCAGGGGTTTGCGGGGTTGTAGCGAATGGTACCAATTCCATTCTCAATCATGGAAAAGCACATTTTGAAAACGCACTGAAACCTGCGATTTTCAAAATATCCTTTTCCATGTTTCGAATTGGAATTGGCATGGTATGCACCACAAGGGCGGTGGCAAACCCCCAACTTGTTTGTTGGTGCCATCTTGCAATGCCTGAAAGTATTACGAAAACCACAGCAATAACCAAGGCTATCCATCAAACAACCTTCCGCCGATTTGACCAATTCCTAAACCTGCGCCTTTTCACTTTAATCATGCATTACTTCAGCCTCTTACTGTATCGCACAGATGTTGCTTCGCCGTTCATGGTTATTTTTTTGCTGCCATCAAAGGTGTAGCCCATTTTTTCATAAAACTTTATGGCGAGGTGGTTGCCTTCCAGCACCCACAGGCAAACTTCGTCATAACCTTTATCTGCGGCAAAGGATTGGCAAAAACTTTCCAGCTTACTGCCAATCCTTTGCCCTCTCATCAACGGGTCGGCAAAAATGCGGTCTATTTCCAGGGTATTTGCCTTTTTTGTGTCAGTACAGGGAAAAACAATCAAAAACCCACGTATAATACCGCCATCATCATAAACAAAGCCATGGCAGCCATGTTTGCTGATTAGCTTGGCAAATTCTTCCGCCCGCCCGGCCACGGTGGTTTCTGCAAACAACAATTTATCAGAAACAATGCCGTTATAAACCATGCGCTGTGCAAAAACGTGGATTTCTGCCACCCTTTGTATATCATCAAGCCCCATAGGCCTAATCATAGATTATCCACCACAGCAAACCTTATATTTTTTGCCGCTGCCGCAGGTGCAGGGGTCGTTACGGCCAACCTTGCTTTCTGCACGTTTGGTGGGGGCTTTAACGGCGGTGGCATCTTTATTGGTAAAAGCCGCCTTTGCCACCTGCTGCCTGCGCTGTGGCTGGGTTGCAAGGGTTACATTAAACATTGCCCTAACCGTGTCATTTTGAATGTTTTTGGACAATTCGTCAAACATATCGTAGGACAGGAAGCGGTATTCTGTTAGCGGGTCCTGCTGGCCGTAGCTTTGCAGGGATACGCCTTGGCGCATTTGGTCCATATCATCAATATGCCCCATCCATTTTTGATCCACCACTTGTAGCATAACGATACGCTCAATCTCCCGCATATCCGGGTACCCCTCCGGCTTGGAGTCGTTATGATTGGTTTCACGTCTGTTGTACAAATCCATAGCTTCTTGGTAAATGCGGGCTTTTAGGGCTTCTTTATCATTACCAAGCTCTTTTGCAACAGGTGGCAGACGCAGGTGAATTTCCAACTGTTTGTTTATGGCATTCATATCCAACTTTTGGGTTTCTGCATCCATATTATCTTCCACAGTGCGCCCAACCACATCTTTTAGCATGGACAGGATATGGTCCTTCATATCCTCACCTGATAGGATTTTGTATCGCTCGCCGTATATAATCTCACGCTGCTCGTTCATTACCCTGTCATAATCCAACAGGTGCTTACGGGCGGAAAAGTGGTTAGCTTCCACCTTTTTTTGCGCCCCTTCGATAACACGGCTTAGTGCCTTACTGTCAATGGCTTCGTTTTCGGGCATTTTAAGGGTGTGCATTATGGTTTTCATCCGCTCGCCACCAAAAAGGCGCATCAAATCATCTTCAGCGGAGATGAAGAAGCGGCTTTCGCCCGGATCCCCTTGGCGGCCGGCACGACCACGCAACTGGTTGTCAATACGACGGGATTCGTGCCTTTCTGTGCCTATTATTTTAAGGCCGCCCAGCTCCACAACGCCTTCGCCCAGCTTAATATCCGTACCACGACCCGCCATGTTTGTGGCGATGGTTACAGCACCTTTCAAACCGGCTTCTGCTACAATTTCCGCTTCTTTTTCGTGGTGTTTGGCATTAAGTACATTATGTTTAATGCCTGCCTTTTTCAAAATAGTGCTTAACAGCTCCGATTTTTCGATACTTACAGTACCAACCAACACGGGCTGGCCTTTTTGATGGCATTTGGCAATTTCATCCACAATGGCTTGGTATTTGCCCTGCATCGTGGTGTAAACAGAATCGGGCAAGTCTATACGGGCAATGGGGCGGTTGGTGGGTATTGATACCACATCCATTTTGTAAATATCCCTAAATTCCCCATCCTCGGTTAGGGCTGTACCCGTCATACCGCATTTTTTGGTGTATTTGTTAAAAAAATTTTGGAAGGTGATGGTGGCAAGGGTTCTGGATTCCCTTTGCACCTTTACATTTTCCTTAGCTTCAATAGCTTGATGCAAGCCGTCGGAATAACGCCTGCCGGGCATCATGCGCCCTGTAAATTCATCAACAATAACAATTTCGCCTTCGGTTACAACATAATCCTTGTCCAGCTGCATGTTGTAGTTGGCTTTTAGGGCGTTGTTGACATGGTGCTGTATTTCCAAATTATCAGGATCCGACAGGTTTTCGATGCCGAAGAATTTTTCGGCTTTTTCAGTACCTTCCTGTGTAAGGGTAACGGTTTTTTGTTTTTCATCCACAACAAAGTCACCTTCTTCCTTAACTTCTTCCCTTTGTAAGGGGTTAAGGGCGGCTTCTTCATTCAAAATGCGTCCTTTTTTAAGGGTGATGGCAAAACGCTGGGCAACCTTATATAAATCAGTAGATTTGCCTGATGCGCCCGAGATTATCAAGGGTGTACGGGCTTCGTCAATCAAAATAGAATCAATTTCGTCAATAATAGCGAAGTTTAGGCTTCTTTGCACCATATCTTTTTGATACACCACCATATTGTCACGTAGGTAGTCAAAACCCAGCTCGTTGTTGGTGGCGTAGGTTATGTCGCAATTATAGGCTTCCCTGCGCTGTTCGCTGTTTAGCCCGTGGTAAATACAACCTACCGTAAGCCCCAAAAAGCGATGCACCTGCCCCATCCATTCCGAGTCACGTTTAGCAAGGTATTCGTTTACAGTTACCACATGCACACCATTGCCCGTAAGCGCATTAAGGTAGGCGGGTAGGGTAGATGTAAGGGTTTTGCCTTCACCTGTGCGCATTTCCGCAATGCGCCCTTGGTGCAGCACAATGCCGCCAATTAACTGTACGGGATAATGCTCCTGCTCCAAAACCCGCACGGCAGCTTCACGCACCACTGCATAGGCTTCCGGCAGGATATCATCAAGGGTTTCGCCTTTTGCAAGCCTTTCCTTAAATTCAGGGGTTTTTGCCGCTAAGGCTTCATCGCTAAGCCCTTTCATATTGGATCGGAAACCCTCAATTTTTGCCAATAGGGGCTGTATGCGCTTAACTTCCTTTTCGCTGTATGATTTGAACAGTTTATTAAAAACGCCCATTGGTTACACCTCTTTGCTTTCGTAAAATAACAATCAACTCTAATTTTACCAGATGCAAGCAATTTAAGCAACACTTTTTTGATTGACCATGGCATGTTTTTGTGATATAATCATATTAGACCGAAATTTGAGAGGTGCAATATGTCACAAAAAACCAAAAAACGAAAACGTGGCAATTTAATATTAATCCTACTGGCCATCAGCACCCTTGGCTTTGGTGCGGCATTTTTCTTTAATTTAGGGGATGCCATAAGCTATTGGCGGGATGGGCGGGTAACCCAACAACAAAGCGAAGCCGTGCAGGAGGTTTTTGAGGAGCAGGTGGAAGCGTTTGTAAGCTTTTTAGCGGAAATTGCGGATATCGACCCCGCAGAGCCATTTCCCGCCCATTTATTAGATTTTTTGGACAGCCGCCTGCTGGATGATGTTAGAGAGATGACCGGAAATCCTGACATTGTGGCATATATCACCATACCCGGCACCCGTGTGGGCAATGCGGTGGTGCAGGGGGAAGATAATGCTTTTTACCTGTACCACGATATTTTTCGCCGCCGCAATGTAAATGGGGCTTTGTTTATGGACTATCAAAATACGCCAAATTTTACAAACCCCAACACTGTAATTTATGGGCACAACATGCTAAATGGCACCATGTTCCACAACCTGCGCTTTTATATGGGGCAGGAGTTTTTTGAGAGAAATCCCCATATTGTGATTATAACCGACCACGCTGTACTGATTTATGAAATTTTCTCCGCATTCTCCACTAATGTGGACTTTGATTATATTCAAGTGCACTTCCACGATAGGGAGGAATTTGGGGAGTTGGTGGATGAAATAAACCGCCGAAGCGTGATAAACACAGGCATTGCAGGCGATATTTATGATAATATTTTGGTGCTTTCCACTTGCACCAATGTGCGGTGGGATATGCGTTATGTGGTGGCCGGCCGCCTTGCGCATGAATTTGGTAGGTAGCAGGGGACTTAGGGAATGATTATTAACTGGGAAATGGCACTTTTACTCATCACAAAGGCTTTTTGGAAGCACAAGCACATCTCGAGAAGCAGATGTTTGGAAACTTGCTAAACGATGGGGTTGTGTTTTTATGAGAGCGAAGTTTGCGAAAAAGTTTCCGCACAACGAAGCTGCAAAACTCTTTAAGCAGCTTTCCTTTGGCATTTGTTTCATGCGTTGCATTGGGTGGTAGGTGTTTTAAGCGTACTTTGGTTTTCTAACGCTATTGTAGCAATATTTATTACATTTTCAATATACTTTTCTGCGCACAATGAAACTGACCACCAACGCTTCCTATTCCCGATAACTGCGACTTTTTTGCTTTTCGCATTCTTTGATAAGCAAGGCAACATTAGATGTAAAGAAAAAATGAGGGAAAAAGAAATAATGGCAAGAAATGCACCATATATGGGGCAAGAGATAAAAATGGCACTAAATAATTTTGAAGTAAGCGACCCAAACCAAAATAAGGAGCGGACATGACAAAGCTACGCAACTATATAAAACTAATGCGCCCAAAACATTATATCAAAAATCTGTTGCTGTTTGCGCCTTTGATATATTCCCAAAGCCTTCCCCATGGCGTGGTTTGGTTTTCGGCGGCGGCTTTTGCGGCCTTTTGCTTGGCGGCATCTGCTATTTATGTTGTTAATGATATTTTTGATAGTGAAAAGGATGCTTTGCACCCTGTCAACAAAACCCGCCCCATTGCATCGGGGCGGGTTGGCAAAAAGCAGGCGGTGTTTTTTGCCGCCTTGCTGCTGGCTGCTTGCTTTGCACTAATTTTTGCCTTGGGAATGTGGTTTGTTGCTTTGTTTGCTGGGATTTATGTGGTTTTGAATTTGGTATACAGCCTAAAATTAAAACATTACCCTATTGTGGATTGTTTTTGCATTGCCGCAGGCTTTGTGTTGCGCATTTATGCAGGCGGTGCCGCCATATCTGTGGAAATTTCCGAATGGATGTTTTTGACGGTTGCTGCTGCTGCGTTGTTTATGGCATTTGGCAAGCGGCGGGGCGAGATGATGCAGGTTGGTGGCCACGGTAGGCAGTCATTGGCGAAATACAATTTAGGCGCATTAAATGCCATGATGTTTGTGTGTATGGGGCTTGCCATGGTTTTTTATGCCCTGTGGGCCATATCCGGCGTGCCGCTTATGATTTATACTGTGCCCCTTATAATTTTTATTGGGTGCAGGTACTTGCTTGCCATCAGCCACAAAAAATCCCATGGGGATCCTGTTTCCGTAATCTTGGGTGACAAGGTTCTTGTCGCATCTATTGCCCTGTTTGGTGTGCTTAGTTTTGTATTTCTATATTAAGGAGAAATGTATGCAATTTCCAAAGATAAATATATCCAAAGCCGAAATACCCTTGCTTGTAATTTTTGCCGCAGCCCTTTTATTACGTATTTATTGGGTGCTAAATGTGCCAACGGTACAGCTTTTTGACTTTGCCAATTACCAAATGATTGCCGAAAACATTGCAAATGGCTTGGGGCACACCATGCACGGTAGCCCTGTGGCTTGGCAGGGCAGCGGCTACCCCTATGTGCTGGGCATTTTTTACCGCATTATCGGCACAACGGATGTGTTGGCGGGCAAATGGCTAAACATCGCCTTTTCCATGGGCACATTGGTGTTTTGCTGGCTTATATACAAAAAAATATTTGAAAAAAGAAAATTTGCACTTACAGCCCTTGCTATAACGGCGTTTTTACCCCAATATATCGCATATGTAAATGTTATTGGCACGGAGGTGTTTTTTACCTTTTTACTATCCGCCATTGTTTTTGTTAAAATTTACTTTTTGCCTAAAACGCCTGCGTTTTTTGTGCTGGGCGCACTTATCGGCCTAACTGCCCTTGTGCGCCCGTTTATGATGGCTTATCCTGTGATTGCAGGTATTTATATGCTGTCCGCCACAAAGCAATTAAAGCGCAGTTTGGCTTTTGCAGGTATATGCTTTGCTGTTATGGTTGTTATAATCACCCCGTGGGCAATCCGCAATTACACACATTTTGGCCGCTTTATACCGGTTTCGTATAATTCGGGATATGTGCTGTTTATTAATAATAATAATGAAAATGTAAATGGCCTTTGGATGAACCCCCTGCGTGCTACGGCGGATTTTCCCGATAGGCATGCTATTTTGGAGCAGGCACTGGATGGGCGCACCATACACCAAGCATATGATGTGGAGCCCTATTTAAGTGCATGGGCAAGGGAATGGATAAGTCAAAACCCTGTGGAATACTTAAAACTGGGTGTTTTGCGTGTGTACCGCACATTTTTTGATGGGGCAAACGATATTCCCCAGTGGGCGGCCAATGTTTCACCTATGTATGACGAGGGTTTGACCGAGGCACAGCGCACATGGCATAGGCGCAACCATAACTTTTTGGAAGCATCCGCCGGTATAATCACCTTCATCCTTAACGGCACAGGTTTTTTGTTTATGTTTGCAATGGTTAAAAAATACGCCGTTGGGCTGTTTACAAAAAATGGAAGGATAAGCTTGCACACCGCCATAATATTTATAAACCTTGCTTTTTTAATCGTCATCCCCTTTTTCTTTGAAGGGCAGGCGAGATATGCTTTCCCCGCCTTTATTTTCGTCATACCCGCCGCTGTGGCCGCAATAAAGGGGTTTGCGCATGAAAATTAAGCAAATGTTTGACAGGTATAGGGAAATTATACTATACTTGTTTTTTGGCGGCTTAACCAGCATTATCACCATTGCTATTTACTTTGCTGCATCATGGGGCTTGGGGCTGGATGCTTGGCTTTCCACTGTAATTTCGTGGGTTGTTGCTGTGGCTTTTGCTTTTGCCGCCAACAAGTTTATTGTTTTCCGCAGTAAAGCCGGAGCCGCCAAGGAAGCCGCTTTGTTTTTGGCGGCACGGATTTTTTCAGCAGGTGTAAACACGGGCATTATGTTTGTTTTCGTGGACGCTTTGGAGTTTAATGAGCTGGTCATCTTCGCCGTTGCCCATGTTATTGTGTTGGTGATTAACTATCTGGCAAGCAAGCTGTTTATTTTCAAAGATAAATGTTAGGAGGTGTGCCATGTACAAGGCTTGTGAAGTGGATGTAATTGTAATAGGGGCAGGGCATGCGGGATGCGAGGCGGCCTTGGCGGCGGCACGCATGGGTTGCTCTGTTAAAGTATTTGCCATAAATTTGGATTCTATTGCCATGATGCCTTGCAACCCCAACATTGGCGGCACATCCAAGGGGCATTTGGTGCGGGAAATTGATGCGCTGGGTGGGGAGATGGGTAAAAATATTGATAAAACCTATATCCAGTCCCGCATGTTAAATCTTGGTAAGGGGCCTGCTGTTCACTCCCTTCGGGCGCAGGCGGATAAATACCGCTATTCTGCGGAAATGAAGGCGGTGCTGGAAAATACAGCCGGCCTACAAATTATCCAAGCTGAGGTTGTGGATATTTTGCCCACATTGGATGTGGTTACAGCCTCCGGCACTGTATATCCTTGCAAAGCCCTAATAATCGCCACAGGCACATACTTAAACAGCCGCTGTATTTGGGGCGAAGTTGGTGTAAACAGTGGCCCCAATGGCCTTGCGGCTTCCAATAAACTGGCGGATGCCTTAAAAGGGCTGGGCATTACCATGTTTCGCTTCAAAACGGGCACACCTGCCCGTATACATGCAGGTTCTGTGGATTTTTCCAAGATGATGGAGCATAAGGGTGATGAGGACATTGTGCCATTTTCCTTTGAAAACACGCCGCAAAGCATAGCTCGCCCCCAAATTTCCTGTTGGCTTACCCATACCAACGAAAAAACCCATGATATCATCCGTGCCAATATCCAACGCAGCCCCATGTATTCGGGTGCAATTGAAGGCACGGGTACCCGCTATTGCCCGTCCATTGAGGATAAGGTGGTGCGTTTTGGGGAAAAAGCCAGCCACCAAGTTTTTATCGAACCCGAAGGGGAAAACACGCAAGAGCTTTATATTTCGGGCATGTCCACCTCTTTGCCGGAAGATGTACAGGTGCAGATGTACCGTAGTGTGATTGGGCTGGAAAACGCCCAAATTATGCGCTTTGGCTATGCCATAGAATATGATTGCATAGATACAACCCAACTAACCCCCACATTGGAATTTAAGGCATTTAACGGTCTTTTTTCCGCAGGGCAGTTTAATGGAACCAGTGGCTATGAAGAGGCTGCCGCACAGGGATTGATTGCAGGCATTAACGCCGCAGCTAAGGTGCTTGGCAAACCATCTTTAACCATTGACCGCTCCGAGGGCTACATCGGCGTGATGATTGACGATTTGGTAACAAAAGGCACAAATGAACCCTACCGCATGATGACTTCCCGTGCGGAATACCGATTGCTTTTGCGGCAAGATAATGCAGATTTGCGCTTAACACCTAAGGGACGGGGCTATCTTATAAGTGGGGAGCGATATCAACGGCTAATGGACAAGCAAGGGCAGATAAATGCCGAAATTAAGCGGCTTATAAGCACTGTTGTTGCCCCATCCCCAACTGCAAACCAATTATTACGCAAGCACCGGTCCACGGAGATTTCATCAGGTTTTAAGCTGGCAGAGCTGGTTAAAAGGCCAGAGCTAAGTTATGAAATTTTAGCCCCGCTGGATGAAAACCGTCCCAACCTGCCAAAAGATGTGGCAGAGCAGGTAAATATCCACTTGAAATACGAGGGATATATAGCCAAGCAAATGTTGCAAGTGGAGCAGTTTAGAAAGCTGGAAAACCGTCGCATACCGGCGGATATTGATTATGATGGGGTGGGCAACCTTCGGCTGGAAGCCCGCCAAAAATTGGCAGCCATACGCCCGGCTAATATTGGGCAGGCAAGCCGCATAAATGGTGTAAGCCCTGCTGATATTGCCAATTTATTAGTGCATTTGGAAAGAGGAAGATAATGGATTTGAAAATATTTTTACAAAACGAAGGGCAAAAGCTCGGCACTGTGCTGGATGAGCATGCTTTGGTGCAGTTGTGGGCATATAAAGCATTTCTTAAAGAATACAACCAAAAAGTAAACCTTACCGCCATAACCGATGATGAAGGCATTGTAACCAAACATTTTTTGGACTGCTTAACGATTTTACCCCATATTAAGCAAGGCGCAAAGGTTATCGACATTGGTACGGGCCCCGGTTTTCCCGGTTTGGTGGCAAAAATCGTCCGCCCGGATATAAGCTTAACCCTGCTGGATGCAAGAGGCAAAAAGGTAAAGTTTTTGGAAGAGGTTGCCAAATTACTGGACTTGGATGGTGTGACATGCATCCACGACCGTGCCGAGGATAGGTTAAAAGCCGCAGGTTACGCAAAAAGCTTTGACTTGGCCGTTTCCCGTGCTGTTGCTGCCATGGACAAGCTGGCAGGCTGGTGTTTGCCCTTTGTTAAAAACGGCGGCAGCTTTATTGCCATGAAGGGCCCAAATTTTCAAGAGGAGCTGGATGCAGGTGCAAAAGCCATTGCAAAGCTTGGCGGCAAAATATCTCAAATTTCGGAAATAACCTTGCCCGGTGATATAACCCGCAATCTTATCATCATCACCAAAACCTAACCATTTTTGGCCTGCCAAAATTTTTTTAAGTTTTTTTCAAAAAACTCTTGACATAGCCAAGGCCATGTTGTATAATGTTTTTTGTTGCTGTTGATGGTAGCAAATTACGGCCCGTTGGTCAAGGGGTTAAGACACCGCCCTTTCACGGCGGTAACAAGGGTTCGAATCCCTTACGGGTCAATTTCTAAAAGGAATTAGGAATTAGGAATTAGGAATTAAATTCCCCATTCCCTATTCTTAATTCCTAATTGTTTTTATCGGTGCCATAGCCAAGTGGTAAGGCAGAGGACTGCAACTCCTCCACCCCCGGTTCAAATCCGGGTGGCACCTTGACGGCCGAGCAACCTCTGCAACGCTAAAATGCAGGGGCTGTGAAGCGGTTTTTTATAGAAGATGAAAAAGTCTATCTTGTTTTGGGAGGGCAATATGCAAATTAAAACGGCTGCCCGGCGCAAACAGGAAAGTATGGATTTCTTACACTCCAAGGGCATTAAAACCATGGAGCATCTACCGCAAATTGAAGAAAACCATGAAGTAACCCTGCAAACAAAAGAGGCGGTGGCAAAACGTGCCATTGCCCTTTGCGTTGTTGCTGTGCGTGGCGAATGCATCGGTGCCGGGGATATGGATTGGAAGGAAATTTTGGATTTGCAAACCATGATAACCGAAAGATACAATGCCCAAACCTTTTTCACGCCCAACGAAATCAGCTTTTTAATGGATGATGCCATGGATTTGCACGCTGCCACCCAATTTTCTTGGCGGTATGAATGTCTAAATGTGATGCTTTGGGCATTAAGCTTTGTTGGCGAACTGACTTTCCCTAACAATATTTGCGATGTGGCAAATATTGTCAAAATCATCCAAAATCATGCAAATTTCGATGATTTTCTATCGGCGGCAGTTTTGCGGGACAAAGAACAGATTTTGGACCAAGCCGACCTAATTTACCGTTACAATTGGGCATGCGTGGATGCCCGCATAAACAACGAACAAATGGATACCATCCAGCCCGGCATTGTGGCAGAGCGGCACCATGCCCTAAACTGGTTAATTAGTTATTGTGAGCAACCCTGGGATGATATAACTACCGACACCTAACCAAATAAGCCCAAATGGCGGAACCGGTAGACGCACAGGACTTAAAATCCTGCGGCCCTTAAAGCCGTGCCAGTTCGAGTCTGGCTTTGGGCATTGGATAAACAAAGGCTTTCCAATTACTGGAAAGCCTTATTTCTTTGGAACCATATCTATCGCAAACCAAGCAATCATGTGAACGCTATTGCAGGCAAATTTCAGGATAGCGTTGCGGAAACATTGGTTATCGATATTTGTAATTTTTGCTAATATGGGTTTTGAAGCTTTTGCTGGAATAGGCCATCATCCCACGCTTGCGGCGGGATTTTCCAAAGCGTAAAAATTTTACACAAAGCACCAAAAAAGTTGTGCCCAGCACAGCGGTGGCTGCGCCCACCACCAAGTTTTGCAGGGTTAACCATTCCGGCACAAGGTTTTCTTGGTAATATTCGGTTAGGGTGGTTGCCAAGTCCTGTAAAGGGTTAACAGCAGGGGCAAGGGATTCCAATGCTTCGGCGGGCAAACCTATGCCTGCTTGTGCAGTGCGCAGGGGTATTTGGTCTAAAATCCTGCCATTATATGTTAGTGTTACCCGTCCCACGGTTTGCCCTGCGTAAACAGGGGCAGTTAAGCGGTTTGGCAGGGCCAATTCCACCTGCACATCATCGGGGCTAACATTGTGTGGCAAATAAACCAGCGCATCTCTTTCGGCAACAATGGGCATATAATCAATAACAATAACCCCTTCACGGCTGCGCTGCACCAAATCTGCACCCACACTTAACTCTGATGCTGTAAACAGCTGGTGGGGATCGAACTGCTCAAAACCATGATTTAACAGGGTTGCGGTGTCGTTAAAAATAATATCCCGCCGCTCTGCTGCCATTACAACCGTAATAAGCCCTATCCCATCCCGCCTTGCGTAGGATACCAAAGTATGGCCGGACGGGGTCGTCCAGCCGGTTTTGCCGCCCACTGTATCTAAGGAAAAATGGGGGTCGTTAGGGCGTACCATGGCATTGGTATTGTCAATAAAACGGGGCTCCGGTTGAAAATCTGTTGGTGGTATGCGGTAGCGTGGCGCATTTATCACTTGTACAAATTTGGGTTGCTTAATGGCTTCCGCCATAATAAGGTGCATATCATACAAAGTGGTAAAATGATTATCATCAGGCAGGCCGTGGGCGTTGGTAAAATTTGTATTTACCGCTCCAAGCTCATGCGCCCTTTGGGTCATCATCACTGCAAAGCTTTCCATATCGCCCGATACAAATTCTGCAATGGCGTTGCTTACATCATTTGCGCTGGGTAGCATAATGGCATACAAGGCCTGGGAAACAGTTAGGCTTTCCCCTGCATTCATAGCGATATGGCTGGAATTGCGGGGGATTGTATACACCGCCTCAGGTGAATGGAAGATTATGTCATCCATATCCGCACCGCTTTCCAGCAACAAAAGGGCGGTCATTACCTTAGTCATACTGGCGGGCAGGGCTCTTGCGTGGGGGTCGCCCCGATTGTATAGGATGTGGCCAGTTGCCGCATCTACCACCAGCGCAAGCTCCGCCTCCAAGGGCAATGTGGGGGGTGGGGCGGGCTGGTGATAAAATTCGTAAGCAAAGGCAGTGTGGGACAATGCCAAAACCGCAACAAAAAATATAGTCGAAAACTTTTTTATTTTTTTCATCAGTTTAACCTTTCTTTATTGGGCAAGTTTTGTTATAATATTTTTGTAGTATTAGCATTTTGGTTTCCAATTAAACCCAGAGGAGGAGAAAATATATGCACGAAGTTTCTGTAAACGGCGGCATTGGGCAAATACGCATTGCTGATGAGGTGCTTGCGATAATTTCCGGCACGGCAGCTTTGGAGGTAAATGGCGTTATTGCGGGGTCCCATCCCGCAGGGCAGGGGGAAATGTCCGCACGTTTTGCCCGGCGCAATTTTGCAAGGGGTGTAAAAATCGGTCTCTTAGATGATGGCGTAAAGGTTGATATCACTATTATGGTAAAATTTGGGCATAAAATACACCAAGTTTCGGAAGAGGTGCAAAAGCGCATAAAAACAGCACTGGAAACCATGGTAGGTATGACCGTGAAAGAAGTTAATGTAAATGTGGCGGGGATGCGATTTGAAAAAACAGCACAAAAGCCCCCTGTGAGGAGATAATGCGGGCGGCACGAAGAACCGACAGGCGGCATGCCCTATGCCTGATTTTTGCAAGGGATTTTCAGCCTGATAGCCCTATGGATTTGGATTATTACAGCGAATGGCTTGCCTGGGAAGTGGCAGACCTGGGCTTTAGCGAGCCTGATTATGTACGCCGCATCTATGACGGCGTTTTTGTCAATTTGGAAAAAATTGACCGTATTATTAACAAAACAGCAGTAGACTGGGATTTGCACCGTATTGATAAAATTGACCTTGCCATTATGCGGCTGGCGATTTTTGAAATTTTGCACGAAAAAGATATAGAGGCCGCCGTGGCCATTAACGAGGCGGTGGATATTGCCAAGGAATTTTCCGGAGAGGAAGCGGGCAAATTTGTAAACGGCATTTTGGAAGGTGTGCGCCGCAAAGCCGCCGCCCAAGCTGAAAGGCGGAAAAAAAGTGAAAGTTAAAGCCTACAAAGTATCCAAAATTGCCGAATATATTAAGGATTTATTGGAAGATGACATGCTGCTGTGCAGTTTGTGGGTAGAGGGTGAGATTTCGGGCTTTGTGCGCCACGGTAGCGGGCATTTGTTTTTTACGTTAAAAGACGAGGAGGCTGCCTTACGTTGTGTAATCTTCAAAAACGAAGCGGACGAGTTGCCCTTTGCCCCGAAAAATGGGGATTTGGTGCGGATTTATGGGCGGGTATCCCTTTATAAAAAAAGCGGGGATATGCGCTTGATTGGTGAATTTTTACATCTTTCGGGAGAAGGAAATATCTACCAATCACTGGAAAAGTTAAAGGAAAAGTTGCTGGCAGAAGGGGTTTTTGCAAACCAACGGCCAATCCCCCGTTTTGCCCGCAAAATCGCTATTGTTACGTCGCCTACGGGGGCGGCGGTGGCGGATATGCTAAAAATAATCCGCACCCGCAACCCAATGGCGGGGGTTTTAATTATCCCTGCCCTTGTACAAGGGGACAGAGCCCCGCAAGAAATTGTGGAAGCCATCAAGCTTGCCAACGCCCAAAGCGGCGCAGATGTGCTGATTGTGGGTCGCGGCGGCGGCTCTGCTGAAGATTTGTGGGCATTTAACAGCGAAATTGTGGCAAGGGCGGTATATTCGTCTAAAATACCCACAATTTCCGCTGTTGGGCACGAAACCGACTTTACTTTATGTGATTTTGCTGCAGATTTGCGCTGTGCCACACCAACCCAGGCGGCGGAAGTGGCAACGCCTCATCTGGGCACAATGGCAGGGCTTTTGCAGGATGGGGTGGATAGGCTTGGCTCTGCACTGGTAAAAAAGATTGATAGGTTGCCCATGCGTTTACAAATGCGCACAAACGCCTTGCATGGTGCTTTTTTGCGGCGTTTGGAGGGTGCCAAGCACAATCTAACAGCAAAGGGTGATATTTTGGAGAAAGTCAGCCCCATGGCGGTGTTGCGCCGTGGTTTTGTGCTGGTGGAAAGTTATGATGAAGCTGTTATAAAAAATGGGGCAGGGCTAACACCCGGACAACGCATTACCTTGCAATTTCAAGATATTAAGCGGGAAGCGGAGATATTATGAGTAATTTTGATTTTGAAGGCGGTATACAACGCTTGGACGAGATTATTGACCAAATCGAGGGGGGCGACACCCCATTGGAACAGTCGCTGGCTTTATACAAAGAAGGTATTGCCCTTGCGGCCGATTGTGCCGCTGTTTTGAATGGCATTGAGGCGGAAGTGATGGTGTTGCAACAGTCGGAAGAAGGCTTTGTGCTAACACCTTTCAAAGGTGGTAAAAATGAGTTTTAATGCGGAACTGACAGAGAAAATTGAGGCCGTTAATAACGGGCTGAGAAAATACATGGAACTTGATATACCTGATGATTTGCGCAAAGCCATGGAGTACAGCCTTTTTGGCGGCGGCAAGCGGTTGCGCAGTGTTATTTTGCTGTCCGCTTGTAAAATGCTGGACGGCAACCCAAGCCACGCCCTGCCCTTTGCCTGTGGGCTGGAAATGATACACACCTACTCCCTAATCCATGACGATTTGCCTGCCATGGATGATGACGATTTGCGCCGTGGCAAACCCACCAACCACAAGGTTTTTGGGGAAGGGATGGCAATTTTGGCAGGAGATGCCCTGCTAAACCGTGCTTTTGAGATTATGGCGGATTTTTGCGTGGATAACCCTCACCCAAACTTTTTACGTGCAATGGCAAAAATTGCACGTAATGCGGGGGCTTTGGGTATGGTTGGCGGGCAGGCCGTTGACATAAAACTTGCAGGCGAGCCAACCACCCATGCACAATTGGAATATATTTACAAAAATAAAACAGCAAAGCTGTTTATGGCGGCGTTTGGTGCAGGTGCGCTATGTGCAAATGCTGACGAAAACACTGTGGACAAAATGGTGAAAATTGGGTGCGACCTTGGTTTTGCCTTTCAAGCCCTGGATGATATTGCGGACAAAGACCCGAATGCAGGCAAAATTGCCCCGCCTGATATGGGTGGGCATTTGGGATGGATTAAAAGCCAACCGAAAGGTGATTTTTTGGCGGCCTTAATTGAAAGGATTGTTACATGAGATACTTGGATAAAATTAACGGCCCTGCTGATTTAAGGGGACTAAAAATAACCCAACTAAACGCCTTGGCAGCGGAAATGCGGGATTTTTTGGTGCGCTCGGTATCTAAAACGGGGGGGCATCTTGCGTCCAACTTAGGGGTGGTGGAAATTGCCATCGCCTTACATTTTTGCCTTAACTCCCCAATGGATAAGATTGTGTGGGATGTGGGACATCAATGCTATCCCCACAAAATTTTGACAGGGCGGCGGGATAAATTTGAAACCTTGCGCCAGCTGGACGGCTTGTCAGGCTTTATCAAATCCGACGAAAGTCCCCATGATGCTTTTGATGTTGGGCATAGTTCCACCTCTTTATCAGTTGCCCACGGTATGGCCGTTAGCCGTGATTTGCTGGGGCAAAACCACAAAGTTGTGGCCGTGGTGGGCGATGGTGCCATAACCAGCGGGCTTGCACTGGAAGGGATGAACAATATAGGGCGCAGCCCGGCTGATTTACTGGTGGTGCTTAATGACAATAATATGTCAATATCCGAAAACGTAGGTGCGCTTAGTGGTTATTTGGACGGCATACGCACCTCGCCATCCTATATCGGCGCAAAACGGGGCGTGCAAAGCTTTTTGGAAGGCGTGCCCGCAATAGGCAAATTAGCAGAAAAAACCATACACAACACTAAAACCAAGCTGAAATACCTGTTGCAAACCGGCATTTTGTTTGAGGAGCTTGGCTTTAAGTATTACGGACCAATTGACGGGCATAATTTAGCACAAGTGATTGAAGTTTTGAAAAATATACAGCAAGTGGGTGGGCCTGTGCTTCTGCATGTGGTTACCCAAAAGGGTAAGGGTTATGCCCCTGCCGAAAGGGAAAGCGCCAGATTTCATGGGGTGGAGCCCTTTGATGTAAAAACAGGCAAGCCACTTAATGCCGCCAAAAAAACCACTTTTACCGATAACTTTGGCAAAAAAATGGTAGAAATTGGTATGCAGGATGAGCGGGTGGTTGCCATAACTGCCGCAATGCCTGCCGGCACTGGCTTAACGGGGTTTGCAAAAGGATTTCCCAAGCGGTTTTTTGATGTGGCAATTGCGGAAGGGCATGCCGTTACCTTTGCCGCATCCATGGCAAAAAGTGGGTTGCGACCGGTTGTGGCCATATATTCCACATTTTTACAACGGGCTTATGACCAAGTAATACATGATGTTTGCATACAAAATTTACCGGTAGTTTTTGCACTGGATAGGGCAGGTATTGTGCCGGGTGACGGGGAAACCCATCAGGGGATTTTTGACATTTCTTACCTATCCCACATGCCTAATATGACGGTGCTGGCACCCCGCAACGGTGCGGAATTATCAGCTATGATGGATTTTGCCATAGAGCTGAACGCCCCTGTTGCTATACGATACCCAAAGGATGCGGATTCTGAGCTATATGCGGATGCATTGGCTACTTTAAGATTTGGTGAATGGGAAATTTTAGAAAAAGGTGAAAATGTGGCAATAATCGCCCTTGGTGCTATGGTGGACAAAGGGGCGAAGGTAGCGCAAAGGCTGGGGGCAACCTTGATAAACCCCCGTTTTGCCAACAACTTAAAGGATGACCAGATTGAGGAGCTTGCAAACTACACCCATATTTTTACAATGGAAGAAAATGTGCTTCAAGGTGGCTTTGGTCAATATTTCGCAACCCGTCTTAAAGTCCTTGGTGTAACTGCCCCCAAAGTGTATCATTTCGCCATCACGGGTGGTTTTCCACCCCAAGGCACACGGCAGGAAATTTTTAATAAATTGGAACTGGATGGGGACAGTATGTACAAAAAATGTTTGGAGATTGTGCAGGGTGGATAAGCGTTTAGATGCCCTTGTTTGCGCCCTTTTGGACGTATCCAGGGAATATGCCAAGGAATTGATTTTGGCGGGCAAGGTAAAGATAAATGGCAAGCCCCAAACCAAGGCTGGCGCAAAATTTCCGGTAGATACAGGGGTTTGTGTGGATGGGCAAGCCCCCCAATTTGTTTCCCGTGGCGGGGTTAAGCTGACCCACGCTTTGCAGGTATTTAAGCTGGATTTGCAGGGTTTGCTGTGCATGGACATTGGTGCATCCACAGGCGGGTTTACCGATTGCATGTTGCAACATGGCGCAAAGGCCGTGTTTGCCGTGGAAAATGGGCGTGGACAGATGTCGAACAAAATGCTTGCTAACCCTCGTGTAATATCACGTGAAGGGCTGGATATACGGGACTTATTAGCTGATGACATGCCCTTTGCACCTCAATTCGTTGCCGCAGACTTGTCATTCATTTCCATCACACTAATATTGCCTAAAATTGCAGAACTTTTAGCGGTAGGTGGCAAAGGTGTGTTGCTGGTAAAGCCCCAATTCGAAGCAGGGCCGGGCAAGGTGGATAAGCGGGGCGTAATAAAAGACCCAAAAGACCGCCTTGCTGCCATCAAAAAGGTGCAACAGGCGGCAAACGATGCCGGACTGGTGCCAAAAAACCTTGAAACCTCACCTATCACAGGCCAAAACGGCAATGAAGAATATTTATTGTTATTTGAAAAGGAGAAGTAGTATGGAATATACAGAAGCCAACAAGCGGGCTTGGGAACAGGCCTTTGACAACCGCAAAGAAAACTTTGGTGACGAAAACCATATAAAGCTAAAAAATGAGAAATTACCTTTTTTCACCGACGACATGAAGGCAGAGCTTGAAAAAATCAACTTCACAGGCAAGTCGGTGGCGCATTTTTGCTGTAATAACGGGCGGGAGTTGCTGTCTCTGACGGGGCTGGGTGTGGAGCGTGCCGTGGGTTTTGACATAGCAGAAAACATCATAGAGCAAGCCCGTGAAACTACCGAAAAAGCAGGGATAAAGGGTTGCGAATTTGTCGCATGTAATATTTTGGATATACCCGATAAATATCATAATCAATTTGATGTGGTGCTTCTTACAATCGGCGCAATTTGCTGGTTTGAAGATTTAACCTTGTTTTATGAAAAGGCGTCCAAATGCCTAAAAGGCGGCGGGGTGGTAATTATGTACGAAATTCATCCATTTGAATTTATGCTGCCCTATCCCGACGAGGAGGGGTTTGATGGGGAAAATCCTAACAAATTCACCTACTCCTATTTCCGTAGCGACCCGTGGATAACAAGCAGTATGGCATATATTTCCGGCCAACAGCAGTCCAGCACTTTTACCAGCTTTTCCCATACCATGGGCAGCATTATCAATGCAATGGCGGCAAATGGCTTAAAAACCGTGCGTTTGTGCGAATATGATTACAGCGTTTCCGGCAACACCGATGTGTATGACGGCAAAGGGATGCCTCTATCATATTTCCTAATATCGGAGAAAATTTGATGAAAATAAGCTTTTACACAAATTTGGATAAGGATATTGACCAAGTTGTTACCAGGCAACTGGCAGATTTTGTGCGGCATGCAGGGCATTTGGTGGTGGATATTGAAACCCCTGCCGATGCCACAATTGTGTTGGGTGGTGACGGCACAATGCTTGCTGCTGCCCGCCACGCCGCCCCTCTGGGAACACCCCTTTTAGGCATAAACCTCGGAAATGTGGGCTATTTGACTGATGTAGAAGGTACACAGGCACTGGATGCCGTTGGGCGGCTTCTAAAAGGCAATTATCGTGTGGAGCGGCGCATGATGCTGGAAGCCCGCCTGTCCACAGCGGACACGCCCCTGCTGGCGTTAAATGATATTACCGTGCATCGTGGGCAAAACCCCCGCCTTGTTCATTGCCATATCGACCTTAACAGCGAATATATGGACGATTTTCGTGCGGATGGGGTTGTGATTGCTACGCCGACAGGCTCAACGGCATATAGCTTGTCGGCAGGCGGCCCCCTATTAAAGCCCGATGCCCAGATGATAGCGATTACGCCGATTTGCCCCCATTCACTAAGCGGGCGGCCTGCGGTGGTGTCCCATAGCGACATTATCACCATAAAGCTTGAAAATTCCCCACATTTGATGATTGCATATGACGGGGAGTATATCTTAAAATCCAAACAAAAGTTTATTGAGATAACTGTGCAGGCATCTAAGTACACCGCTAACATCATCCGCACCTGCAACCTTAGCTTTTACGAACTATTCCGCAAAAAAATGACATAAGGGGGGGCGCAGATATGCTCGACCATCACAAACATGAGCATGAAAGGCGGGTGCAGGAGCTAAAATCCATCCATTCCGCAGATGGAGAAGGTTCGGCGATTCGTTTTGCCCGAAAATTGGAAGACACGGGCAAAAGAGGGCTTATTATGTGGCTTGCCACCCTTGGGCTTTGGATTTTATTTGGGGTGATGACCGTGCTAATTTACATAAACTGGTACCAAGCTGGTGACCCAGCCCCTTTCGGACTTATGGTAATGTGTATAATCGTAGCTTTTCCTTTGCTGCTTTTAAGTGTTGCAGGTTTTATATACCCACGGGAATTTTGGGATTTTACCCATTCTTTTAACATACACGTGCGTGGCGGTAGCTACACAGATTTTGCTATTTTTGCCCACTACGTTTCTGGCGTAACCGGCGTGATTGGCACATTCGCCCTTGCGGTATTGTTGTTAAACTTTATCCGATAATAAGCAAGAGGGAAGGGGTTAGCGCATCAAACAAAGCAGACGATACTAAGGAGGAGATATTATGAATAACGAGAAAATCTTAAAGCCGGTAGAAGCCCAATTAGAAGCTTATAACAATAGAGATATCAACAAATTTGTTATATGCTTTTCAGAGGACTGTATTTGCGAGGATGCAGAGGGTAACTTGCTAATGCAGGGCAGAAAAACCATGCGGGAGCGTTATGGCGCAATGTTTGCCGCATCACCAAATCTGCATTGCAAAATTGTACACCGCAGTGTTGTTGGTAATTTTGTTTTTGACGAAGAGCGGGTTGTGGGCAGAAACGGCATAGATGGTGAAGGACATGTTATGGCAGTTTACACCGTTGATGCTGACGAAGAAATCATCACCCGTGTGCGGTTTTACAGATGATAAGCCACATAACCTTTGTGGTTAAAGATTTGGAGCAGTCGGCGTGGTTTTGGCGCACAATTTTTGGGGCAGAAGAGGTTTATGCAAGTTCTGCGGTAAAATATTTTCTTGTAAATGACCTGTGGGTTGCACTTAACCTTGGCGAGCCGCATGCCCGGCGCAACTACAACCATATCGCCTTCCAAATCAAAGAAACGGAGATGGATGAATATTTGTCACGAATAAACAAGGTTGGTGCAGAAATCAAACCAGGCCGCCCCCGCAAAGCAAATGAAGGCGCATCCATATATTTTTACGACTTTGATAACAATCTTTTTGAACTGCATACGGGCATATTAACAGAGCGTTTAGAAAAGCTTTCCAAAGAGAGGGATTAATTATGTTAAGACACATTGTAGCATGGAATTATAAAGATGGCTTCACGGATGCTGAAAACAAGGAAAATGCCCAAAAGGTGAAAATGGAGCTGGAAGGGCTTAAAAATCACATTCCGGAAATTATGGAGATTAAAGTTAACATAGAAATGCTGCCCACCAGCAATAGAGATATTGTACTGGACAGCCTGTTTAAGGACGAAGCGGCCCTTGCCGCATACCAAGTACACCCCGAACACCAAAGGGCTGCCGCCTTCGTTGCTAGTGTAACCCAAAACCGGGTCTGCGTTGATTATTATGAGTAGACAAAATTTTCTTAATAAAATAAAAGGATGGTTGGATGGATACGAAGTTATGCCCATAACCAAGCAAAACTTTGGACAAGCCTTTGAAGTTTACAACACAAACCAAGACTTTTTTATACTAACACAGAATAAAGAAGCCACCATAGAAAGCAGCATAAACGATATTGACGCAATACCACCAAATTGCACCATGGAACAAAAGATTTACGTGGGCATTTGGCAAGGCGGCAAAATTACAGCGGTTTTGGACTTGATAGAAAATTTTCCGGAGCAAGGTAGCTTTTGGATTGGTTTGTTGCTGGTACATGGTAGTTTGCACGGCAAAAAAATTGGTAGCAATATAGTTAATGCTGTCCTTAATGCCGCCATGTCGGCCGGTTACAAATCTGTCCAGCTGGGTGTGATAGAAAATAATGCAAAAGGCATAAGTTTTTGGCAAAGGCATGGATTTGAAATAATTAGACGCAGTGGAAACATTCTAATTATGGCGAGCCAAATCGAAAGAGATTAGGTTTAGGGGAATATTATGTTAGAACATCTAAAAGTAAGTAATGTGGCTTTAATTGAAGAGGCGCAGGTGCAGTTCGGCAGGGGCCTAAACATTCTTACGGGAGAAACCGGCGCAGGCAAGTCCATTTTGATTGACAGCATTAATTTTGTGCTGGGCAACCGTGTGGGCAAGGATTTTGTGCGCCACGGGGCAGAATTTGCCGCTGTGGAGGCGTTTTTTACCGTGGCAAATATTGATGTGGCTGCCCGCATTGCCCAAATGGGCGTTGCCATTGAGGAGGATGGGGCGGTTTTTATCCACCGCAGCCACACTGCACTGGGTAAAACGGCTTGCAAGATAAATGGTAAAACCGTCACCATAGGCATGTTGCGGGATGTGGCAGGTCTTTTAATTGACATTCATGGCCAGCACGAGCATCAGTCCTTGTTAAATTTCTCCAAGCATTTACATTTGTTGGATAGGTTTTGCCAAGAGCAATTGGCGCAGCCAAAAGCGCAGCTGTCGGAGCTAATAAGCCAATACAAAATCCTGCAAAAGACCATTACAAACTTATCAGAAGAGGGCGGCATACCCGCCGACCGTTTGGAGTTTTACCAATTTCAACTGGAAGAAATTAGGGTGGCAGAACCGCAACCAAATGAGGAGGAGGAACTGCAAGAGCGCAAAAATTTCCTGCAACAAGGCGAAAAACTAACTTTGGCAGCAAATGGGCTGGCAGAAGCCCTTGGGGCAACGGCAGACATTGGCGGCGGATTGGAATTTGCACGTAATTTGGCGACCATTGACCCGTCCCGTGCGGATATTGCCGCAAAACTGGAAACTTTGCACGAGCAGTTGCTGGAAATAACCAAAGACCATGCACGCTACACCGAAGCCCTGGACCATGACCCCGAGGAGCTTGATAAAATAGAGGAAAGGCTGGATTTGCTATACCGCCTAAAAGCCAAGTACAAAAAAGATATACCCCAAATTTTGGAATATGCTGAGGAGTTACAAGGAAAATTTGATAGAATCGAAAACAGCCAAGATGAGCTGGAACGGCTGGCAGACCAAAAAAAGTCACTGGAAAAGGAAATTGGGCGTGCATGCTTGTTAATGTCCAAGATCCGCAAAGATGCTGCCGCTGAATTATCCTCCCAAATCGAAGGCATTTTGCATGGTTTGGGTATGGAGGCTGCCCGTTTTCACATCGACATTCAAAGGCGCAAGGGCTTTGGGCGGGATGGTTTTGACAATGCCGAGTTTATGATTTCCACCAACAAAGGTGAGGAAGTGTACCCCCTATCCAAAATCGCATCGGGCGGCGAAATGTCCCGCACCATGCTTGCCCTAAAAACGACCCTTGCCGCCTATGATACCATAGAAACCTTTATTTTTGACGAAATTGACACGGGCATAAGCGGGCGCACGGCGCAACAGGTGGCGGAAAAGTTATCGGTTATCAGCAAAGGCCACCAAATCCTATGCATTACCCACCTGCCCCAAATTGCCGCCATGGGGGATGTTAATTTCCTTATCGAAAAAACACCGAGAGGCGAGCGCACCGTAACCCATGTACACAAACTGCCCGAAGATGGTGTGGTTGCCGAAATTGCACGCCTTATCGGCGGCGCACAAATAACGGACACAACCATGTCCGCCGCTACCGAAATGCGCAAGTTGGCAGGTAAATAAAGCAACGGAAGGCTTGCGATGAAAATCATGGTAAGCGAAATGAAAAAGAAGAAAAGCGGCATCCCGGAAGATGTGGTATCGATTTTCGAGAACATTCTGCAAAAACATATAGGACATTGGAGGATGCGATGGTGCATTGACGCTACAATTCAAATGCTCCCATGGGCATTATAAGCGTGCAAGGGAAGGGAAGCATGTAAGCCCGCCACCAAATGTGGGGCTGCATTTCGAAAGATGTGCAGGCGGGCAGTTATACGAACTTCAAAGGGCATTGGTGATAAAGCTTAAAATTAAGTCGGTTGATCAACTTCACTTAGCGAAAATATAAATAACCCTGTTGTTTTTGAATTTGAAATAGCGGATCAGAGGAGAGTGCGATGAGCGACACACTAAAAAGCCTTATAAACCACGAGTATTTAAGTAGGCTGGCAAATAATGTTAAAAAGGCATACCCGCCCTTTTCGGCGGCCGATTTTGTTGCATCCATAATGGATAACACATGGGATGGGCTGGAGTTAAAACAGCGCATGCGCCAAATAACCCTAAATTTGGGCAAATTTTTGCCGCAGGATTATCCCGAAGCGTTGCAGGTGATTGATGCCACCCTAAACCAATACAATGCCGATGGGGGCTGGGCGGAGTTTGGAGTAATGTCCTTTCCTGATTTTGTGGAAGTTTACGGGCAGGATGAGCAGCATTGGGATTTATCTATGGCGGCACTTGCCCGCTACACCCCTTACGCATCCGCAGAATTTGCTGTGCGCCCCTTCATCATAAACCATGAAGAGCGCATGATGGCGCAGATGATGGCATGGGCAAAGGATGAAAACGAGCATATACGCAGGCTGGCAAGCGAGGGTTGCCGACCTGCCCTGCCTTGGGCGCAGGCTTTGCCCAAATTTAAGAAAGACCCCACCCCGGTACTGCCCATTTTGGAACAATTAAAAGATGACCCTTCCGAATATGTGCGCAGAAGCGTTGCTAACAATCTTAACGACATTTCTAAAACCCACCCCGATTTGGTGGCGGAAATTGCGGGACGCTGGCATGGCACAAGCCCTCAAACCGACTGGCTTGTTAAGCATGCCTGCCGTACCCTGCTAAAACGCAGGCATACCGCTGTTATGGCGGTTTTCGGGTTTAGTGATGCGGATGCGGTGAATGCAAGCGGCTTTGCCCTGTCGTCAAAAACCGTTAAAATTGGCGAAAGTATTGAATTTTACTTTAACATACACACCAAAAAGGACACCAAAGTGCGGCTGGAATATACCATTGGTTTTGTAAAGGCGAATGGCAAACAAAGCCCCAAAATTTTCCAAATATCCGAAATTGCCATGAAAAAAGACCAGCGCAAGCCCTATGCCAAAACCCATTCGTTTAGGGATTTGTCCACACGCAAGCATTACGCCGGTATTCATTCAATCACATTAATTGTTAATGGTGCAGAGCGTGGCACGCTGGAATTTGATTTAACCGTATAAACCCACCCTATCGTTAATAACGAAGATTCGTATCATATCAAGAGATAAATCCAACCCCTGCCCGGTGCCTGACAAAAAGCCTTTATCCACCAGTTTTTGGATGGTGGGACTTGCCCAGATGGGCATTTCTGCTACTTGGTTAAAACGCTCCGCTACCGGATTTGACTGAGCCTCTACACCCAGATACTGTAAAATCCCATCTCCAATGGCCTGTGCCATCTGGGTATGTTTGTTGCGCAAAATTTCCAAATCGGGGCTGCCCTGCGGCGCATCGATAAACGCCGTTTCTATAAGTATTGCGGGCATTTTTGTGTTGCGCAACACTCCTAAATCCTCCCTAAGCCACACACGGCGGTTGCGCAGGCCCATGGCTTTGCTGTACACATCCTGCACAACCCTTGCAAATTCTGCCGAATTTGCCCTGCCATAAAGGGTTTCTGCCCCTGTGCCGCCCCCGGCATTAACATGTATGCTTACAAAATAGTCAGCACCCCAATCGTTGGCCATTTGCCAGCGGGTGTTTATGGAGCTGGCATTATCAATACCCAAATTGGTTTCCAAAGTAGGGCGGGATAGGCGCACCGTAAGCCCTGCCCGCTCTAAAATAGGCGCAAGCAGATATGCCACAGAAAAAGTAATATCCTGCTCTCTCATCCCATTTCCTACGGCACCCATGTTAAAGCCGCTGTGGTTGTGGCCTGCATCAATAAAAATTTTCATACAATATCTCCCTTCAACAATGCAGTAGGTGAAAAAAGTTCACCTTGTTCCAATGTATTCCAATTATATCACGTCCGCAACCAACATTTACTATACAAATACTTGACAGATATTCGACGAAGTTATATAATTATCGACAAAGGGGATTGATATTTGTGAGTAAAATTTTGGCAATTTTGGCAGTTTGCGCAACGGCAATTTTGACACAGGATGTGTTTAGGGTTTTTACTGCTGTTTATGTTGATGGGCAATTTGTAAAATACGCCCGCCCCGCCGTGGAAATGGGGGCATTTGGATGGCAAGTGGAATATGACCAAGGGTCGAATCCCTTCATTTATGCCCCTGCCGGGGAAGATTTTTGGATTACCATGGAAGGCATGCCATTTTTCCAGTTTATAAATTGGCAAGGCGGCCCAACACCTCGGTTTTCGGGCATACCACCCTTATATATGCAAATGCCCCACCATGATGTGGTGGTAAGGGGCAATTTTGACATACTATATAGAGTGTTGATTAATGGGGAAGAGTTGCAGTTTGCTGCCAACACACCCGTTACCTTGCCTGCACTTACCAGAGAAGGGTATAGGCTGGCGGGCTGGCAAAGCCCGATTCTTATACACGAAAATGGTTTTGTAATGCCGCCGGGTGCATATCCCGGGCAAATTGTAGCAACCATTAACCCTATTTGGATGCCCATAGGCGGGCAGGCCCCGCCGCAACAGCCGCCATCGCAGCCGCAACCACCCGCAATCCCTGATGATGAGAGAAACGGCAATTATGATGACGGGCTTTTTGATGACCGGCTGCAAAGTGGCTTGCCCGTACCTTCTTTAAGTACAACGGTAAGACTCCCGCAACAACAATTGCCACAATCAAAAAGAACCCCTAAACCAATGCAGGCCGCCCCGCCGCCCATGCATGCTGTGGTTTTGCCTGTGCCCGCCTGTTATGCGGCAATTTTGGGGTCAAAAGGCATTTTGAATGCCTTTTCTGCGGGATATTTTGCACCAAACCAACCTATTAGCCGTGCAACCTTTTTACATGCCGTGATAAATGCTCACTATTTCAACAATGGATCTACTTTTTCAATAAAACCTGCCGGCTTTTTGGATGTTTCAGAAAGTGCTTGGTATTACCCGGTTGCCATTTGGGCGGTTAGTGTGGGTTTGGTTGAAAATGATGGAAATTTTCGCCCGCATGACATAGTTACTGCACAAGAGGCACATGGGATGCTTAGGCAATATTTGGAAATAGTAGGGCATGTGGCTTGCCAAGCTACATTGCCGCAGCAACTTTCGCAATCATATCTAACAAGGGGTTGTGCTGCCGCTATGCTGGTGCATTTCTTCGGCATATAACAACTTGACAAGCATACACTTTCAAAGGGGTGCATGCTATGGATAAGGGCAAAAACTTGGCAAAAATCGCTAAAATTGTTTGTATTTTTGCAGGGCTTATATTCGGGGCGGGCTTTGCTTCCGGACAAGAGCATTTAACTTTTTTTCTGCGATATGGACATATGGGGATTTTTGGCATTATTTTAGCAGGCTTGATTATTGCCCTATGCGGCTGGGCGGTGCTGGCCATTTGTGTGCGGGAAGGCATTGGTGACTATAAAACCTTTATGGGTGCTGTTTTTGGGCGTAAGCTGGGTGCTGTGCTGGATGTGGTTACCGGGTTATTTATTTTTGTTATTTTTGCTGCAATGTTAGCGGGGGCAGGGGCAATGGGGCAGCAAGCCCTAAATTTGCCCTTTTCGGCAGGTGCATTTATCCTTGCTGTTTTATCGTTCGGGGTTTTGTTGTTTGGTATTGATGGGATTGTAAAAGCAAATGCAATAATAACCCCCATATTAGTGGTGGGAGCCCTATTTATGGGTATTTTGGCCATTTTTAACAGGGCAGAACCTGCAATAACGCAGGCATCTCAAAGCACCATAATGTGGCCGTTTTCCGCTATTGTTTACGCATCATATAATATGATAACCGCTGTGGCGGTGCTTGCCGCCATGCCAAACCTTGCCACCAGCCCTAAAATTGCACGCTGGGGCGGGCTTTTGGGTGGTGGCCTAATAGCCATTATTGGTGTAATTTTTGTGGTTGCCCTGCTTGCCAACCTACCCATTGTGCAGGATGCGCAATTACCCATGCTTGCTTTGGGGCAAAGCTTTGCGCCCGCAATTGCCTATGGCTACACGGTTTTGCTATTTTTAGCAATTTTTACCACAGCTGTTACAAACGCATTTGCGCTTACAAACTGGCTGGCAAGCCGCACTAAATTCAGTAAAGCACAAATTAGAATCGGTATCTCGGCTTTGGGTGTAACCGCCGCCCATCTGGGCTTTTCCACCATGGTTTCTTATGGATACACTGCATTTGGTTTTTTTGGGGTGTTTATTGTTTTTGCCATCATTTTGCGTGGCGGGGGCTTGCTTTTTAAAAAGAGATAAAAAATATTTTACAAAGCTGGCCGAATATGTTAAACTAAAATAAAGGTGGTGATGAAGTGACCAATGAAGATAGGATTTTAGTTATTTTAGATGAATTACTTAGAGGGCAAGCGGAAACCAACCACAAACTTGGTGGCGTGGAGCGTAGGCTGGATGGTGTAGAGCTAAGACTTGGTGGCGTAGAACGCCGCTTGGACAATGTAGAACGCCGATTAGATAGCGTAGAACGCCGATTAGATAGTGTGGAGTGCCGACTTGACAGTATGGATGCTCGCTTAGCCGGCTTAGAGCAAACCCATTCCGAACTTACAACCCTGGTGCATGGGGTAATGCACCAGCAAAATGAAGATTACAACCTTCTCATGGATGTAAATAGAAAAGTTGAGCACTTAACCATAACCACCCAAACCCATGAAGAAAAACTAAGGATAATATAAAGCCACTTTGTGCAGTATCATCACACTACGCAAAGCGGCTTATTTTATTGGGCACAGATATGTCCAAGTATCAGCGTATAAAATAAAACCCAACTAAACTAATTGCCAAGCTGGCACTGGCGTGTACAATATAACTGCCAATCACGTTACCACATCTTTTTGTTATTTGGTTAAACACAAGCCCTACCGCAACCAGCCCTGCGGCACTTACAAGCAACAGGCCGGGCGTTGCCCCATACCGCATAATTGCCACATGATAAAGGGCGAATAAAAGGCTGGAAAAAATGTGGGCAAAATGTTTATACCCCATCCTGTAAAGGGTTAGGAAGATAAAGCCCCTAAAAAATAACTCTTCCAACGCTACGTTTATGATTATGTAGTAAGTTATTGCGAAAATATAGTTGTCGCCGGTGATGCCTGCATTGGACAGGGCATTAACAACCATGACCCCGTCCAGCCACGGGCGTATTATGGCAAAACCGATAAAAACAGCAACAAATGCAACCGCCCCCAGTAAGATTGAGAGCTTTTTGCTCTTTTTATTTTCCCATGGCAAAAACAAACCCCTAAACCGGCCTTCTTTTGAAATTGCAAAGTGTAGCAGGGGCAAGCCCGTAAAAAGGGTAAGCTTTACTAAGGATGTGTAAACATAATCATTAAAAGGTGTGAACAGCACGACCCCATGAGCCACACATGCCAATAATGCAAACACAACAATCATCCATACGTTACGATTTTTGACGCTTTCCATACTATGCGGCCGCCTTTTTGCCAAAAACCCGCAGGATTACCATAATAATAATACCCAGGCCTGCAAATGTTGCCGCCGTTATAAAGGCGGGGGACAGGCGGCTGATATCATCATAATACTGGGAAACATTGGCAAAATGCCCTGCAACCTGGCTGGATATAATTGCGCCAACACCAAAGCCCATAAGTACAAAGCCATAATTTTCGCCCATAAACTTGCTGCCAAATAAATCGGAAGTAAGGGCGGGGAAGTTGCTTAGTATGCCGCCAAAACTAAATCCAATAAGGGCGATTATCACATAAATAAAATATCCGCTTACCACATTCATCATCAAAGACATGCCGCCGGAAAGGGCAAGCAGGATGATGAGGGTGGGAATGCGCCCTAAACGGTCGGACATTGCCCCCCAAAACAAGCGGCCGATGGAGTTGAACAAGGCGATTGCCAAAACACCAATGGTTGCGGTTTCGTATAGCCCATGGGCTACCGCAATTGGACGGGCGAAGCCAATCATCATCAACCCGCCGATTACGGAGAAGATGAAAGCCGCTGTAAGCAGGTAAAACTGCGGGGTTTTAATCATTTCTTTGCTGGTAAAATTGCGGGCTGTACCTGCCGCTTTTGGGCTTGCAGCGGCCTTGTCTGCCATATGTCCTTCGGGCGGCTCTACAGTAAAAATGCTGCCCGCACTGCACACAACAAAAAACACCGCCGCAAGCACCCGCAAGGTCATCATTTCGCCGCCGACTTGGTACAATGTGCCAACGCCGCCGAAAATACCAATCATCCATTCGATTAGCGGGGTGAAGATTACACCGCCAAAACCAAGGGCGGCAACGATAATGCCCGTTATCATGCCCTTTTTATGTGGATACCACTTTTGTGCACAAGCTATGGTGGTACTATATGTAAAACCCATACCAAGCCCACCCAAAAGCCCGTAGGAGAGCCACAAAAGCCATCCAAATTCCGGCTGTACAAAAGATGCTATAAGGGTGCCTGTACCCAAAATTAAGCCGCCAAGAAAAATTACCCGCCGCAAACCAAACCTTGCCGCCAACTTGCCGCCAACCAGCCCACCAATACCAAAAAGTGCTAAAACAATGGAAAAAACCATTGCCGCATGGGCGTTGTTGCCATTAAAAATGGCATTGGCGATGCCTGTTTGGAAAACGCTCCAAATATAGATAATACCCAATGTTAGTTGAATTGCCACCGATGCTATTACGGCCAATACCCCTTGCCTTGCTCCCATAAAACCCTCCAAAAGTCTTGATTTCATTGCACATTCATATATTATCACATTGATGCAGCATTGTCAAATTTATTCCATCACATTTTACAAATGTAAAAAACGCTTGACATTTTTATTTTACAAGTGTAAAATGAATTTAGAGCGTGTTCACATTAAGCTGCCGCACAGCTTTGTGTGAACACACTCTAATAAATACTTCCAAGGGGGATGCGTATGGATGAAAATGCCAGATTGCCTGATACAGAATTGTATATAATGAAAATTATCTGGTGGCGGGGGGGCTGCGCCACATCCGCCCAGATTATGGAAGAGATTGGCGGTAAGAAAAAGTGGGCACTGACCACCGTACTTAACTTTTTGGCAAGGCTTGCGGACAAAGGTTTTTTGGAAGTATCCAAACAAGGCAAATCCAATGTTTACACCGCTGTTGTGGCGGAGGATAAGTACCTTGCCAAGGAAAGCAGGTCATTTTTGAAGCGGCTACATGGCGGCTCGTTTACGGGGCTGGTAGCATCACTGTATCAAGGCGATGCCATTTCGGCAGAGGATTTGGAAGAGTTGCGCCAGTTTATTGATAAAAGGGCAGGTGAAGACAAGTGACGCTGTTTTACGGGGTTTTAAGTGCTACACTGGTAACAACACCAATAATACTGCTTATTTTGGCGGCAACGCCGTTTATGCGGCGGCTTTATGCACCCAATGGACGGTTTGTGGTATGGCTGGTTATATCGGCAGCATTAATGTTGCCTTTTATAGGCTTTTTGCCATCACCCACTGTGGAAATTGCCGTGCCTTTGGAAAGGCTTTCCGGGCAAACGATTTATTTTGTGCAAGCAGACCCCCGCTTTGGGCTGCTTGATGCCATGTTTTGGGCGTGGATTGGCGGCGTGCTTGCATCTGTTGTTATTCACGCAGCACAGCATATTGCTATTTTGCGCTTTTTGAACCGTTGGGGATACACAGAAAACAATCCCGCAATATTAACGGCTTTAGATAAACAGAAAATTGAATTAAAGATACGTACAAAAATAAGGGTTTTGCGTTGCAAGGGCATTGCAAGCCCTATGTTAACGGGGCTTGTGCGTCCAATCATTATTTTGCCGTCAAAAATGGATTATTCTGATGCAGAGCTTGCATTTGTGCTTAAACACGAACTTATCCACCACAAAAGGCGGGATATTTGGGCAAAGCTGCTACTTTTAGCGGTAAAATGCGTATATTGGTTTAACCCTGCCGTATACCTTATGGCAAGGCAGGCGGATAAGGATGCAGAAATGATTTGCGACAGCCTAACCACCCATGGCATGGAAACAGGTGACAAAAAACGTTACAGCCAGCTGATTTTGAGCCTTGTGGGCGTTGTGCCTGCCCATCTTTCCACATCCATGGCAAGCACCGGCAAAAAGATGCTAAAACAGCGCATTGCTGCTATTTTGGAAGGGGCAAAAAAGCGTGGCAGGCTTTTGTTTTCTGCACTTTGCCTTGGGGCTGCTTCTGTTGTAACTTTGGTAGGCTTTACCTTTGCTGCACCCCTATTGGAAGCGGCACAAAGCCCCCTAAGCCTGTCACATTTTATGCCGCCAAGGGGATACAGCTGGCAAAACGTGCCAAATTTGCGGGACGAGAATATTGTGCGTGTCAGTTTTGACGAAAATAATTTAAGCCAGCTAAAAATAGAGCTGGACGTACCAATTTACGCCATTGATGTAGATTTTCCCGCTACAATTTACATAACACATAGTGACAGTGATTTTGTGCATTTTGTTGTGGATGAAGCCCTAATGGATTTTGTGGACGGATATGTGGAAAATGGCGTGTTAACCATCCCTCCCCTTAGGGTTAATGTGGTTGCGAATAAAAATTTGCGGGATTTTACAAGGATTTATGTGGGTGTTAGTGGCGATGTGGCTGATGTTGGTATTGGCATTTTACACCGCCAAAGCGGCGTGCAGGGTGATGTAAACATACATACCCATTGCCAAAACCCCGTAAATATAACAGTTAATGCACCAAGCACCAACCTGCATGTGGCAGGCGTTGCTGATATAAGCTTTTTCGGGGAAAGTGACAGCCTTGTCCTTTATAGCCATGCCACCAATAACAGCGTGGATATGAGCGGTTTGCCCGTTAGTGATGCGGTGCTAAATTTGGCAGGGCGCAACACATCAGTGCTTGTGGATGCAGAATCCACCTTGGAGATAAACTTGAATTCACAGATCTCAACCTTCCCCCCGGGGACGAATACGGTGCTGTATTTCGGTAACCCAACCATCTATCAAGAAGTCGTTTCGGGCGATTTAATACTTAAAAACGCAGGAGGGCGAGAGTGATGAAAAAGCGAAATGTAACCCTTAAATCCATGTTGCGCCAACCCATGCGTACATTGCTTTTGGTGGTGCTTATGGCACTTGGAGCATTTGCCTTTGTTTTGCGCACGGTGGAATATATTGTGGTGCGCAACCAAATTTTAGAAATTGCTGATACATACCACACCGTGGGCTTTATCCAACCCGAAGATGGTGTGCATATGGACATATCCCCCGTGGTAGATTTGCTGTGGGAAAGCGGTTTTTTAGCAACCGAGGATAGGCGGCAGGTGTTTGAAGGCATTTTGCAAGGCATGCATAATATGGATACCATGGGCATGTGGCGAGGTGTTGCTGATGATGCGGAGCAACTACGCATATCGGATGCTTATTTTTACGCAACTATTACATATATTCTCACTCCCGACCAACCTGAATTTATGCACTGGCTGGATTTGCGGGTGGATTATGTGTATGCAGGTTATGAAGAAATGGCAATAGCCGGCCAGCAGTTATGGCTTGGTTATAACCCCTATGTGTATGGCTGGGATATTTTTGAAGATTTTGAAATTGGTGAAAGATTCTTCTTTCGTGGACGGTTTTTTACAAACTTTGGCATTGATGGTGCCCCCCATTTCCCCCAAAGGCGACAACGGGACACGCTAAATATGATGCCCCTTAACGAAGAGGCGGGGCTTTGGTTCTTAGATAAGCCGGGGGGAGAGCGGGCGGATTTTACCCATCCCCACCTATCGCATCTGCCTGATGTTTTTGATTTTTTAAGCCACCATCAATCCGCCATGCAAATTGTAGCCACAAGGGATTTGACCACCGCATCGGAATTTATTGGGGCAAATGCCAGCGTGCGCCCTGCCCGTGGCCGCCCCATAGACTTGGATGATTATCTGGAAGGCAACCATGTGGTGTATGTTGATACCCGCTTTGCCCGTGGCAGAAATATTAGCGTGGGCGATACTATCCAAATTGCTTTGCACCCCCATCAGTATGTGGACGGGGTTTTGCCCGGCTTAAACATGCCCTTTGCACGCTCTACCCCAAGCGACAACCCTTATATGCTGGAATTGGAAGTCGTTGGCACATTTGCTTATTTTGGACCAATCCCCCTTGTCAGCTTTGGCGGCACATTTGCTTATGTACCCGCATCCATTATCCCGGAAGGGTTTGCCTTGTCGCCGCCCATACGGGAGGATATTGGAATTGATTGGAGAGAAGGGTATTTGCCGGCAGCATGGCATAGCTTTACCATAGCAGACCCCACACAGGAGCAGGAGTTTTTGCTATGGTCAAGGGATAACGAACAGTTGTTGGGCTACAATATCATAATTATTGGCGATGGAAGTGATGCCCTAAACTTCTGGGCATCAGCAGACCCCGTTTTGCTAACCATTTTGTTTAATGCCGTGGTATTTTGGGCCGTGGTACTGTTGGTGCTTGGGCTTGTATCGTTTATCTTTGTGCGCCAACGGCAACGGGATTTTTCCATATACCGTGCAATAGGCGTGGGGCGTGGGTCGGTGCTTTTGCACACGGTTAAATCCCTTCTGTTTTTGGGCATACCCGCCATAGCATTGGGTACTTTGGGGGGCTGGTATGTGGCACGCATTGCCGCCGCCACAGCATTGGAGCCCTTTGCCACATTTTTGCAGGAGGAAGTGTTTTTGCACCCAATTTTGCGCCCGCCACCACCACAGATTATTGAATTTGATGTGGGCATTGGTTTTTACTGGATAGTTGGCATGGCAACAGCGGTGTTTTTGGTATTGCTGGTTATGGTGATAATTATTGCCCTACGCATACTTAATGCCCCTGTTTTGGTGCTTTTGCAGGGGGGCAGCACCAAAAAAATCCGAATCCCGAAAAATAATAAAAAACACGAGCAAACCCCGGTAGATGCACCAATCACCACTGTTTTTAAGGAGTTTAGCTTACCGGACAAGCCCCTGCCCGTTTCAAATGGCGCAAAATTGCCCAATGCCCTTAGCTGGGTTGGGCGACACATGCGCCGCTCGTTGGTCAAGTCCCTTTTAGGGCTTATGGTTGCCCTGTTTTTCGTAATATCCATCGGCTGGTTACAGGAAGCTGTGGTGCGCAATTTAGCGGAAGTGGACAGGCTGTACGATACAACAATAGTGCGTGGGCGCATTGGCACAAACCTGCCGGGACACGAAACTTCCCCGCCCATGGGCATGGGCAACCTTTTTGCCCCTGGCTTTTTGGGGGATGTAATCCGACCCCAAACAGCGGCACGGGTATTGGCGCAGGAGGAATGGTTAAACAATATTTACGTAGAATCAGCTTTTTTGCGCTCGTTCTTCATACCAACGCCTGATGGGGGCGGCCTGCCGGAAAATTGGCGGGAAGCTTCGGGCATCGACCCCGACTGGGGCATTTGGGGGAATATGTGGAATTTTGACAGATTGCTGGCATTTAATGATATTGACTTTTTTGTGGAAGAAAATACCGACCATTTAGGGCAGATTGAATTTGAATTTGCCGAAGGGTTTAGCAAGGATGATTTTAGAAACTTCCAGCTGGGTGACCGTATACCGGTCATCGCATCATACTGGGCATTAAATCGCACAGGGCTGGAACTTGGGGACTATATTAACATCGGATACTTCTCCATCAGCATAGGCACCATGGGTTATATGCCCGCCCAGATAATTGGCACACACAACAACCACTTTACAAGGGATGGTGTGCAAGAAAATGGCGTATCCCTATTGCCTTTGCCGCCTTTGGCGGATGCGCTGGGAAGTTGGCTGGGCTACACCGTTGTTGCTTTTGATGTGGACACAGCCCAAAACCGTGAAGTTGCCTATGTGCGGGAATATCTCGAAGGGGTTGTGCGCACTGTCGGATTCCACAACACCCAATTGCACCTGTTTTTACTGGATGAGGAGTTGCGCAACATAACCACTGCCGTAGGGCAAACCGTTCTGTTGTTGGAGCTGATGTATCCCATCGCATTGATAATTGCAGGCGCAATTGCCCTTGGCTTGTCCATGCTTCTCATGCTACAATCCACTAAAAATGCTGCTATTATGCGGGTTTTGGGGGGTGGCAAAGGCAGGGCAAGAAGTATGCTTGCCACAGAATTACTAATTGTGTGCATTGGCGGGCTTTTAATTGGCACAATTTGGTTGTTGTTGGCCGGTTGGGGCTTTGGGGTTATGGAGATTCTCACAATCACCGCTGTATATCTTGGCGGAGCATTAATTGGCGCAATTATCGGTGCAATTGTGGTTACAAGAAAATCCCCATTGGAATTATTACAGGTAAAAGAGTAGGGCGCACAACGTGCACCCGCACCCGAGGAGGATAAATTATGCTAAATCTTGAAAACATAACCTATCGTTACAAAAGTGGTGATCGTGATGTGCTTAAAAACGTAAGTGTAAATTTTGTGGAAGGGCAACTACACGCCATTGTTGGCCCATCCGGAAGCGGCAAAACTACTCTATTATCCATCATGGCCGGGCTTGACAAGCCCAGCAGTGGCCGTGTGCTGATAGATGGTGACGACCTTTCCAAGATGAATTTGGACTTGTATCGCCGCAAGCGTATATCTATGATTTTCCAAGCTTTTCACCTGTTTCCATTGCTAACAGCGCAGGAAAATGTCTGCTATCCCATGGAGGCCAATGGGGTTGTTCGCAAATCTGCCCAATCCCGTGCCAAAGAGCTGTTAGAAAGTGTTGGCATTGGCGAAGAAAAGCACAAACGCTATCCATCCAACCTGTCCGGCGGCGAGCAGCAGCGTGTGGCAATTGCCCGTGCCTTGTCCACGGGCGCAAGGGTTATCTTAGCGGACGAGCCCACAGGCAACCTGGATGTTGCCAATGGTGAGGCGGTAATTAACATCCTTAAACAACTTGCCCACCAACAGGGCTACTGCGTAATCGTCGTAACCCACAATTTAGAAATCGCCCAAGCTTCCGATTCGGTATTCCGCATGTCGGATGGTGTGTTAACAGCAGAATAATAACCTACCACGCCCCATTGCAGGTCAATTCCGCAATGGGGTTATTACTTAGATGAAAACCCCCTACACAAAAACCCGCAACCCATGGAGCTTGGGTTGCGGGTTTTTGTAGCTTAAATGCGAATACACTCTATATTGTCAGTATAGTGTAGGTTATGCCCATTTCCCGCTAAAATTGCAACAATAAACTTGGAGACATTTCGTAAACATCATTTGTTGATATTGCATTGTTTATTGTATGCCACCCTCCAAGATACCATCAAGCCAAGGGGCTCCGCCCGGATATGCGGTTTTTATGATCGCTTTTAACCAATCCTTTTGCTCTGCTGATAATAGGGGTATTATTGTATTAAAATCCGCCTCGGTTTTGGGTTTTTGAAGCGGATGCCATGAGCAAAATTCGGGCGTTCTAAGGTAGAGCATAAATTCGGGTGCCATATAAGGTACGCCATTAGAATGCAGTATCGCTTTATCCATATGCAAAGGTGTTTTTGCAGCCATAAAGCTTTCGCCTTGCCGCTTTCTAAACGAAACTTTGATAAAATCCAGCTTGGTCAGTCTTGGCTCGTCAAAAGCAAAAGTGTATACCCCTGCACGCTCCACAAAATGGGCCTTTGCATAGCTATCAGGCAACACAGCTGCAAAATTTTCACAATCATCCCATTTGGCATCTCCCGGGTCTTCCACCAAATGAAGAAGATGGTTGGCAAGGTACTTTTTTCGGTCTGCAAAATCCACATATCGGGCATATAGCTTCCATCCATTGCTATGTAAAAATTGCAGCACTTTTTGCCGCTCATCTTCAAAAAAGCTCATGTCAAAATCACCATGCTCACGATATTTTTTGCCTGCACACATTTCGAGGGCAAAACCGCCGCAAATGGCGTAATTAAAGCCTGCATCCTTAAAAAGTTCATGGGCTTGTAAAATTATTTTATCCATTATATCATCCCCTCCAAAGCTTTATCAAGCCAGGGCGTGTGTTCGCCGTGGGCGGTTTTTATGGCATCCAAAAGCCAATCTTTTTGTTCTTTCGACATCAAGGGCATAACGGCGTGAAAATCCGTTATCATCTTAGGCCCTAAATATGAATTGGTTGCTGACCATTCGTCTGTTTTGAAAAAAAGGATAATTTCGGGGGCAAGATATGGTGTGCCATCTCTAAAAAGTATTGCCCGCTCCATTGGAAGGGTAATTTTTGGGTTGTCTTGCAGAATATATGCATTGCCCTCTTTGTCATTAAATGCAACCTCGATAAAAGTAAACTCATCCTCGTTAAAGCCGCTGTTGAAATATGAGTATGCGTTGTTTTTTGTACGTGGCAACTCATACATTTCCATCCAGCCATTGGGCTTAACTGCCCAAAAGCCCATTTCTGCCAGGTCCGGGTCGCTAACATCTTTTACTTTGTAAAAAATAGCCTGTTTTACGGGCACTGTGTCCCATCCTCCCTGTCGTCCGTAAACAGGCCAATCCCTGTCTATTAGATACTGCAAAACCTCTTTTCTGTCCTGCTTAAAAAAGCACATGTCAAAATCCCCGTGGTCACGAAGTTTTTTTCCGGCAAACATGTCCAGTGCATAGCCGCCGCAAACGCACCAGTCAAAGTCTGCATCTTTGAAAATTTTCCCGGCTTGTAAAATTAACTTATCCATTGTTTTATCTCCTTAAAATTTACTCATATATTTCACCAATAACACAATTTAATAGGGTGCAAAAAATTTCATAATGGTCAGGGATAATGTTTTTATTGGCAACACTTAACAACAATGTGTCAATTATCCCATGTGCCCGCTCCTTACTCACCTTCATCTTGATATTTGGCGCAAAAAGGGTGTTTTCCAGATTATCTTTACTTTTTGCACTGTGCTTCTCCCGCCACTCTTTCGGCAGTTTGTTTAGCAAGCTCTTGTAGTCGGGCGTGTGCCGTTTTGTGATAATATCATTTTCGGCATATTCCAGGTAAAGCTTTTTTAGAGCCTGACAAATTTCCGCTTTCGTTGGTGGGGAAGATAAGGTTTCATCATACATCCGTCTTGTGCTTGCTTGGAAATCGTCCATAACATCACAAAACAAAGCTTCCTTGGAAGTGTAGAATGTGTAAAATGCCCCTGTGGAAATGCCCACCTTGGCGCAAAGTTCGCTTACGCTGGTTTTTTTATAGCCGTGTGTGGACCAGCTTTTTTTGCATTCTGCAATTAGGTTTTGGCGTATATTATCCTTCTCAGCTTCGCTAAAACTTCTTGGCATTTGGCACCTCCATTCATGCAGTGAATATATATGTAATTATATTCATAAATTCATTATAAGCTATGCGCCCTTTTTTGTCAACCCCCAAATAATAACAAAAAACAAAGGGTTAAAATCGTGTAACTTCAACCCCTTGCCTAAGCATAAACCAAATCAAAGTTAATAGCTATTTGATGCGGTGGGCTGCATATATCAAGCTGAGAATAGTAAATGGTATATTCCAACCAGCTGCCTGTAACCTAAAATGGTGATAGGCTACCTTCCGGCTGGGTTTGAATCCGGGGTTTTCGGATATATCACCCCTACGGTAAATTGTAAGCGGGATTAAAGAAAGGCTATCAGACTTACTTCATAAACCACGCTGTTGGAAATAAGTTGATGTGGGCTTATTGACCGGTTGCTGTTCAAATTTACATACACAATATTGGATTGATACTTGGGCGAAACGCCCGGGCAGCTACTTTCTGCCAAAACACAGCAGGGCTCGGGGGCGGGGCGCACAAAGTTGGTGGCCAAGTTATTTACTATGACTTTACTTGGTCGGGAGCACGTAGGTTGTTGAATGATAGGGCATCCCCACTGTCTCAGTTTGGCGCATCTTCTTCAAAAAAATGGGGAGGGGGTAAAGCAAAATCTTCCATCAAGGTCATACCCTGCAATACCGAAACCGATAAGGCTTGAAAGGAGTTGGGGTCTTGTGGCATTTATGTGCGGCATTTGCCCCGGCACAACCAAAAAAGGATGGACACACTGTCCATCCCTTAATTGTTACGCTTAACTGTATTTATGGGGCGGTGAAGCCTGATGATGTGTTGCTCATAATCGAATAGCTAATTATGCCCCATTGGCCGCCTTCATGGGAGCCCATGCCAACATAGCGCAGGGCAGGGGTTAGGATATTTTGGCGATGGCTGGAGCTTGCCATCCAAGCATCCACAGTATCTTGCGCCGTCCAACGTCCCGCTAGGGCATTAACGGCATTCCAGTTAAAACCAAAGGATTCCACCGTGCCGGCAGAACCGCCATAAGGCCCTTCGTTATGGCCTAGTGTCAAATTAAGTTCTGCAAGGGTTTGGGCATAAAAGCGGGATGCCATAGCTAAACCATAATCGATGGTAAGGTGGCTAAGCCCGTAGGATGCCCTAACCTGGTTTATGACGGCAACAATTTCCCGCTCAAAGTCGGAAATGCCGCCTGCTGCCCAATAGTGGGCAACCCACGCCGATCTTTCCGCTTCCGTTTGCCTTCTGTTTTCAATTGCTACCCGTTGGGTTGGCGGCACTTCGCTGGTGGTGGATGTTATAATTTCCACAATGCGGTTTACCGGGTCCCAGTCTACCTCCATCTGTGCCGCTTGGGCAATGGCACGTACGGGCACCATGGTTCTATCATTAATGATGGTTGGGGCGGCATCCAATGTAAACACCCTGTTGTCGCTTAAATACATTTCCCCTGCACGGTGTATGCCGTTAAATGAGGAAAAGCCGCTAACGGCAGGCCTGTCATCAATTGGTAATAAAATATCCGGCATGCCATACATGGTTAAAAATACGGTGCGGTGGGCTGGGTCCCAATCTACCGCAAAGCCCAGTTGGGTCATAACTGCGCCAAGGGGCACCAAGGTGCGGTCATTATGCATTTGGGGTGCCGTGTCCCCCGTGTCAATAAACTGCCCATCCACACGTATGCGTATTTCGTCTGCGGCATTAACTGCCAGTGTTGTACCTATGCTTATCATGGCTGTTATGGCAACGATGACTGCCTTTTTCATCGGTTTTTTCATTAACTGCTCTCCTTTATATTAAATTTCGTAATGCCTATGCTCAAAAAGGTCGGTGGACATGTATTTTAAGCCACAGTCATTAATAACTATGCCGAAATTTTTGCCTGCATCCTCCCCTTGCAACTGCTTTATGGCGGCAAAAACATTTGCCCCCGACGAAAAGCCCGCAAAAATACCCTCTTTTTTGGCAAGCATACGGGTCATTTCCTCCGCCTCTTTGTCGGTTACGGTTATACAACCGTCAATCAGGCTTTTATCTACATTTTCCACATGTTTAGCATATCCGCCGCCTTGTATGCGGTGGCAGGCACCGGGGGTTACTTCGCCTTTATAGTATGCGCAACCGTCGGGCTCTACTGCATAGCAGCGTATATCAGGGTCAAATTCCTTTAATATGCGGCTGTAACCTGTAAATGTACCGCCTGTTCCAATAAAGTCCGCAAAGGCGTGTATTTGGCGGCCGCTTTGCTCCCACATCTCCATTGCGGCGGGCTTTTGCGCCAATGTATTGTCAAAGTTATGAAACTGGTCAATAAAAAACGCTCCCGTTTCCTTTGTTAGGCGTATGGCGGCCTCTTCTACCAGTTCAATGTCCGCTTGGCTTACCTTGCCGGGGGTGGAGCTTTCGTGTTGGTCCACATAATAAATTTCGCCGCCGAAGGCTTCTATCATCCTTGCACGTTCGGGGCTGTTACCACGGGAAAGTACACAAATTAGGCGATAGCCCTTAGCGGATGCCACCATGGCAACCCCCGTGCCCGTGTTGCCGCTGGACATTTCTAAAATGGTTTGCCCGGGATTAAGCAGCCCTCTACGCTCTGCCAGTTCTACCATACCAAGGGCAATGCGGTCCTTTTTGGAAAAGCTGGGGTTTAGATGTTCCAATTTAGCGAAAATATTACCCTCAAAACCAAAGTGACTTTTTATCATATCCAGCCGCAAAAGGGGCGTTTGCCCGATAGCTTGGGTGATGCTGGTGATGAAACGACCCATAAAATCTCTCTCCTTAAAATTCGACTGCATACCATAAAATAATACCAAATTTGCAGGGCTGTGTCAACAGGGAATTGTTGTCCCTGTTATTGAATATAATGGTGCAGGGGTGCTTTTATGCTTAATCTTAATGGACGCATTTGGCGTGGTTTATTGGTTTTGGCGGTGGCGGGCTTAAATGTTTTGATAATTGCGCACCCGACGGTTGCTTTGGAGGCGGCAGGGCGGGGGCTTTTTTTGTGGTTTAACAGCGTTTTGCCGGGTATTTTACCTTTTGTGATAGGGGCAAATGTGCTGGCAGCCCTTGGGGCTGTAAATGTGCTTGGTTTGTTGCTTAACCCTGTGATGAAGTGGGTTTTTAGGGTTGGTGGCCGTGGCGGATTCGCCCTTGCTATGGGGCTGGTTTCCGGATATCCCGTTGGGGCAAAAATTGTTTGCGAAATGCGGGGCAGGGGAGAGCTTGGAAAAACTGAAGCGCAGCGGTTGCTGGGTTTTGCCAATAATGGCGGCCCCCTGTTTATTTTGGGGGCGGTGGCTGCGGGTATGTTTGGGTCGGTGGTTTTGGGTTATTTGTTGCTTGCTACCCATTATTTGGGTGCCATTGTCATAGGGCTTGTGATGCGGCTGTATGGCAAGCGTAAAGGGGATGGGGCAGAAGCAGGGCAAACACCGATTATCACCATGCAACCTAGGGGGGCGTTTGGGCAAATACTTGGCAAGGCAGTTTCTAACGCCATGGAAACCCTGCTTTTGGTAGGTGGGTTTATTGTGCTGTTTTCGGTGGTTTCTGCATTACTTAATCAGGTGGGGTTGTTTGGGATTTTGGCCGATTTTGTGCCGATGGACGGCGATTATGCACCCGCTGTACTTACGGGCATTGTAGAAATGACAGGGGGACTTGGTGCTTTATCAGAATTTGGTATAAACGGTGCAATTGGGGCTTTGGCGGCATTTTTACTGGGTTTTGGCGGCTTGTCCATAATGTTTCAAAGCCTTAGTTTTATTGGGAAAACGGATTTAAGCAGTGGCATTTACATATTGTGTAAATTGGGGCATGGGGCACTTTCTGCCTTTATAACATGGATGGTTTATCCGCTTTTTACAAAAAGCATTGAAGAAAGTGTTGCTATTGCAGTTTTTGCGCCCACACCCACCCGTGTGTTGGCAAGTTCTGCCACTCACTTTGCTTTGGTGGTGGTTGGTTTGGTGGTGTTATGCCTTGCAATACTTACTTTTAGGACGCTTCGCCGTGACCAAGGCTAATTATCCTCGGTGGTGATGCCTTTACCCTTCCATTTACCCCGCAACATCCTTGGGATAAAGAAGGCGGATCGTGCAACCCAATCCAAATACATACCAATCCAAACCCCTGTAATACCCATGCCAAGCACAATACCAAGCACAAAGCCCAGCAAAATGCGCACGGAAAACATAGTGGAAATTGACACAATCATAGGATACACCACATCCCCCGTGGCACGCAAACATGCAGGCAAGATAAAGGATGCAGGCCAGAAAAACGGGGCAATAAGCAGATATGAAATAACAATGGTTGGTAAATATTCCATAGTTTCCGCTGTGGGGTTAAATGTGGCAAAAATTGGGTTGCGGAACAATATCATCAACAAGCCAAGTGCCATTAAAAACACAAACCCAATAACAAGGGAAAACATGGATGTTTTAACAATATCGTGGGTTTGCCCACGCCCCACCCGCTGGCCAACTAAAATCATGGTGCCTGTGGCAAGGGCCATGCCGGGTACATTTGCAAAATTCATCATGGCAAAGCCGATGGTGTTGGCGGCTATTGCGGCGGTGCTTATATAAACAATCATCACCTGGGTTATCAGGCGGCCGGCTTGGAACAAGCCCGATTCAAAGCTGGTGGGCAGTCCAAGGCGCAAAATGGCTTTTTGCCGCCCAAAATCGGGCTTAAAGTATTTAAGTTTGTTAATACGCAGGTTTTTGGCCTTTTTTGTTAAATACCAAATGGCGGCCAAAAGCCCCACAAGCTTGGAGGCGGTTAAAGCCCACGCCGCACCATAAACCCCCAAATCCAGCCCCCAAATAAGGATAATGCCCAGCACCAAATTAAACCCGTTCATAATTACAGATATTATCATGGGCGCAAAAGTATCCCCCGTGCCACGGATAATGCCGAAAACCGTCAGCGTTACCGCCACAATGGGATAGGAGAAGTTGAGGATGGTTAGAAAGGTTCGTGCTGCCGTCATCACATCCGCTTCGGCTTCGGCAAACAGTGCGGCCAATATAGCATCACGGAAAATAGCGATTACGGCAAACATAACCAACGAAAACACCACGGACAACATAATGGCCTGCCCACCCGCCCGTTTAGCGGATGCCCTATCCTCCCTGCCCATATATTGGGAAACCACAATGGTGCCGCCGGTGGTAAGGGCGGCAAACAACGCTAAAATAAGGTGGGTTATGGCATCCACCATGCCAAGGGCGGAGGTGGCATGTTCGCCCACATAAGAAATAAGCATAATAGAAACCATGCCCATTAGCGAAACAGATATATGCTCAATAGCCATGGGTATGGAAATTTTTAATAACTCTCTACTTCGGATTTTTACCTCAGAACGTGTCAAGATCATTCTCCCAACAAATATGTTTTTTATCAGTATACCACGGCGGGGTTATAAAAGCAAGGTGGGGGGAATAAAATTTTAAGGACAGGAGGCGTTTGTATGGTTAGGATTTACGAATTGCGGCAAAAAGAGATTATTAACATAAAAGACGGCACCCGCTTCGGCTTTGCAGCGGATTTGGAAATTGACACAAAAAGCGGGGAAATTGCCAAGGTAATTGTGCCGGGTCCTGCCCGTGTTTTCGGTATTTTGGGGCGGGATTCGGAATACTGCATACCATGGGATGCCATACAGCAAATAGGGGATGATGTTATTTTGGTGGATGTGGATACGGAGGATTGTATAGAAGAGTTTTGAAAACATATTCAAAAGGTAGCGAAAAAACACTTGACACCACCATTGGTATTTGCTATAATATTACAAGGAGCTTCGAAAGGAGCTTCGAAAGGAGCTTCCTAAAAAACATTTTTAGGAGGAATTGCAAATGAAAAAGAAAATCGTTGCGTCAATTTTGACGCTGACCATGGTGTTTTCCGTCAGTGCCGTTGTTATGGCAGGAAGTTTTGACAGCCAGCCTGACTACATAGGCTTCGGTGCGCTTTCCACACATCCTGATGCTTGTAATGGCGGCACCGGAACCCCGCCACCTCCGGATCTACCCTCACCCCCGCCAGTTAATACACCGCCGGTGGGAGGCTCAAAACCAGTAACAGGAGGTCGCCCGCCGGGTGTTATTGGCGGCGGCGGTATCTATTTCTGGTGGGAAAAGGGATAAGCTGATAAAAAGCGAATTAATTGTAAGCGGCCACCCGATTGGGCGGTCGCTTATTTTAAGAGGGGTGAATATATGGAGGAAAATAAGAAGCGCAAATCCAGCCTAACAATAACAGCCATAGTATCGTTGCTTATAACGGGTACAATCTTATTCTTTATCGCTATGGTTGCGAGGCAAGATACAAGTAATAATGGCTATGGATTTACGACAAACAGAGAAAGCTGGCCATGCGAGCATTGTGCCGAACGAGACCAGCTAAGCTTTTGGGAAGAGCCGCCAATAATAGGCCTCACAGTGCCACCAATACTCGATTTAACACAAGAAGACTTTTTATATGATTTCGACTTCCTAATTAAAACATTGGAAGAAAACTTCCCATCCTTCGGCATAATATACAGGCGCAATGGTGTGGATATGCTGGCACTGGCAGCAGAACTTAGGTTGCTTTTATTGGATGAAGCAACGGAATGGGATTATCTAAGTTTTTATGAGCTACTAAGAAGGGATTTTTTATCCAACGCTTGGCCTGTGGGGCATTTGAGGATGGTTCACTATCAAGACTTCATGGAAATCTTTTACCATCACCACACTACATCCAACCGTTCCAGAAGTGTTTACAGCCACCTTTCCAATAGACTGAGGGGCAGTATTTGGTACACAGAAAGTGCTGAATATATGCGCTTGATTACCAATGAGCAAGGCTTTGTCAACACTAACATCGTTGCGGATGTGATAGCCAATGGAAATGCAGCGTACATAAGATTGCCCGACATGCGAAGGTACGAGATTGGATACCCCACCCAAGCAAGCCTAATAGACAGCTTTTTTGCTGAACTGGAAGAAATGGAGCACCTTATCATAGATTTAAGAGGTCACACAGGTGGCTGGACAGAGCATTTCAAAGAAATGTTGGTAACGCCCTTTATAGACCACCCCTTAGAAGCCACTTTCCACCACTTTTACATGGCTGGAAGAGAAAACACCCAGTACATATTAAACCTACAAAGCAGAGACCGGCATGGTACATTCACTACCAGGGAGCCGTTTAGCGACCGTCTTTTAAATAACTTGTTTGGTTATGGTGTGCTTTCGCAGGAGATTATAACGGATTTGCGCCAAATGGACATGTACATGCCCAGAACCCACACCGCACACCCAAACCCCAACAGGCGTGCCCCCTTCGACCCAAAAATTTGGCTTTTAACCGATATGAACAACTTCTCTGCCGCCCAGCATATTGCCGCATTTTTTCACCAAACGGGCTTTGCAACCCTTGTAGGCAATACAACAGGTGGCATGGCGGTGTATATGGATTCTTTCCCGTCCCACTTCTTTACGCTACCAAACACAGGCTTTATGGTGCGCTATGACCCCCTATACATAATAAGCGCAGACGGCAGACCCTGGGAATACGGCACAGCGCCCCACCATTTTAACCGTGATGGTATGAATGCTTTGCAAACAGTGCTTGCGTTAATTGCGGAGGGTAATTACTGAATTTAACCAAACAAACGTTAAGTATTAAAAAATAATTGTCCAAAAGCATCAAAAAACACTTGACAATACAGATGGCGTTTGCTATAATGTTACAAGGAGCTTCCTAAAAAACCATTTTAGGAGGAATTGCAAATGAAAAAGAAAATCGTTGCGTCAATTTTGACGCTGACCATGGTGTTTTCCGCCAGTGCTGTTGTTATGGCAGGAAGTTTTGACAGCCAGCCTGACTACATAGGTGTTGGCGCACTTTCAACTCAACCCGGGGCTTGTGATGGTAATTGCGGCACTACTGCCCCCGGCTTTAATCGCCCGGTGCCACCACCACGACCATGTGGCTCGCATCCGTGGTAGTATTGTTTTTTGTTAAATAAAGGATAATTAATGCACCCCAACCCTGCCGTTTTCAAGCAATGCAGGGTTGGGGTGTTGCTTTGAATTTGGAGGCAAAAATGAAAAAATACAAATCAATCTTAATAACAACGGCATTTGTTGCATTGTTTGCGGCTGCTTTAATTTTCCTGCCCGCCATTTTAATTTCACGCATCGATCCCCGGATGTCCCAAACAGCAACCTCCGTGCAGCCTGTAGAGCTGGACTTTACATCACTGATGCCAACTCCGCCCCGACCCCAATGGCAACCGCCCCAATTAACCCGAGAACAGTTTTTGGAGGATTTTGACTATCTAATGACTGCCCTTGAAGAAAACTTCCCATCATTCGGCATAATTTACAGGCGCAATGGGGTTGATATGATGGCTCTTGTGCCGGAGTTGAGGCAACGCATTTTAGATGCGCCCGAAACATTTAGCTACATATCTTTCTGGAATATGTTAAGAGATGATTTTTTTAGCCACGCCTTTCCCGTGGGGCATTTGTGGCTGGCTTGCTATTACGGATATTTTCAAAGCAGCTACCAAAGGTTTAATAATCGCCGAAGAACTGTTTACAGTTATTTCGGTGATAGACTAACAAGCCACATATGGAGCGAAGAGCACCTTTACCACAGCCAAAGGGTTACGCCCACATTAGGCTTTAATAACCATAGAATAACCACAGAAATTTTGACGGAAGGGCAGGTTGCCTACATAAGGTTGCCACGTATACACACCTACTCCCTTAGCCGCACACCCATCCCGGCTGACATACGTCGTGTGGATGCATTTTATAGCCAATTAGAGGGCTTTGAGCACCTCATCCTTGATATGCGCGGGATTTACGGTGGCCTTTTCGAACTATTCACAAGACCCCTAATTACCCCTTTAATTGACTATCCGCTGGAAACCACCTTCCACCAATTTTATATGGCGGGGGAGAACAACAAACAGCAGCTTAGCCGTGGGGCTGTGCGCACAAACACAGCAATGCCTTTTAATATTAGCGATTTGCCAACCATATTCCCCCATGCTAATATGTCAGAAGCTGTTATTAGTGACTTGCGTTTAATGGATTATTATATTGCAAGAAATATTTCTGTTGCACCCCATCCGGAACGCCGTGCGCCCTTTAACGGCAAAGTGTGGCTGCTAACTGATATGAATAATTTTTCTGCTGCACAGCAAATAGCAGCATTTCTTCATCAAACAGGATTTGCCACTTTGGTAGGGCAAACCACAGGAGGCATGGCGGCGTATATAACGGCGGTACATTCCCGCATTACCCTACCCAACACCACCTTCCAAGTGCGCTATGACCCCCTATACATAATAAGCGCAGACGGCAGGCCTTGGGAATACGGCACAGTACCCCACCATTTTAACCGTGATGGTATGGATGCTTTGCAAACAGTGCTTGCGTTAATTGCGGAGGGGGAGTAAGGGGGCAAGCCCTGCCCTACATTAACATCTATTGAAAAAATTACTATACGTAAAAAACTCTTGATAATGAGTGTGTTTTTTGATATACTGATGGTGTTCATATTATTTGGTATATTTTTTTGGGTAGTGAGGCCTATGATCTGCCTGGATGCAACAAAGACTACGCACATTACAACTATAATGTATATGACCGCCACCAAGAAAGCCATATGCCCGAGATCGTATTAAACTATCTTTTGTTGGGTTACAGGGTTAACACGCTGTTTCAACCAACACTAAGTGTGCATATCGTTAACCCGGATGGTTATGTGGTTAATGCTTATGGTGCTGAAGGTCTCTATGCGCATTTTGGCGCACAGATTTGTTTGAATTTTTCACGGGAAGATATGTAGGTGGGTAGGTATGGTTCGGCTGATTTTCATAGTATTTGTTAATCGTTTTTGTGATTTTAGGGGAGGCATAAGCCGTGAAAAAGATTTTATCGGGTATTTTGGTTGCCGTTGTTGCAATTGCTACTGTTTCGTTAATTGTAATAGCCAATTCGGATAGCCGTTATGAAAGTTTGAACAGGATGGCATACGCCAGCAATATACCCAGTGACTCCTTTGCGTTCTACAGGTATATGCTGCTTCCTGACCAAGCTACGCCCGTCCCTGTGTGGTATGTAATGCCCGACAATTCTATTTTTTATGACGACAGCTTTAATGGTCCAAGCGACCCGAGAATTGAGGCATATTTAAGGCAAGTTGGGAATATTACCTGCATAGATAAGGAAGCGGAGGCAATATTACGCTTTGCAAAGGCTAATATTGTACCAAGTGATAGGGTAAGTGACAGATGGCATCACCAACTGGATAGCCGTGACTGTTCAACTTTTAGTGATGATTTGTTTTTGGAAATTGTAAGCTGGTCCACAGCAAAGTCTGAGGCCGGCTACCCTGCGGAATCTCACATTAACTATTCCCCTCATCTGATTAGGCAGCCATCTATTATAGAGGATGGCGTATATCACATTTTTAGGTTTTACAGCAGGTGATAAAAATAAAAAACAGGCTTGCAACAACTGCAAGCCTGTTTTTTATTAGTTTGCAACATCTACCGGATAAACAGAAACTTTTTTGCGGGTTTTGCCCATGCGCTCATAGCTTACACGCCCATCAACCAGTGCAAAAAGGCTATCATCTTTGCCACGGCCCACATTGTTGCCCGGGTGTATTTTTGTGCCACGCTGGGTGTATAAAATATTGCCTGCACGCACCACTTGCCCATCGGCACGCTTTGCCCCAAGGCGTTTTGACATAGACTCACGGCCGTTGCGGGAGCTACCAACACCTTTTTTAGAGGCGAAAAATTGCAAATTCATTTTAATCATAGCTATCAAACCTCTTCTCTAAACGAAATTTTTATCTCTTTGGGATAAGTTTCTTTTATAAGCTCCAAACCATAGGTTAGATGCTCCAATATTATCTGGGCATCCCCGGTGGTTTCGCTAAGCTTTAAGTGGATTAAGCCGCCTTTTGGGTCATGCTCCACAAAGGCATTTACGCCAAGTTTTGCTTGGATAAAGTTGACGCAGGTTATCACCAAAGCGGACACGCCGGCGCAAACAATTTCATCACCATGGTTAAGCACCTTAAAACCGCTGATGATGTCGTTTTGGCGGTAAAATGTGGCTTTTATCATAACCTAGCCGTTTACGGCTTCGATTTTAAGTGCTGTGTATGGCTGCCTATGTCCCACTTTGCGCTTGTAAGCCTTTTTGGGCTTGTATTTGAAAGCAACAACTTTTTTGTGCTTGCCCTGCTCCAAAACAGAAGCCGTTACGGTTGCGCCGCTAACATAAGGCGCACCGATTTTAGGAGAATCTCCCGAAACAAACATAACTTTATCAAAAGTAAAGTTGCCACCGGCATCCACGGCAAGCTTTTCCACCTTAATGGTGTCCCCTGCGGCTACTTTGTATTGCTTGCCGCCCGTTTCAATAATTGCGTACATTTTTTCATCACCTTTTCTAATAAGACTCACCGACGGGGCTTCTTGCACTGCAAGAATTAAGCCCAAGCCGAGTGGTTACTACGTGCAATGGTGCATAAGTTATGCGCCATTGCCTACACAACAAACAATTTTACCACATGGCGCACGCCTTGTCAAGACCAAATTTAGCCTATTTTGAAAAAACCGCTGTGATAGCCAACTGCCCCTTGCATGGGGTATTTACGCAGCTTTTCGATGGACTTGTCTGCCAGCTCCAAATCTTGGATATATTGAGGGTTAAAGCCTGTTAATGCGCCATTTTCTATGCTGGCGGCATCTCCCAGCACCATAATGCAGCTTTCTTGCAAAAACAGGCAAATATGTCCCGGTGTATGTCCCGGGGTGTGGATTATCTCAATACCGCCGCAAATGGGCAAAACTTCCCCATCCGTTAATGTTTTGCTTAGCGGGAAAGCCCTTGTCTTAACCTTTGCCACAATTTTGTCCATTTCAGCCTTTTCTGCATCATCAAGATTATCATAATTAGCCAAAGCCGTTGCTAATTTGGTTGGGGTTTTGCGCCCGTCAATATAGGGGGCTTCATCCACATGCGCCATGGTTTGGGCATTTGCGGCAACGCTAACTATGCTTGGGCCGCCGCCCACATGGTCCCCATCTTGATGGGTGTAAATAATATGGGTAATTTTTGCGGGGTCAAAACCCGCCGCTTTAATGGCATCCACCAAAGCCTCGTGTTGCTCGGCTAAGCCTGCATCTACCAGCACCAAATTTTGCTCATCCCAAAGCAAAGTTAAGTAATAATTATCAATTTTAAGCATATGGACATTGTTAGCGATTTTCATAGCTTCTCCTCCACAAAAATGCAGGGGCGGTCACCTTTGACCAGCCCCCGCACTTCAAACTAATTATTCTGCCACAAACCCTTTTTCCACAAGGATTTTTGTGGCGGCTTCTAATTTCGCTTCGTTTACCTGCACGACCGGACCAGTGCAACCCATGCCACTTTGAGCGTAAATTTCCGCTCTCCACAGCACTTGCACGGCATCTTCAAGGTCAGTTATTTCAATGCCACTAATTTCTGCGGTGGTGATTTCTTTCGCTGGCTCTTTAGCTGGTGCTTCACCAGACACTTCTGGCTTGGCAGTCAGTTTTTGCAAAATGCCAGCAAGACCCGCTTTTTTAGCAGATGCAAATTCTGCTTTAGCGACCCTTTGCCATTTGCCCTTAACCAAATTGGCAGCGTATTCCATAGCACCAGCCACCACGGCAGAGCCTGACGCACGGGACACAATCATAACCAATTTATCCCAACCCTCACCAATACCAGGGCCATAGCCAAAACCGAGGGCTTCATAACTTCCGCCTGTGGTATATGCAGACAACAATTTCATCAAGACATTGCCTGTCAAGCTGTCGCAAACAAGGATGTCACAAGGGTTGTTCATTGCGTCATTGCCACGTAAAATCGACCCGCCGTCATCACGTTTTGACGTGGCAAAGTTGATTTTATAGCCACCCTTTGCAAGCTCTTGCAAAGCCATTTCCACTTTGCGCGCACCATCTATATTCAAAATACCAATTGTTGGGTTTTCGATACCGTCAGCCTTTGCGGCAATGATACCATAGATGGCATTCTTAACCATGGCAGCAATACGGTCAGTGTCAGATGTGCCTGTGGTGGTGGCAATGTACATTTCACGCCCTTCGGCAGGGGTAATAACCTTGCCCACGGTGGCAACACCAATAGGGAAATTGTAGTGCATGGCAACCGCACCGTCAATACAGCCACTTGCCAGCTTTGCGTCCATTTCCTCTGCATCTTTCACAAAAACAGGGGCAACGCCACGACGGCTGGCAAGCCTTCCGCCTTCACGCATATTTTCCTCGCCATGCTCACTACCTTCAACCATTACACCAATTTTTGGAGCGGAAAAGTTGCCTGTTTCCAGCCCCGCCGCCATATCCTCAAAGGTTTTGGCGATTATTTTTTTAATTGCTTCGCTCAAGTAATTTCACTTCCTTTCACAAAATTAAATCTTCACTATTGCGATTTTTTCGCCATAAGGAGATACTTGCCCCGTTTCTTCAAAACCAAGGCTGTGGTAAAGTTTTTTATAAGGGTTGTCAGGCTCATAAGAAGTGTAAAAAATCTCCGCTTCGCCACAGGGTTTTGTTTTCACTTCTTCAATGATTTTTGTAAGAGCCACCCTGCCATATCCTTTGCCTTGGTGGTTTTTGTCCACCATAAAACGCCAGAAATGATAGTGAGGCTTGCCCGTGTTGCAATCATCATCGTATTCAGGCATAAAGTAGGCATACATCACAAAGCCAACCATCTTATCATCTGCATAAATGGCATAAGCAACGGCACGGCTACCAAGTCCCCTTGAGCTGTTTGCGATGTATGCGTGTGCTAAACTTTCGGCGTTGTGTGACACAAGGCTTATTTGTTCTGGTGCTACTTCAAGTTCTACACACTCTTTAACATTATCGCTTAGTATAGATATTGGTCTTAATTCTATCATTTTACCACTCCCTTGTTGTGAAATTAAATCTTCATCCTTGCGACAATTTCACCGCCAACCACTTGCCCTGTTGGCTCAAAACCAACACTG
>WRAX01000016.1 GCA_009779935.1 Defluviitaleaceae bacterium | reverse complement strand
CACAGGTGCAGGATGCCATTGAAAAGGGCTTGGACATAGGTTTTGTGCGGGCGGATATAAAAAAGGGCGCAAAGCTGTATGGTGCGGCGGCGGAGTGGGAGAGGAGGTTGCGGCAGAGGGGGGGCGGATGATGTTGACAAGGCAACCATTTTCTGTTAAACTGGTGGTGATTACGCATATCGGAAGAGAGTGGGGAAAATACAATGGATGACAAATTTAGAGAAGAATGCGGCGTTTTTGGTGTTTATGATAAAAGTGCCACAGGCAACAAGCTGGCAACGCAAGCATATTTAGGGCTTATGGCCTTACAACACCGTGGGCAGGAGGCTTGCGGCATTGCCATTAATAAAGACAGGGAAATTGACTTCCACAAAGATGTGGGCTTGGTGGAAGAGGTTTTTGATGATAAAATTATAAATGCCATGGAAGGGGTTATGGCTGTTGCCCACTGCCGCTATTCCACCGCCGGCAATAGGACGGACAAAAATAGTGCCCAGCCCCTTGTGGTAAATTATGCTAAGGGACAGCTTGCAATTTGCCACAATGGCAACATAACCAATGCAGAGCAATTAAGGCAGGAATACCAACTGGATGGGGCAATATACCGCAGTAATACAGATACGGAAATTATTGCATACACCATAGCCCGCAACAGGCTTGCAGAAGGGTCCGTGGAAGGGGCTGTGGCTAAGGCTATGGGTATTTTAAGGGGGGCATATTCGCTAATAATAATGTCCCCCAGTAAGATGATTGTGGCAAGGGACCCCCACGGCTTTCGCCCCCTATGTTATGGGGAAAGGGCGGATGGCGGCTTGGTTTTTGCTTCCGAAACCTGTGCTTTGGATGCGGTGGATGCCAAATTTGTGCGGGAGGTGCTGCCGGGCGAGGTTATTGTGGTTAAAGACGGGGTTTTGCACAGCAACACGGAAAACTGCGGCAAGCAAGCAAGCAGCCTTTGTATTTTTGAATATATATATTTTGCCAGGCCCGATTCTACAATAAACAACCAGTTGGTTAATGATGCACGCAGGCTAAGCGGGCGGCTTTTAGCCAAGGTTAAGCCCGTGGATGCGGATATTGTTATAGGCGTACCGGATTCGGGCATACCATCCGCCATTGGCTATGCGGAGGAATCGGGAATACCTTATGAGGAGGGCTTTGGCAAAAACCGCTACGCAGGCCGCACCTTTATCAGACCCGACCAGATGAGTAGGGAAGCCGCCGTGCGCCTTAAACTTAACCCCCTTAAAAAGTATTTGGAAGGCAAAAGGGTTGTGCTGGTGGATGATAGTATGGTGCGGGGCACAACCAACAGCATTATTATCAAAATGCTAAGGGAAATTGGGGTTAGGGAGGTGCATTTGCGCATGTCCAGCCCGGCATTTAGGTACCCCTGCTATTTTGGGACGGATGTGCCGGATAGCATACAACTTATAAGCTACGGCAATACGGTGGATGATGTTTGCAAAATTGTGGGGGCAGATAGCCTTGCATACCTGGATATAAATGACCTTAAAAACATTATACCTGATGCGGGCAATTTAGGTTTTTGCCATGCCTGCTTTTCGGGGGAATATCCACCTAATACCCGGCCGTAAAGCGTTAGTGTTAGCGTTAGCGTTAGCGTGAAGGAGGTTACTTTATGAATTTGGCTTACGAAAATCTGCATAATTTTGAAGACGATTATCGTGAAGAAATTTTGGATGGTAAGGTTGTTAAGATGGCACCAAGCGCAACACCGGGGCACAACCATACCACAGGCAATATTTACACAATATTTAGGCTAAACAAACAAGGTTGCGTTGTGTTGTTTGAAACCGATGTGCATTTTAGTGAAAAGGATAGGGTTTGCCCCGACCTAATAGTTGTGTGCAACCGTGATATTGTTAATGAGGATGGCGGCATACACGGCGCACCCGACCTTGTTGTGGAAATCCTATCCCCTTCCACATCCGGCAGGGATAAAAAGTATAAAAAAGATTTGTATGAGAGGGAAGGCGTACAAGAATATTGGATTGTGGATACAAAAAGCCGTGATATTGAAGTGTTTATATTAAGGGACGGCAGATACAGCTTGGAAGGCTTTTACCAAGCCCTAACAGATGCAGAAATAGAACGGATGAACGAAAGGGACAGGGCAGAAAAAACCTACCAATTCAAAACCCACCTATGGGATGATGTGGTTGTGGATGTTTATGAGGTTTTTAAGGGCTGGTAATGGGAGGTGCGGTATGAATTTTGCTTATGAAAATCTGCTTGACTTAGATTGTGATTACCGTGAAGAAATTTTGAAGGGTAAGGTTGTAAAAATGGCACCACGCCCAGCCACGGAACATTTGGAGGCGGGTGACAATATCTTGACCATGCTAAAAAACTATTTATGGGGCAAGGATTGTAGGGTGTTTAGCGAACCCGATGTTTACTTAGGTGACAAAGACCTGGTTGTGCCCGATGTGGCTGTGGTGTGCAACCATGGCATCATCAAATCAAAGGGCATTTACGGCGCACCGGATTTGATTGTGGAGGTACTTTCCCGTTCCACCGCCCCAAGGGATAGGGGGTATAAGAAAAACTTGTACGAACAATGCGGTGTTTCGGAATATTGGCTGGTAAGCGTAGCAGAGCGGTTTGTGGAGGTATATTTGCTGGAAGATGGTAAATATGTGCTAAACAACATCTACACCCACCCCCGCCAGCATGAGCTGGACGATATGACCCAAAAAGAGCGGGATAGGCTTGTGTACCAATTCAAAACCAGCATATTTGACGACTTGGTAATTGATGTGCGGGATGTTTTTCAAAATATCAATTAGGAGGCGGCTTTATGAATATTACCTATGAAGATTTTTTAGACGATTATCACGAAGAGGTTTTGGATGGCAAGGTGATAAAGATGGCACCACGCCCCACGTTTAGGCATTTGGATACCAATCATAATATCACTAAAATTTTTAAGAAAAACCTTAGCGGTTGTGTTGTGCTTTCTGAGCCTGATGTGCATTTTAGCAAAAAAGACAAGGTTGCCCCTGATGTGGCTGTGGTTTGCAACAGGGATATTTTGGATGGCAGGGTGGTGCATGGCGCACCTGATATAGTGGTGGAAATCCTCTCCCCATCCACTTCCAAACGGGACAGGGGCTACAAAAAGCGGCTGTATCAGCGATATGGCGTGGCAGAATATTGGATTGTGGATACAAATAGCCTGACGGTGGAGGTGTATCTGCTGGAAGATGGGCAATACAACCTTGATAATATTTACCAAGCTTTAAGCGAAGCGGAATTTAATAATATGAGCGAGCAAAACAAAGCCGAACAAGCTTTCAAATTCAAAACCCACCTATGGGATGGCTTAATTATTGATGTTTATGATATTTTCAAAGATATATACGAAGGGTAAAGGGCTTGGTAGGGTGGGGGCTTGCCCCCACCCCCCGAAGACGCACAAACGCAAATATAGATAGGAGCGACCAACTTGAACAAAAACGAATACATCTCCCCCCTATCCAGCAGATACGCTGGCAAACAAATGCAACAGCTGTTTTCCGAGCAAAACAGGGTGCATACTTGGCGCAGGCTTTGGGTTGCCTTGGCAAAGGGGCAAAAACAGCTTGGGCTAAATATAAGCGATGCGCAAATTGCCCAAATGGAGCAGTTTGTAGATAATATTAACTTTGAAAGGGCGCAGGAGCTGGAAAGGCAGGTGCGCCATGATGTTATGGCGCATGTACACGCCTTTGGCGAGCAATGCCCCCAGGCGGCGGCAATTATCCACTTGGGTGCCACATCCGCCTATGTGGTGGATAATGGGGATTTGATAATACAAAGGCAAGCCCTGCGGCTTGTGCGTAATAAAATACTTAAAACACTTTCGGTATTAATGGGATTTGCTGATAAGCACAAAGCCCTGCCAACCCTTGGTTTTACCCACTTTCAACCGGCCCAGCTTACCACCGTGGGCAAGCGGGCAACCCTGTGGATGCACGATTTGCTACTGGATTTGGAAGAAATTGACTTTGTGCTTAACCACCTTAAATTCCTTGGCAGCAAGGGCACAACAGGCACCCACGCCAGCTTTTTGGAACTTTTTGACGGCAATGGGGAAAAAGTTAAGCAATTGGAGGCTATTATTGCCGCCGAATTTGGTTTTGACGGGGTTTATCCCGTTAGCGGGCAAACATACAGCCGCAAGGTGGATGCACGCTTTGTTAATGTATTGGGGCAGGTTGCCCAGTCCGCCGGCAAATTTGCAAACGACCTGCGCCTGCTTGCCCACCTAAAAGAAATGGAAGAACCTTTTGAAGCGGCACAAATCGGCAGTTCTGCCATGGCATACAAGCGCAACCCCATGCGGGCAGAAAGGATAAATGCCCTTTGCCGCCACATTATCACCCAAGGGCAAAACACGGCGCACACAGCCGCCGCACAATGGTTGGAGCGCACCTTAGATGATTCTGCTAACAAGCGCATTGCCGTGCCGGAAGCGTTTTTGGCCATGGATGGGGTGCTTAACCTATACATTAATGTGGCGGGTGGCTTGGTAATTTATCCCAAAATAATACATAGCCGCATAATGGCAGAACTGCCCTTTATGGCCACCGAAAATATTATGATGGATGGGGTTAAAAGGGGCGGCAACCGGCAGGATTTGCACGAAGCCATACGGGTACATTCCATGGCGGCGGCGGCAAATGTTAAGGAGCATGGCGGCACAAACGACCTGTTACAGCGCATCGCAAACGACACCGCCTTTAACACCACCTTAGAACAGCTAACAAGCCTGCTAAACCCCGAAAACTACATAGGGCGTGCAACCCAACAAACAGAGGAATTTTTGGAAGATTATGTGCGCCCCGCCCTAAAAAACTGGGATAACAAAACAAGTGCAGAAGACCTAATGGTATAACCACCCAACCAATACCAAAACGAGGTGACCTTATGGCTTCAACCAAAACCAACTGCCTTATGGAAGATATAGCCCCAAAAACATCCCCAAGCCCCTTGGATAATATTATTATGGTAGCCGAAAAACTGGCTCATCTAACTTGCTCCCCCTGTTTTATCGGCACATGGGATGGGTCCACAGCCAACATTGTTTACCACCCCCAAAAAGGGGATTTGCCCAATAACCACATGCCCGCCATACAACAGGCCTGCACAACCCAAAAACCTGTTGTGGATAAAGATATGGGCATTACGTGCATACCCATAACCAACAAGCCCCCGGATTTTTTTGTGGAAATGGAAGATGCCGCAGAACTGCGCAAGGGCGACACTTACAGCTCCACATCAGGTTTTGTTTACTTAACAACAACCCAAAATTTTGATGGGCTTTTAGCCCAAATCGAAAGCATAAATAACTTTTTGGCAAGCTGTTTGCAGTTTTACAGCGAATTTAAGATGGCCAGCACGGACAAGCTAACAGGCGCACTAACCCGCAAGTTTATGGATGTTGCCCTGGAAGAATGTTTGAAGCGTGCAAAAGCCAACAACAAGGGCTTCTCCATCATTATGTTGGATTTGGATTATTTTAAGCATATAAACGATACATATGGCCATTTGGTTGGGGATGATGTTTTAAGGGATGTTGCCAAAATAATCCAAAACAATTTGGGCATTGCCCATACCCTTGGCCGCTACGGCGGGGAGGAATTTATAATAGCCTTGGAGGGTGCAGGCACGGAAAAGGCAGCAGAAACGGCGGATTTTTTGCGTACAACCCTTTCAAATTCCAAAATACTGGGGGATAAAAGGGATGTGACGGCAAGCCTGGGCATTGCCGCTTTTCCCGGCCATGGCAATACCGTAAAAGAGCTGGTGGACAAGGCCGACAAAGCCCTGTATGCCGCCAAGGCAGCAGGCCGCAACAAAACCATTATCTGGCAAGAAGGGTTGGAGGGTGCCAAATCCAAAAAACGGGATAGGGAACTTTTCACAGGCGATATTGCAAAAGATGCCTTAAAAATGCGCTCTCTCTACAAAATAATCGGCATTACCACCCAAAATCTAACTGTGCAGCAAAGGCTTGCCATGTGTTTGGACGAAGCCCGCAACATCTTGGATGCATCCGACTTGGAATTTTTTGCCGTGGAGCATAATGGCGAAGAAGGTGGGGTTTTTAACATTAACAGCCTTGCCCGCTTAGGCCGCAACCAAGATAGGTTTAATGATGAAATAATACAAGAGGTTATAAAAACACAGCACACAGCCTGCCTTGTGGACTGGGATAACAAAAAAATACGCACAAATGATGGTATATACGACTGGCAATCCATCATCGCTGCCCCTGCCATGGAAAACGGGCGGGTTAAAGGTGTGCTGTATGCTGCCATCCCCATTAAAGTGAAAGAGTTTACTGATTACGAAAGCGGGTTTGCATCCGGCGTGGCCGCCATAATATCAACCATGATGGGTTAGGGGAGGGGGAAGCACATGTCAATTATTAACAACCGATACAGGATAATAAGCCCGCTTAATGACTTGGCGTCGATACCCTCATATCTGGTTAAAGATGCCTTGGACAAAGACAAAGAAAAAATAATGCATCTACTGGATTTTGACGCAGGTAACAACAAGCTTTTGGATTTTTACAGCAGGGAGTTTGCGCTGTATAAAAACCTAACTTCCCCCTTCATCCTAAACAATTATGCCATAGAACCCGTTAAAACCATTGGCGGCAAGCAGGTTGGTGTTTCCCAATACGCATTATCATCACAATACACCCCGGGCTCTGCTACCCTTCACGATACATTGGAAAACCTTGCCAAACAACCCCAAGAAAAGCTATTGCAGTTATTTGTGCAGGCTTGCTGTGGCGTATCCTTTCTGCATGTTAAAAATATCTGCCATGGGGATATAAATGCAAATAATATAGTTATATCAAAAGATGATGGATATACCCTATGTTTAAGGGATATGGCAACAGTTAGGCTGTTGCAGGCAGAACTTGGTAAAAATGCCTATTTTACAGCCCCCGAAGGGTTATACGGCACAATGCCCGATGCGGGATGGGATATATATTCCCTTGGCGTGGTTTTGTTTTGCCTTGTTTCGGGTAAAAACGGCACCGGCGCAAGCTTTAAGAAGGAATTAGCAGATTTTGCACAAAAACCCGAAACCATGTTATGCAGCTTTGCTTCAAAAATTTTGCCCATAATAGAAAAAGCCACAGCAGATAAAGAAACCCGCTTTAAGGATGTTGCATCAATAATCCACAGCATTAATAATGCTTTTGGCACCCAATACAAAACCTTTAACCCCGCAGAGCTGGAATATCTTTCCTTAGGCACAAGCTTTATAGGGCGGCGGGACGAGCTGGGCAAAATATTAAAGAATTTTGAAAGATTCCTGTCATCATCCCATGGCAAAGCGTTGCGTTATGTTTATGTAAATGGCGAGCAAGGCGTGGGCAAATCCACTTTATTCGGCCAAATAAAGGATAGGTTGTATTTGCAAAACGCCCCCGTTTTTTGGTGTTTGGACTGCCACGGGGATAATGCCGTGCGTGCAATATTGCGCCAGTTAGCAGAAGGCAATTTTGCAACAAATGCGGATGGGGATTTTTTGCGCTATATATCCTCCGTGATAAACGGAACAGCCCTTGATGAGAGTAGCGGAAGCTACGGCCGCAGCTCCCTTATAAAATTTATATATGATTGTGTAAAAGATAAAGAAATAATATTTATGCTGGATGATTTTGAGTTTGCCGATGACTTTTCCATAAACCTTTTTGAAACATTGCTAAGTGTTTGCAAAAAGCTGTGCTTACTTTTTACCAGCCGCCCAAGTTTTGATAGCGAGAAGTTTGGAAGCTTTTTGGAAAAACTGCGCAGCAGTGAAGATTTTATTCATTTTAGGCTGGCCGCCCTTTCCAAGGAGGAAACCGCCGCCCTGGTTAAAGGTGCCCTAAACATGCCACAACTTTCAGACGAATTTGCGCAAACCATCCACAAAAACACCAATGGCAACCCCCTGTTTTTAGAAGATGTGCTAAAAAACCTGCACACAAACCGCATCATATATGTTAAGGAAAGTGATGGCCGCTGGCATATAAACTACCAGCCATCGGAATATGATAAAATACCCATGCCCGCCAGTTTGGAGCAATTTGCACAAGCAACGGCACAAAGCCTTAACCAAGATGAATTTGATGTGGCGGAGGCCGTCTCCATCTTTAACAATATCTTCCCAAGCCAAGGTTTTTTGCAGGCTGTTTTGCCCCACGCAAAAAATATGAAGCAAAACCTTAACAATTTGGTAAACCGTGGTATTTTGAACGAATTTGCCGATGGGCAAAATGTGACCTATGATTTGGATGGGAAGCTGTTAAAATCGTATCTATACAATCAAATTAAAACCGCAAAAGTAAAAGGGATGCACAGCTTAGCAGCAGATGCCCTGGAAGGGCACAGCAACAAGGGTGGCGATATGCTGGCGGAGCTTGTTTTGCATTTAGAACTTGCCGGCAGAAGCAGGGAGCTTTTGCCCAAATACCAGCAAATGATAAAAGAAGGCATGCGTATAGGCAACTTAACCAAATGTGTGGAAATATGCCGCAAAATGGTGGATGTTTGCATATTGTTGGGCGATAGGGAGGAGGAGGCCGAATCCCTTTATAAACTGGGCAACACCCTAAAAAGAGCAGGCAAAATAGCCGAAGGGATAGATTTTTTAAGGCAGGGTGCCCAGCTGTGTAAAGAATTGGGGCTGACAGCCAAATATGTTAAAATACAATGCGATTTGGTGCAATGCCTTCAACTTACAGGCAACCGTGATGGGGCCTGGGCCGCCTTTGAAGAAATGGAAAGCCATGTAAATTTTGATGATGATTTCCGCCAAACAAATACAGGGGCTTATGTAACATATCTTATCTCCAATATAAGCTTATTGCGTCAAAAAGATGGCTCCAACCAGCAGTTAAAAGAAATGATAGAAAATGCCCTTAGCTTTTGCAAAGATGATATGTTTACGGAAAAAGCATCCCTTGCAAACAGCTTATATACCTACCACTACGCCAATAAAAATTTTGAAAAAGCAATAGAATTTGCAATAGAATCCATCAGGCTTTGCCTGCTGGCAGATAGCAGGATGAATGCAATAGTAACCCAGGGCAATTTGTCCATCATTTACTCCGTCAACCGCAAAGGCAAGCTGTCCGATGTAACATCAAGCGAACTTTTGCAAAACCCCGTAGAACCTATGATTTTGCCGCCAATACTAAACTCCAAAGCAAGAAACCACTATTCAAACTTTTTTGAAATAGACAAGGCAATAGATTATGCCGAGCAATTTATTGTTGCCGCAAAAATGGCGCAAAGGGATCCGTATGTAATGGGGTTTTTTACCCAAATACCTGCACTGTTTAATGCGGGCTTTATAAGCGATGCTTATGGGGTTGCTACAAACTTCAAAACCTATGTTGATGGTAAAAAAATACCTGCCGAAAGCATTCTTTTAGCCAGCCAGGAAATTTTTTGGTTTTACATGTCGGTTGGTGATTTTGAAGCAGCAACCCATGCAGCAAGTAAAATTTTGGAAATACAACCAACTAACCAACGCTTCCAAAAAGAGCATGAAAAGCTTTTGCGCATTGCAAGCTTTGTAAAAGAAATATCCACCTGCGACGGGGATTACAACAAAACCGCCAACCAAGCCGAAGAGATGGTAAAAGAGCTGGTAAACCCGGAAAATTTGGATGCGGCCACCACAAGCCGTGCCTTGGATTTCTTGTTTTGGGTGCATAGATACAAAGGCATAGAGCCCCTAAGCAAATCTTTAACATATGTCCTAACCCTTGCGGGGGATTTGGAGCATATATCCATGCATCTGCGCCCCAAAATACTATATGCAGAAAGTTTAATGCAACAGGGCGATAAAAGGCTAACAACCCTTAAAAAAGCCTACCAACTGGCACCTAAGAAAAAAATGCCCCTGCTGCTATCCTTAATTTGTAACAGCATCAGCCTTTTCCATAGCAAAACCAGCGAATATTTGGCAAAAGACTATGCCGCAAGGGCTTGCGAGGCAATTCGTGAATCACTTTCCAAAGCCCCCGAAAAGTTTTGGGGTGCCATTGTGCAACATTATAATTTTGAAGTGCCTTTTAGGAAAGTAATAAACAGTAAGGAAATAGCCATAAACCAAATGATGTCAGAAGGTTTGTTTGGCGAGTTTTTGGCTGATGAAAAGCTAAAAACCCTTGGCAGGCAGGTGTTTTTGGCGGGCCTTCCTTTGGCTGTGAGGAGCCCCCATGGTTTGTTGGCCAACCTGTCCTCTGATATTCAAAGAAACCTTAGTTTGTTTGTTAGGTATTTTGCGGCATCATCCTGCGCCCACAAATGTCTTATCATTACCAAAAGCGATGCGGGGGATTTTTCGGTTATCGCCTCAAATATAAATAATGACAAGGGTATTACAGAATATTTGCCTATTCTGCACCGCACAGAAATGCTGGGTCAAAATGTTCTTGTTTGCCGGGATTATCATAATGGTGATGGCTTGGAAGGCTTGCTTTCGGAAGGCATTAATGCGGCTTTGTGTATGCCCGTAAACATGGGGCAACGCACCGTGGCATATGTTTATATATCTGCTGACAGTATGTTTCACAATATAAACCAAAAGTCCGCCAAGGGGCTGGATATGCTCCTAAACCCCCTTGCAATGAATGTGCATATGCACACAATAAGAACCACCGCAATGCTGGACAAATTAACGGGAGCCCTAAACCGACAATATCTGGAAATTGCCATGGACAAAGCCATACAAAAAGCAGTGGAAACAGGCTCCCCCCTGTCCATAATTGTGGGGGATTTGGATAATTTTAAGGCCATAAACGACACATATGGCCACCAAACAGGGGATGCTGTGCTCAGAGAATTTGGGGCGGTTATCCGCAATAATTTGCGAAAAGATACCCCCTTTGGCCGTTTTGGCGGTGAGGAGTTTGTGGTTGTTTTGGAAGGCGCAAAAGCGGACGAGGCTCTAAGGGTTTCCGAAAAACTAAGGCTTGCCATCGATGAAGAAAAGTTGCTGGGCATTAGGCGGCCTGTAACAGCCAGCTTTGGCATAGCCGCCCTAACCAACCACGACACTTCCAAGGCCGGGCTTATGGAAAAGGCGGATATGGCCTTATACGCCAGCAAAAAAGCCGGCCGCAACACCTGCACCGTATATGATGCAGCCAAAAACCCCGCCCGGGATGTGATGGGTGCCACGGACATTGTTTCCGGTGATACAATAATAGATGCCATGCGGATGAGAATGACTTTTGAGATTATAAACTTAATAAAGGATGCCATGCCGCATAACGAAAAAACATCCGCCATTTTAGGCAAAATTAAAGAAATTGCCCGGGCAGATGATATTTTTTACCTAACCGCATCAGAAATTGATACCTGTGATGCCCATAAGGATTTGATAAAAAGTGCAATATATGAAAAGCAGCCAAAAGTGCAAAGAGAAAGCGGGGGCGAAAATGCCGAAGCCATTGCCGCCATCCCCTGTATTTGCGGCAATGTTGTTATGGGTGCATTGTGCCTAACCGCTTTACCTAACAATAATGCCGCCAAACTTTGGAATGACGATTTATTGCAAAATTTGGGCAACTTAGCTTGTTTGTTGTAGGGTGGGTGCTTGCCCCCACCTACTTGGGTGCTTGCCCCCACCTACTTGGGTGCTTGCCCCCGCCCAAGTGGGTGCCACCCAATTTCCGCAAGGCGTGGCGTGCATTGCGACCGCATGAAACGGGTGGGGGCAAGCACCCACCCTACCATCCGGCCCAAACATCGGGCTGGTAGCCAATGGTGGCCTGCTTGCCATTACGCACAATAGGGGTTTTGAACATACCGGGGTTGTCCAGCAGTCGCTGTTCCACATCCTCCTTACGTGCAAGGTGTGCTATAAACTGGGCTTCATATTCCTTGGATTTTTCGTCTATCAACACATCCATACCGCCCACGGCCGCCTTAACGCTGGCGTATTCGCCTTTGGATAAGCCAAATCTATCAACTTCCACAAATTGGAACTTTATACGCCGCTCCTTAAAATACCGCTGGGCTTTTTTGCTGTCAAAACACTTGGCTTTGCCGAATATTTGAATATTCATCAGTCCTTCTCGCCCCCTGCATCACTGTCGGTGTTGGTTAAAGGGGCATCCGCATCACCGGCCGCCACAATGCCTTTATTGCGCCATTTACCCATGCGGTAAACGATGATGGATAAAATTGTATTGGTTGTCCAAGCTGTTACCAGTGACCACATTAAGGCCTCGGGATTGCGATGGTGTGCATCAGGGTCTATAATAGCAAGATTAAGCCAGGCGGGTGGTGCCATCAGCCAAATAAACAGGTAGGCGGATGGCACACGCACCACCACCGTGTTTATTAGGGAGCCCCACATGGGGCTCATAGCATCCCCTGCGCCACGTATTGCCCCCCAAAGCACCTGGCAGATGGAGAAGATGACAAAGCCCGGCACCAAAATACGTATCATCCGCTGGGACATGTCGACTATATAAGGCGTATAGGGGTCGGCGGGGTCGGTAAAAACCCTTGCAAAAAATTCCCCGAACAACAGCACTGCCGCACCCATAGCAATGGACACTAAAAGGGAAAGTATAACCCCTTCCTTAACACCTTGGCTTATGCGCTCCTTTTTGCCTGCCCCCATGTTTTGCCCCGCAAACACCGTAATGGCGTTGCCAAAGCTAAAAATGGGCATAAGTATAAAGGCATCAATACGCATAACAATTGTCATTGTGGCCACAAAGGTTGCACCAAAGCTGTTTGTAAGGGGTTGCACAAGCATAACGGCCACCGCAATAACCGCCTGGGATGCGCCTGTGGGCAAACCCAGTTTCAAAACTTGTTTTACATACTTTTTCTGGGGTTTAAGGTATTTTTTGCCGGCATCAAAAACACTGCGCATCTTCATCAGCCTGCGCCAGCACAAAAATGCGGAAAAACCTTGGGCAATTACCGTACCAACAGCAACGGCGGGCATGCCCCAGTCCAACCAAACAATAAACACAAAGTTAAGTGCCACATTAAGTAAAGACGAGATTACAAGGTAAATAAGGGGGGAGAAGGAATCCCCCAAGCCCCGCAAAATGCCCGAAAATATGTTAAAATATGCCATGCTTAAAATGCCCCACATTAGGATGTTCATGTACAGCACACTATCATCCAAAATTTCCGCCGGGGTGTTAAGGGCAACCATTAAAGGGCGGGACAGCAACGGCCCCACAACCATCAAAACAACACCCACAATGGCAGTGCAGGTGATAATTGTGCCGATGGTACGGGACAAATCCTCCCTTGCTTTTGCGCCGAAGTATTGGGAAACCATAACGCCGCCGCCCACGGCAACACCTGCCATAAGCACGATAATAAGGAAGAAAACAGGCATGGATGCACCAACAGCCGCAAGGGCATTGGGGCCCACAAAACGCCCAAGCATCATGGCATCCGCTAAATTATAAAATTGCTGAAAAATGTTGCCTATTAGCATTGGCACGGCAAACATTAAAAGCTTACGCCAGGGTCTGCCCTCTGTCATATCAATTTTGCCGAATTTTCTTTTCAAAGCTTCCATATTTTTGGTACTCCTTTGTAATTACGCCATGTACTGTTATCTGTCCCGCACAATGCGTCCGTCCATCAGGGTGGGATCGGCTACCGCCTTCGTAACCCCGCCCTACCGGCAAAGTATTACGGTTACATCATTAACATTTGTGCCTGTTGGGCCTGTTACAATCAACCCATCAACAGCCCCAAGGGCGGTGTAGCTGTCATTATTTGCAAGCACTTTGTCCACGTCCAAACCCTTGGCTTTAAGCCCTGCAATGGTTGCACCATCTACAATGCCCCCTGCCGCATCAGTAGGCCCATCCGTCCCATCCGAACCCAGGGAGAAGATGAGTACACCATCAAGCCCTGCAATGGCTTTGGCGGCGGACAAAGCAAGTTCCTGATTGCGCCCGCCTTTACCCTTGCCTTTAACGGTTACAACGGTTTCGCCCCCTGCAATAATGGCGCAAGGGCGGGTGAAAGTATTGCGCCCCGCATCCGTATCCGCCGCTATGGAGCCCATCAACCTGCCGGCCTCTGCCGCCTCGCAATTTAGGGTGGTGGTTAGTACTGTTGGGGTGTAACCCAACCGGCTTGCTGCCTTTTCCGCCGCAGCTGTTAGGGTGGCAACGCTTCCTGTTATCACGGTTTTCACATTATCAATGGTCTTGGGTGTTTCTTCCAGCAAATATTTGCGTTGTGCGTCGTTTAACTGTAAATTATACTTTTCTACCACCTTTTGGGCATCTGCCACAGTGGAAGCGTCCGGCACAGCAGGCCCCGATGCAATGGAATCCAAACGGTCCCCCAACACATCCGACAGGATAACGGCAAAAACTTTGGCAGGGGCGGCCATTTGGGCAAAACGCCCCGCCTTAACCGCCGAAAACCGCTTGCGTATCATATTAATTTCCACAATATCTGCACCGCTTTTAAGCAATTGCTCTGTGGCATCTTGTATATCTGCCAGCCCAAGCCCGTCCAGCGGCTTCTCGAATAAAGCAGAGCCGCCGCCACTTACAAGAAACAGCAACTCGTCCCCTTCACCCAGCGACTGGGTCAGCTCTATACACTTGGCTGTGGCGGCGATTGTTGCCTCGTCTGCTACGGGATGTCCCGCCTCATAAATGTCAATATTAGGTAAAACCCCTTGGCTGTGGTCGTATTTAGTTACAACAATACCACGCTCCAATTTATTTCCAAGGAAATCGGAAGCCGCCTGCGCCATTGTCCACGCCGCTTTGCCAATTGCCACTAAATATATTTTACCACAAAAATCATGCGCCCGCAAGGCGTTTTCCACGGCATGGCGGGGCATGTTGTCTGCTATTATGCTTTTAATCATTTGTTGTGCATCATTGTGTATACTCATAAAAACCTCCGGATAAGCAAAGCGGGCGCACAAACAAAATGCACGCCCGCCAAGCCATAAAATTTACGAAACCAGTTGATAAATCCCATAGAAGGCGAAAATACCAATCATAACAGCCACGCCTTGTATAACTGTCATGGATGTCCAGTTTTTATATCCCTGCTGGGGCGTTTGCCCGCTAAGCTTGCTAACAACCCAGAAATAGCTGTCATTAGCATGGGATGCCATCATAGAACCTGCGCCAATGGCCATAACAACCAAAGCAATGGTGATGCTGGAGCCTTCCCAGCCCATCGCCCCAAGCAAAGGCATCATAATACCCGCTGTGGCTATCATCGCAACTGTGGAACTGCCTTGCGCCGTTTTAATAATGGCGGAGATAAGGAAGGGGAAGGCAAGCCCCATCCAAGTAAACACATCTGCGTGATACTCGATAAACGGCACCATACCCGAATCTTGGATAACACGCCCAAGGGTGGCACCCGCCGCTGTGATGAACAGGATTGGACCCAGCATCTTCAACGTATCATTGGTAAGCCCGTTAAACTTGGGCAATTTCTTGGTAACTGCAAGCAATATAATGCCGAACAAAAAGCCAACAGTCAAAGCAACTATTGGGAAGCCCAAAACCCTAAACACCGCTGTGGCCGTAGCCCATTCGGCAGGGAAAAGGTTGTGGGCAATTTGCGCCATAGCCATCATTAAAATGGGTGCCAGTATTGGTAATAGGGACAAAAAGCCATTGGGCAAACCGCCAAATTCTTTTACAATCTCATCATAACTTTTAACGGTGGCATCATCTTTAATTGCCAAATCTTCCTCGGATTTATCCTTGCGCCCACGATAAACAGCCCAAAAATATGCCGCAATAAGCCCGGGGATGGAGATTATAAGGGATACCCACATAACCGTCCAAAGATAATCCATCATGCCAAGCACATCGGCCGCACCCAGTGGGCCCGGTGTAAGTGGCACAAGCACATGGGATGTGTAAAGGCCGGCACCAAGGCCAAGGGCAGTGGCAACGCCGCTTGTGCCCGTGCGCTTAACAATGGTGCGGCGCACAGGGTTGATGATAACAAAACCCGAATCACAGAAAACGGGGACGGATACAACCCAGCCCATAACAACCATGGCAGCAGTAGGGCTTGCCTTGCCCAACAGGCGGATTATCATATCCGCAATCTTAAACGCACCGCCTGTGGCTTCCAAAATGCCGCCAATAAGGGCACCAAGGATAATTACAATACCAATGCCCGAGAAGATGGCCATAAAGCCCTGTCCCACGGTCCATGCCAGCGTGCCTGCGTTAAACACACCATCAACGTTTGTGCTGCCCACATTGGGGTTGCCGTTTATATGGAAGGGGATGCCGGACACAATTGCCAAAAGCACCGCCGCCGCCATAATGGCCAAAAACGGGTGAAGGTTAAGCTTAGAAATCGCCAATATCATCAAAACAACCACGAAAAGAAAGGCGAGGATAAGCCAAATACCTGTTAACATAACTCACACTCCTTAAAATTTTGTAGTTTTATGTAATTATATTAAGGGTAACACATAATACCCTTGCCTGTCAAGCAAAAACATGCTATACTTGTTAAAAAATATGCAATAGGGTGGGGGATTATGATAAATCGCACCTTGGCGGGGGATTTTTTGCGCCGATGGGAAGAAATGTGCAACATGGATAATGGCAAGCTTTGGGGCATTAATTTGCACACGCCCTTTGCTTTTATTGGTGGTGACAGGTCGGTGGCGGCAAACCAAGCCGATAATGAAGGGCTTTTAAGTAAGCATGGGGATGTGTATGTAGGGCAATTTCCCGCAGACAAGGCATTTTCCGCCACCGCACTTACATTTGGCGGCAAGCGGTGGGGCGTTGCCCCTTGGGGCATGGTTGATAAAATGGACGGGCCGCCATATGGGCTTATGTTTCACGAAGCTTTTCACTGCATCCAGCCCCGGCTGATGGGTGAAATGTGCAGCGGCGCATATAGTGGGCATCTGGATAGCACAGAAGCAAGCATATTAATTTTGCTGGAAATAAGCGCACTAATGCACTTTTTGCGTAGCAATGACAAGCCCGCCCTAATCGCCGCCCTATCCGCAAGAAATAAGCGGGAGCGGGACTTTGGCAGGGTTGTTAATGAGGTTTTGGAGGGCACAGCGGTTTTCACCGAAATAAAACTGGGATATGCCCCCGAGGAGCATTTGGAAGAACTTGACAAAAAGGTTGCTTCTGCCGGCAAATCCCCCCACTTGGCGCATTTTGCCGGGTATTTGCTTGGTGGGTTGCACTGCTTTGCGATAGATGCGGTGGATGAGGATGCAAGGCGTAGCATAAAAGCGGATGCGGACTTGGGCGCAATATTAACCAAGGCTTTGGATAAAGGAATCCCAAATTTTGATGATGTGGATTTTGAACCCTACGGACACAGCCAAATCATGGAAGAACAAAACCAAAAAGCCGCAGACCATGAGGAGATGCTACGCCAAATACGTGAAAAGTTTATCGAAAAACCAACCCTTTCCATCCCTTTTGCGGGCAGTGGCTCTATCAACGGGCAAATTATCCCTGTGGATGGGCTTGGGGCGGTGCTTCGTGGTAATTATGAATTTTTCTGCGAAGCAGGCAAGATTGCTGTGGGCGGGGGCGATGTGCTAAAATCGCAAGAAGATTTGCGCAAATTGTCCGCCGCCTGTATGGTAGAGGATGGAAATAAAATAACCGGCAAAAATTGGGAATTAACTTTGGCACAGGGCTATGCAATTGTTGCTGATGGCATCAATTTTGTGGTTGCGAAGGGAGAAAATGTATGAAAATAGGATTTATCGGGCTTGGCATAATGGGCAAGCCTATGGTTAAAAACCTTATAAAAGCAGGGGAGGTGGTGCTTGTCCACTCCCGCACACAGGCAAGTGTGGATGAAGTTGTTGCCGATGGGGCAATCCCCTCCAATATCGCAGAAATTGGGCGGGAATGCGGAATGGTAATTACAATGCTGCCCGATGGCCCCGATGTGGAGCAGGTGGTGCTGGGCGCAGGCGGCTTGCTGGAAAATGCAAAAGAAGGGCTGATTTTAGTGGACATGTCCTCCATCGCCCCTGCCATCTCCCAAAAAATACACGATAAATGCGCCGAAAAGGGCGTCAAAATGCTGGATGCGCCTGTATCAGGCGGGCAACCGGGTGCTATTAACGGCACCCTATCCATAATGGTTGGCGGCGATGGGGATTTGTTTGAAAGGGTGCGCCCCATACTGCTTAAAATGGGTGCATCCGCCGTGCATTGCGGCGAAATTGGTGCGGGAAACACAACCAAACTTGCAAATAATATTATTGTGGCAATGAATATTGCGGCGGTTTGCGAGGCTTTCACCCTATCCACCAAGGCGGGGGTGGATGCCCAAAAGGTTTTTGAAGCCATAAAGGGCGGCTTAGCAGGCTCTGCGGTGCTAAATGCCAAAATACCCATGATTTTGGATGGTAACTTTAACCCCGGCTTCAAAATAGACCTGCATATTAAAGACCTTCAAAATGCCGTAAATACAGGGCAAGAGGTGGGTTGCCCCTTGCCATTCACAGGGCAAACCATTGATATTTACAGGCAACTGTCAAAAGCCGGGCATGGGCAAAAAGACCACAGTGGCATGTGGCTGTATTGGAATGGTGCAAATGAATAGCCCAAACATAATCCGCCACGTGCCACAGCCATCCCTGCGAAACCCCCTGCGCCGGCGGCTGGGGGTGGCATACCATCGTCTAAAAAGGCAAGCGAAGTGGGCATTTGGCGGTACAAAGTTTGCCAAACCCAAATCGGACAGCGGTCAATTGCCCTATGTGCATTTTACCCACCAAACCCCGCTACTGCGCCATTTAGTGGGGGTGGACCCTATTTTGGAGCAAAACAAAATCGTCAACCTGCGTTTGGCACTGGCAAAAATTAACAACACAATAATCCACCCCGGCGAAACCTTGTCCTTTTGGAAACTTATCGGCAAACCCACCACCCGCAAGGGTTATTTGGATGGTGCTATTTTGCTTAACGGTGCATTTTCCCAGGGCTTGGGTGGCGGCTTGTGCCATCTTTCGGGCTTTATGTATTGGATGGCCCTGCATACCCCCCTAACCGTGGCAGAGCGGCACAGGCATGGCTATGATACCACCCCTGCCAAGTTTTTTGGCTCGGATGCCACCTGCTTTTATAATTACAAGGATTTGGCAATAAAAAACAACACCAACCAAACCTTTCAGTTGGTGCTGGAAATCGGGGATGACCAGTTAAAGGGCATATGGAAGTCTGCCAAACCACAGGAGCATAACTACGAAATTTATGAAAAACATGCCGCCTACCACCAACAGGACTGGGGCCGGCAAACACGCCACAACCACCTATACAGAAGGGTTTTTGATATGCAAGGCAATCAAATAGCGGACGAATTTATTGCGGAAAACCACGCCATTGTAATGTAACCAAACATCGCCCCATCATTTTGCGGACAAGCCCGCCAAATACCCTGTGGAAAATGCAATATGCAGGTTATATCCCCCTGTAACGGCATGCACATCAATCATCTCCCCGGCAAAATACAACCCCGCAACAAGCTTGGATTCCATGGTAGAAGGGTCAATTTCTGCCACATCCACGCCGCCGGCAGTTATTACCGCTTCTTTATAACCACGGTTGCCCGTAACAGTAAGCGTTAGCCCTGTAATTTGGGCGACCAATCGGCTTCGCTCCTCTTTGGTAATGCTGTTTACCTTTTTATGGGCATCAACCCCCGCAATCCCCAAAATCACGGGGATTATCGCCTTGGGTAACAGCCCTTCCAAGGCGTTTTTAATATCACGATTAAGGTTTTTGCCAAATTCATCCAAAAGGCTAATATCATCAAGCTGCGGCAGCAGGTTAATGCGTATTTTGCTTGGGCTAAACCCGCTTGCCGTAAGCACCAAGGGACCCGAAATGCCATAGTGGGCAAACATCACATCCCCAACACCTTCAAAAACCTTGCGCTTGCCCGCTTCCGCCATTAAATGCACATTGGAAAGGGAAATGCCCATTAATTCCCCAACCCACGGCTCGGCGCAGGTAAGGGGCACAATGGCGGGACTGGTTTTTGTCACCTTATGCCCAAATTGCCCTGCAAACTCAAACCCATCCCCCGTGGAGCCTGTGCCGGGCAAGCTAAGCCCGCCTGTTGCCAAAATACAGCTTTTTGCCCGCAAAACCTCGCCGTCCGACAGTTGCACACAAAAAATCCCGTCATCACCCTTGGTAATGCCTGCAACCTGTGCATTTGTGCGTATTTTGCCGCCACACTGTTCAATGTGTCGGGTCAGCGCATCAATCACATCAGCAGACCTGTCAGAAACAGGAAAAACCCGCCCATTCCCCTCCACCTTAGTTGGCACGCCAAGCCCGTTAAGCAGGCTAATCAGGTCGCTGGGCGGCAGGGCGTAAAATGCGCTGTACAAAAAATAGGGGTTGCGCAAAACCTTTTCAATTAACTGCTCCACATCACAATTATTGGTAACATTGCAACGCCCATTACCTGTAATGCCAACCTTTACGCCCAAACTATCATTTTTCTCCAATAACAGCGCACCCTTGCCGGCGGCGGCGGTTGCCATCATACCCGCCGCCCCGCCGCCAACTACAATTACAGCATATTCCATGGGCACCCCCTATAAATCCACGGTTTTTGTTGCAACTTTGTCACTAAACACCTTATCATGCTCCACAAACAGTATTGTGGGTTGGTATTTCAGCAACAAATCCTCAATCTGTATGCGGGACAGTACATCAACGAAATTTAGCGGCTCGTCCCAAATTAATAGATGGGCGGGTTTGCACAGGCTTTTCGCCAACAGCACCTTCTTTTTCTGCCCGCCGCTAAAATCTGCCATGTCCTTATCAAATTGTATGCGGGAAAAATCCAGTTGGCGCAAAATGGCTTTGAATAGGCTTTCATCCAGTTCGTGGGTTTTAGCAAAGTCTGTCAAACCGCCCGCAAGGTGGCTGGTGTCCTGGGATACATAAGAAATCTCCAACCTGCTGCCCCTGCGAAATTCCCCTGTAAAGGGCACATCTTCACCACAAATAAGCTTGATAATGCTGGATTTACCCGAGCCGTTTCTGCCCCGTAAACTTATGCGGTCGCCACGCTCCACAGCAAAGCTGACATTTTTGCAAACCACGTTGCCGCCATAGGATATGGAAATATCCCGCAAAGCTACCAATTGTTCGGCACGATATTTAAGGGGAAAAATTTTCAAATCATCTGCCTGCTCAACATTTTTCAACAAGCCGGATTTTTCTTCGATGGCTCTATCCTGCCGTTTCTCCAAATTCTTCACACGCTTATTTAGCTTGCGCACCTTTTCGCCAACAACGTGGCGTGCATTGCCTTGACCCGCTTTTGTTGCATCCAAATCGTCAGCCCACTTGCGCTTTTGTCCTGCGGTGGCTTCCAGCCGCCCAATTTCTCTTTTTAGCCGCTGATTTTCCGCCATCTCAAAACCATCCTGTTGTTTCTTGTTATCCCACCAAGATGAGAAATTGCCACGCACCACCTGTATATCCGCCCGATTGATGGATAGAATGTGGGTTACGCAACCGTCCAAAAATGCACGGTCATGGGAAACCACGATAAAACCTTGCTTGCTGTTTAGATATTCGCTTACAGCTTTGCGCCCATGGTAATCCAGATGGTTTGTAGGCTCATCTATCAACAAAAAGTTGTTTTGGTTAAGGAATAATGCTGCCAGCATCACCTTAGTTTGCTCGCCATTGGATAAGGTGTTAAAAGGGCGGGCAAGCACCCCCTCCTCCACATCCAGCAGGGACAATTCCCTCGCCAACTCCCAACCTTGGTAATCCACACAAATTTCATCCACCACTGCCTGTGTGGGCGCAGTTTTGTCCACCACATGGTATGGAAAGTAGTCAAACTTTACACTTGCGGTAATTTGGCCGCTATATTCATATTTCCCACGCAATAAATTCAAAAACGTGGTTTTGCCACGCCCGTTTCTGCCAACAAAACCCAGCTTCCATGCCGTGTCCAACTTAAATGTGGCATCTTCAAAAATATTATCATAACTGCCTTCGTAGGCAAATGTTAAATTTTGTACACTAATTTGCGACATTCAATCAACTCCTAATCGCATTATGGGTGCAACCAATCCCGCTTCAAAAGTTGCTGTACGGTAAGCCCTGCCAAAAACCAATGCCCGCATCACGGGCGGCCTGTGTCAGCCCCAATCCCACAAAAAATAGGACTACACCAAGCACAGGCGTGGGTATTATACTAAACGGGTATGCCCCTAAGCCGCACGAACCTGTACACATTGGCACGCCGCCAAAATTAGGCTTGGTAATGGCGGACACGACAAAACCAAAGGCCAGCAGGTTAGCAAAATGCCGGTTGCTCCTGCTGCCAGTCAAAAAAGTCCCATAAGCAGCCCTGCACCCCGCACCACCAACCGCCTTTATGGGCTGTATTGGCATGGGCGTCTTAAACCGCAAGCCAGCAATTATCATAAAAATGCCGAAAGCCCCTGCCCACTCCCCCAACCAAATTTATTGCGAATTTTTTCCATTCTAAATCAGACCCTTGCTTTTTAATTTGGCGGATAAACGCTTGCCGCCGGGCAAAAACATAATATCATGCTCATTTAACCCCCGTATCATCAACATAAATGCCACATATAACCCCATGCCGATGAAAATAGCGGCAATTGTGGCAAAAGGAAGGTTGCCCAAGGCAACATACAATAAATGGTAAAACCCAAAAGCCCCCAAACCCATGGCAAGGCTGGCAAGGCTGGGTTTTATCAACATCCCTACAATATCGGGCTTTGTGGCGGTGTGCTTAAATAAAAATGCACAATTGATAAATGCGGACACTAAAAAGCACAGCGTTGTACCAATAACCGCCCCATAAATATTAATACTTGGTATTGAAATAAGAACAAACCCCGCCAAAACCTTTACCAAAGCCCCGCAAATAGCGGAAAACACAGGCACGCGCCCACGGTTAAGGGCCTGCAAAGCCCCCGTGGAAATTTGGGATGCCGCCAAAAATATTACCGACAAAAAACCTGCGTAAAACAGGGTACCGCCATCAGGATGGGCAGGGAAAAGCAGGGCAATAATCTGCGGGCCAAGGGCGGCAAGCCCAAAAGCAATGGGTATTGTAAGCAACATGCCCACCCGCAGGGCTGTGTTTAGCTTATCCTGCACATCCTGCCTTTTGCCCAGCTTGCGGGCGGCGGCAATGGCAGGCACAGCCGCAATGGCAATGGAGGAGGATATGGCGGCAGGCACATTGGTAAGGGTGTTAAATTTACCCGCAACCTGCCCGTACAACTCTCTTGTGGTTTGCTCATCAAATCCTGCAGCAAGCAGGCGGCCGGGTATCATCCAAACATCAATTATGGCGGCAATGGAAAACACTGCTGTTCCCGCAATCATCACAAAAGACGTTCGCAGGATGGTGCGCACAAGCCGCCCCGTTTTTTCTGTACTAAATTTACCTTGATGTTTTCTGGCGGCTGTGGCATTGCGCACTTTTTGCAAAATGCCCTTACTTGCAAAAAAGTATATGCCTGCAATTACCATAAAGCCTGCAACTGCGCCTACTGTGCTGCCCAATGTGCCGCCTGCCGCACCAAAGTTTACTTCCGCATAACCCTGCTCTAATGCAAAATTCCAAAGGCTATGGGCAAGGATGATGGAGAAAACAGCGTTAAAAATCTGCTCCACTAACTGGGAAAGGGCTGTGGGTACGGTGGTGGCCATGCCCTGAAAATAACCACGCAAAACCGACATTACAGCAACGATAAATATGGTTGGCGTAAGCATTTGCAAGGCAAGCTGGGCTTCAGGCATGTTAAGGAAGGCAACAATTTGCCCGGACAATAAAAAGACGGCCACAGAAACCAATACCCCGACAACCGCCGCCAGCCCCAAAGCCACACGAAAAACACGGTGCGCCGCATCGTGATGCCCTATGGCTGCACGTTCTGCCACTAATTTGGCAATGGCGGCAGGCAAACCGGCAGATGATAGCACCAGCAAAAATGTGTAAACAACAAAACCAACGCTGTAAACAGCGTTGCCTTCGTCGCCTATTAAATGGGTTAGGGGCAGGCGGTATAAAAAGCCCAAAAGGCGGGCAAAAATGCCCGTTGCCGCCAAAATTGCCGCCTGCCGCACAAATGAATTGCCTTTATGTTCGCTCATGTACACTCATACAATAAAATCTTACTTATCGTCCTTGTCCTTCTTTTTATCCTCAATGGCAGGCGCATCGTCCTTGGATGCGGTGGTTGTCGGGGATTTTATGCCCGCAATATCACCCTTGCGCACCCAAACACGCAAGCTTTTATTTTCGCCAAACTCAATTAAAAAGGCATCTGTGCCGCTACCTACAATTTTGCCAAAAAAGCCGCTGGTGGTAACAATGCTGTCCCCAACTTTAAGGCCGGACTGCATCTCACGCACTTCTTTTTCCCGCTTGCGCTGGGGTCGGATAAGCAAAAACCACATACCCACAATAACAACGCCCCAAACAACCAACATCATGGCACTGCCGCCAAAAAAACCGCCTGCCGCCTCTTCGCCGCCGCCTTCGCCTGCGGGTTGCTGGGTTTGTGCGCCGCCTAACTGCACCGCATCTTCACCATAAATGTTAAAAAATCCCATTGGTAACATCTCCTAAAACTTTTGATTTTTTTGTTGTATCCAACCAGTATAACCAAAAAATGGCGGCTTGTCAAGTGGCAACGGTGCATAATTTAGCCTAACCAATTTCTTTGGTGTGGTAGGCGGCAACCACTTTGCCTGCACTTTGGCAAAATGGTGAGTGCTGTGCACAAAAAGAAATTGTGCGAAGTCTTTATGCACGTTGCCAAGCATCAAAAACAGGCTTGCATAAAAGGGTGGGCTTTGGTATAATCAAAATAACAATAATCTTAGTTTGACAACTTTGTAACAATTGCCAAAGGTACCGCCACGCCTGATAGTGATGTGGAGATGGGAGCAGATGCGGACAACTGTAACCGAAAGCATCCCGCAACTTAAAGAACAATTAAATTATATATTAACACACAAAATTTGAGGAGGTTAATTAATGGAAAAGGTTTTAATGACGGGCAACGAAGCCCTTGCAAGAGGGGCGTGGGAGGCTGGTGCAAAATTTGCATCCGCATATCCCGGCACGCCCAGTACAGAAATTTTGGTAAACCTGCTTAATTACAAAGAAATTTACGCCGAATGGGCCCCCAACGAAAAGGTTAGCTTGGAGGCAGCTTGCGGTGCAGCTGTTGGCGGTAGCCGCTCGGTTTGCGCCATGAAGCATGTGGGCGTTAATGTGGCGGCAGACCCCCTGTTTACATTTGCCTACACAGGCACAAATGCAGGCTTGGTGCTGGTAACGGCGGACGAGCCCGGCATGCACAGCTCCCAAAACGAGCAGGACAACAGGTATTACGCCCAGTCCAGTAAGGTGCCGCTTTTGGAGCCTGCAAACAGCCAGGAATGCCTCGACATGATGAAGGCGGCATTTGACTTATCTGAAGATTTTGATGTACCTGTAATGATACGTATTACAACCCGTGTGGCACACTCCAAATCTGCAGTAACCCTTAGCCCGCGTGTTGAAGTGCCCCATAGGGTTTATGAAAAAAATGTGCGTAAATACCTACCAATCCCCGCTTTTGCCGTTGCCTTGCGTGTTAAGGTAGAAGAGAGGATGGCTAAACTAAAAGAATTTTCCGAAAAAACACCCCTTAACTATATCGAAAAGGGCGGTAAAGTTGGCGTTATCACCTCCGGTATGTGCTACAATTTTGCAAAGGAAGTTTTTGGGGATGATGCAAGTTATCTTAAACTGGGCTTTACCCATCCACTGCCGGACAGCCTGCTGGATGAATTTTATAAATTAGACCATGAAAAGGTCTACATAATTGAAGAAAACGACCCCTATATACAAGACTGGGTTATGAAGAAGGGTTACGAGTGCCTTTCTGTTGACCCGCCTTATGGGGAAAAAACACCCGATGTGCTTCGTAAAGCCATTTTTGGCGAGGGCATGCCCACTGTCAGCCTAAACACTGATGATGTGCCGCCACGCCCGCCTGTTTTATGTTCCGGCTGTCCCCATCGTGGCTTTTTTACAGAAATTGCCAAGCGTAAGGATACCATTGTGGCAGGTGACATTGGTTGCTACACCCTTGGTTTTGCGCCACCCTTTAATGCCATTGATTATGTTATCTGCATGGGCTCGGCCTTTTCCGCCGCCCATGGCACCCAAATTGCCTTGGAGCAAGCCGGTAAGGATACCCGTGTTGTAGGTGTTATGGGAGATTCTACATTCTTCCACACAGGCATAAACAGCCTTATTGAGGTGCTTTACAACCGCTCCAAAGTTATTTGTGTTATTTTGGATAACCGCATCACGGGGATGACGGGGCAGCAGGAGCATCCCGGCACAGGCCGCAGTGCTTACGGCGACCCTGCCCACGAAATGGACATTGCCACCGTGTGCAAAGCCCTTGGTGCAAAACATGTGGATGTGGTAAACCCTAATGACCTTAAAGCCGTGCGTGACGTTATGGATGCGGCATATGCAAGGGATGAAGCTTCCATCATCATCACCCGCTGGCCTTGTGTGTTAAAACCCATGGGCGAGCCTGAATACAAGGAGTTTGGTGAAAACCTTTTCAAAGATAAATTTGAAGTTAATGATAAATGTGTGGGTTGCAAGGCCTGTATCAAAGTGGGCTGCCCATCCGTGTCCATGGATGGCAAAGTGGCAAAAATTGACCAAAGTTGCGTGGGTTGCACAGTTTGCGCCCAAGTTTGCCCGGTGAATGCGATTGTTAAGAAATAGGAGAAATTGATATATGGCAACTATACGGCTGGAAGTTACCTATCCCGCACCCAAGGAAGCCGTATGGGAGCATTTGGTGAATTACGATCTTTTAAGCAAGTGGTGTATGCCTTCCAAAGGCTTTGTTTTGGAAAAAAGGCAGCGTTTTGACTTTAATATCAAACCAAGCATCTTTTTCTGCGGAACTTTTAACAACACAGTTTTGGATTTTAATGAAGCTGATTTTTTGACCTACCAATGCACCGCAATAAAGCCAAAGCTTAAAACCATTGTAAAATGGACACTTACAGAAGTAGATGGCAAAACTAAATTAAGCTTGGAGCATGGCGGTTTTGAAGGCTACCAATTTATCGCAAAATCCATGATTGCCAGTGGCCGGAAGAAGATGATGAAGGAACATTTAGCCCAACAACTATCCAGAAATACTTAAAGAACTGTGAAAGGAATTAGGAGGTAATTAAATTTATGTCAAAATCCATATTACTAGTGGGGGTTGGCGGCCAGGGCACAATTTTGGCCGGCAAAATCCTTTCAAATGGCCTTTTGGCCGCCGGATACGATGTTAAGATGAGCGAAATACATGGCATGAGCCAGCGTGGCGGCTCCGTTAGCACCCATGTGCGTTATGGGGACGAGGTACATTCCCCTGTTATTGAAAAAGGTGGAGCCGATGTGCTTATTGCCTTTGAGCAATTAGAGGCACTGCGCTGGATAAGCTACTTAAAGCCTGATGGTGTGGCTTTGGTAAACAGCCAAACCATTGCCCCCACGGGGGTTTTGGCAGGTGCGGCAGAATATCCCGCCGATGTGCTTGACAGGCTAACAAAAGGCGTGGAAACTAAGGTGATGGATGCTACAAAAGAAGCGGCAGCTATCGGTAACCCCCGTGGCCAAAATGTACTGCTTGTAGGTGCAATTGCCAAGCTGATGAACCTTGGTGATATTGACTGGAAAGCAATAATCGCCAGCCTTGTAAAACCCCAGTTTGTGGAAATGAACCAAAAAGCTTTTGACAGGGGTTTTGAGCTGGTATAGAAGTTCGACCGCCGCCCATGTAAATGCGGTGGCGGTCAATTTATTTTTTGGAGGTTAAAAAAATATGGCAAAACTGATTTTGGCAATTAACCCGGGCTCCACATCCACAAAAATTGGACTGTTTCGGGAATATGAGCCTGTGTTTATGATAAATGTAGAACATGATAGGGAAGAGCTGGCAAAATTCCCCGACCTGCCCAGCCAAAAAGATTTTCGCTTGAGCCATGTGCTAAATGCGTTGGAGGAGCATGGCGTTAAGGTAACAGACCTTGATGGCGTGGTTGGCCGTGGAGGGCTTATGCCTGTTTTAGAAACTGGCGGTTATGTGTTTAATGATGTGATGAAAGGCTGGATTTCTGCGGAAAAGGGCGGCAGCCACGCATCCAACCTTGGTTCGCTGATGGCGGATTTAGTTGCCGGCGAGGCCGGTTGCGGTGCCTATATTTACGACAGCGTGGCAGCAGGCAGGCTGCCGGAAATTGCTGCAATCACAGGCTATCCCGAAATTAGGCGCAAGTCCTTGTCTCATGTGCTAAACTCCCGTGCCCAATCCATAATTTTGGCAGGCAAACAAGGCAAAAAGTTTGAGGATATGAATGTTATCATAGCCCATCTTGGCGGCGGCATTTCCCTGTCTGTCTACGAAAAAGGCATTTTGCAAGATTCTGTTGGGGATGACAACGGACCATTTTCCCCGGAACGAGCGGGCGGTGCGCCACTGATGGACTTTGTGAATGTTTTTTACGATTCTGGTTTGCCCAAAAAGGATTTGAAGAAGAAAATGCGTGGGGCAGGGGGCTTGATGGCACATCTTGGCCACACGGATTTTCGCAAGGTGGAGGATGATGCAGCGGCCGGTGATGAAAAATCTGCCCTGCTAATGGCCGCTATGGCTTATAATATTGCTAAATCCATAGGCTCGCTTGCTACAGTTGTCAGCGGCAAGGTGGATGCGATAATAATAACAGGCGGGCTTGCCAAGGCGAAGGGTTTTGCCAAGGAAATTGCCGACAGGGTAAGCTTTATTGCCCCTGTGGAAATTATGCCCGGTGAGTATGAATTGGAAGCACTGGCGGCTGGCTGCTTGCGTATTATTAAGGGCGAAGAAAAGGTGCGCCGATTAGTTGATACTACAGATGATGGTTTTGGTATCAGCGAATTTGTGTGACATTACCCTAAAATATTCGCAGGCAATACCAAACAAAGCATCGGGAGAATTTTATGAAAAAATACTTACTCACTCTACTTTCAGCATTAGTTGTGTTGTTCACTTTTACAGCTTGTGACACACAAGATGCGGAAAATCCACAAGAATATGTGATAGAAAACAATGCGCCTTTTCTCTTGCGGTTTGACGATTGGGGATTTTCCTTTGAGCTTCCCGGTTTATGGCGAGGTAATTATTTTTTGACTTCATTTGAAAATGAAATTGCAAGGGGCTGGCGTGCTTATCACGTAGCTACCAGAGAAGAATTTGGCGAAAGTGAAGGCCTTCTCTTTTCGATCGCTAAAGTACATGTGGAGCATGATGGTCCGATAGGATTGATTTTGGCAGAGCGAGATGAGTATGTATATATCGTTAGCTTTCCGCAAGACTCCCCTTGGAGTTTTAGAGGCACCCAAAATGCCCATGCGCTGGAATACCTGGAAATGATAGAGCAAGCAAGAGAGTATGTGGTGAACAGTTTTATACTTATCCCAATCATCCCCATCCACGACAGCACAATGGATGCAGACACGCTTGAAAACATTTTTTCTTTGCCCAACTTTAGTGATGGTATGGTTTTTGTTGATGATGCAGCACTTTCTTCTGCATTATTTACTGCAAAGGGTGAAGGATATCCAACGCATATACTGTTCTTGTGGGATATAGTTGAAATCTTGGGGTGGGAAGTTATTGGTGCAGGTGGCCAAAATACAATATTTCGTGATGGTGAACGCCTTGCGGAGTTTTCTTTGGTAGGTTATCTTGCGGAATTTGATGTAAATGTTATAGGCAAAGACGACCCCTTCAGCATATTTGATATGATTGGTGGGATGCACATCAATTCGTATCTCCCGATTTCATTATTCAGGTATATGGGCTATGAGGCATATTTCTCAAACGGAAATGTTTATATCCGTGGTTTTTAAGTTCACAAATAGGGGGGGATTACTTAGGTGCCAGCGAATATGTGCAGCATTGCCATGGAATATCTTTGCCAAGACCAAATAAAACATATGGACATGATTTCGCCCATCAAGCGGGGTACTGCTGCGGTTTTGTATGCCGATAAAGATAATGGTGTGTTGCTTCACGAAACAAAGAGTGGCGCCTATATGATGTCTGTCACAACCCATGAGGTTGGGGAGGTTTTGCTTCGTAGCCTCCCCGGCAATGGGCTTTTTGTGTGCCACCAAGATTTTATGTTGGCAGATTTTGAGGCAAAAATTAAACCCAGCGAAATTTTGGAAAATTTTCAAGGGGCGTATTTTGGAAGCCCCCTAAAAACACCTGATTTTATGGACTTTAAGCCGCTAACCATGGGCGATTTGACCATGGTACAAGCTAATTATGACATGGATTTGGGCGAAGAATATTTGGCAGGGCGAATTGCCGATGGTGAATTATTCGGCGGCTATGAAAATGGCGAAATGATAGGATTTATAGGCATCCATGCCGAGGGTAGCATGGGCATGTTGCGGGTTTTTGATAACCGTCAAGGCAAGGGATATGGCGCAGCACTTTACACCAATATCACCAATTTTCAGCTGGGGCGTGGACTTGTGCCCTTTGGGCAAATTAGTACACATAACCCGGTTTCCATGCACCTTGCCCGCAAATTGGGCTTTGAAATTGGTGGGGAGCGGGTTTGGTGGCTGTCCTAATTCAGCGGGGTTAGGGTTTTTGTGTTCATATCCAAACTAAACCGCCGCTCGGCATGCAAAAAACCTTGGTGTAATAACATATCATATACCCCAAACTCACTTGCGGGCACCAAGCTAACAATTCGCCCAAATGAACCACTTCCCCAATCCCAATCAAAATTATCCACAAGCACCTCGGCGGCATCAATTTGGATTGGTATATCAGCAACTGCACTTGTTGCCAAATCCCTCACCACAAGCCTTATGGACGGGTTTTTGTCGTTAAAAAAGTTGGATAAATAAAGGCCGTATACAAATCTATTATCATATGTTCTGCTAATCATTGGCGCATGTATTGCATCTGTTAGGCGGGCTGTGCCTGTGTGCAGGTTAATTTCCAACCGCCAGCGTCTTAGGGTTGCAAAATCTGATGTGGTTGTTAATTGAAATAGTTGTCCTGTTTCGTCAATGGGTTGCATCACACTCCATCGCTGTGGGGATGACCAAGACCCAAATCGGGAAATGGGCTCCCTAAAGGCTTCATCCAATCTAATTCTGTGATTTTCTCCTGTTTCCATATTTTCTGCCAAAAGCCAAAACTCTGTGCGGCTTCTCAGGGGCGTGGTGCGCACAATGCGCTCCATTCGATATCTAATTGCACGGTTGGCAGTTGTTTGTACATCATCTGTCATTCGGTTTTCCCTTACCCAGCCGGTGTGCCCAAAATCGCCCCTAAACATTCTAAACAGCACGGGCGTGTTGCGGTTTTGCCCGTAATGCTCGCTATACATATACGATGTTATTAAAAGGGTGGCAAGCAAAACCAAAACCATATGCCACTTTTTCCTGTTTTTAACAATGCGGAAGTATAAATGCCCCAAAGCGGCGTTTATTAGGTAAATAAAGGGCAAAGTAAATATCATTCCCAGCCCTACACTGGGATATGCCCACAAAAACCAGAACAACAACAGCAAAAAGGCATAATTTACAATGGGGTAGGCAACCGCATCTTTTGTATCCAATTTTTTAGCTAATGTTAAACTTAAAAGTATGCTTATGGCAATGGGTACGGCAAGTAAAAACCAAGCTTCACCCATGACTATCAAAAACGGCGTTGCCAGCACAACCAAAGGCAAAGCCATTATAAGCGCATTTTTAGTAAGTTTTGATTTCATCACATCACTCCATCGGCTCCAACTTTACAAGTATGGGGCGCAGGGCTTTTTTTATGTATGGGATAATTTTACCAATTACAATGGCAGAAATTACAGTACCTTCCCGCACGCCCATCACTTCCCCTGCAAAAATAAGGGATAAAGACAGGGAAATAACAACCAATGCGGAATCCATCACCATTTTAGCCACATGAAATTTAATTTTTGGCCAGCGGGTTTCGATGGATGCGGCAAAGCCTTCGGGTGGCAGCGGGGCAAGCCGCCCAGCCATAATAAACACAATACCAATGGCAATAAGCACCACAGAAATTGCAAGCATACCCAAACGCCCGGCGTATGTGGGAAATTGCAGCCCGCCCATTACCCACAGGGTAAAATCCGCAAAAAAGCCGAATATTGTGGCAAATAAAATTTGTGTTAAATTAAACCATTTGTATTGTTTGCGCAAAATGGCGATTTGTAATAGTATAAAAATGATAAATACGGCATTGGTTGCTGTGCCCACCGTAATATCGAAGGGTAAGATGTGATGCACCACATAAGGCACCGAACTGACAGGGGATACCCCAAGTTCCGAATTTATGGAAAAAGCTACACCAAAAGCCAGTATTAAAAGCCCTGCAATATATGCTAAAATACGCCGGGGCAAAAGTTTTGTATCTATGATAATTTCCACCTCCTCTAAAAAACACCGTATCCACCATTTTACCACATGACAGGCAGGCTTGCAAGGATTTTGTTTTGATACATTATTGCAATATCAATGTCATAAAAATGTAATAAAAGATATGACAAAAAATGACAAAAAAATCGACACAATGTGGCAAAGTTGTGCTATACTGATAGTGGGTGAGATGGGTAAACACCATAGCCAACGGCTTTTGAAGTTGTTGGATGTACATACCACTTGGACACGACCGGCCAAGCGTTTAACCACGTTGAGCGTAATCAACGAGGCAAGCGGAGAACCTCGCTCCGAAAATCGAGGAAATAATTTTTGGAGGTCTTGAAAAATGAGAAAAAAACTTTTTGTACCTTTATTTGCGCTTTTGATGGTTTTTGCAGTTGCCTTCCCTGTTATGGCAAATACAGGCGAGCCAAAGGTTGCCACAGAATGTTGCGTTTGGGATGAAGGTGTTTTCAGAGCTATAAACAACTGCTGGCATAACGGATATATGTTGTTTACATGCTTGGTTTGTGAAGAAACAAAAACCGAATCCTATCGCCACATGCGTGGTTGTGAAGAATTTACAAGGCGCATATATGGTCAATATCAAGGTGGTGGTGTGTGGACGCCCATCCCCAACCCCCAAACCGGCAGGTTTGTTTGGATAATGTCTTGCGCTACACCGGGTTGCCAACAATCGAAAATCTTGCCACATTGTGCTTTTGCTGATTGTGATTGGGACGAAGGCGTGTTTAGAGCAAAAAATTCTTGCTGGCATAATGGCTACTTCTTGTACACCTGCCTTGATTGCGGTGACACAAAAGAAGTGTGGCACATCGGACAACGCAGTTGCGAGCTTGTAAGGCGTGAATACGGCCAATACAACAACGGTGTTTGGACACCCATCACAAGATGGCAAGATGGCAACAAAGTTTGGGTAATGGTATGCACCACACCGGGATGCCAAACTTTGGTATATCACTGCTATAACTGCGAAAAAGACATCCGTGATTGCGAATTTGACTGCCTTGTGACTTTTGTGGGATTTAGCAATGCAATGTTTATCAGCATATTGCCCAAAAACGCAGGAAACAACGCATCGGTATGGATTTTGTCTTTTAGTGTTAATAGAGTGTATTCTGATGGCACGATTGTTGTTGCTGAGTATGCCATAAACTTGAATGCAAACAATGCAAACCAATCTGGAAACTACACATTCGGTGAATGCCATGACCTGTATGGATATACGCTGACTTTCGACATTCGTGGCAATGGATCCAGTATTAGAGAATTTAGAATAAGATAATTGCAATTCACAGCCATCTCACCCATAAAGTGCGGCACCTGCGGGTTGCTGCACTTTTTGTTTTGCCCCTTGCAAGCCTATCCTATTTTTGGTATAATTGGTGCATCGACAAACATCGGAGGAATACCTATGCACAAAAAGGTTAATGCAGACTTAAATTTTGCCCAGCGGGAGCTGGACGTGCTTAAATTTTGGCAGGATAATAAAATATTTGAAAAAAGTATCGAAAACCGTGAAGGGGCGGAGAGTTTTACTTTTTTTGAAGGGCCGCCCACGGCCAACGGCCTGCCCCATATCGGCCACGTTATTACCCGTGCTGTAAAAGATATTATACCACGATATAAAACCATGAAGGGTTACAAGGTGTTGCGCAAAGCGGGTTGGGATACCCACGGCCTGCCAGTAGAGCTGGAAATTGAAAAAGCATTAAAAATTTCCGGTAAAAAGCAGATTGAAGAATATGGCGTGGAGCCGTTTATACAGCAATGCAAAGAATCTGTTTGGAAATACAAGGATGTGTGGGAAAAAATGTCCGCCCGTGTGGGCTTTTGGTTGGACATGGACAACCCCTATGTCACCTACGACAACAAATACATCGAAAGCGTCTGGTGGGCATTAAAAACCATTTGGGACAAGGGTTTGCTGTACAAAGGGCATAAGGTTTTGCCTTACTGCTCCCGTTGTGGCACTTCCTTGTCCAGTCACGAGGTGGCGCAGGGTTACAAGGACATCAAAGAAAAGTCCGTAATCGCCCAGTTTAAGGTACTTGACCGTGAAAATGAATACATTTTGGCATGGACAACCACCCCATGGACATTACCATCAAATGTGGCTTTGTGCGTAAATGCCGAGGAAGATTATGTCCGTGCATCACAAAATGGCAAAACCTACATTCTTGCCAAATCACTGGTAGAAAATGTGCTGGGCGAAGACCACGAAATTATCGAAACCATGAAAGGTTCAGCCTTAGAACACTTGGCATACCAGCCCTTATTTGATTTTGTAAAATTTGACGTACCAGCCCACTACATCGTCTGCGACCCCTACGTACTCCTAACCGAAGGCACAGGCGTTGTTCACCAAGCCCCCGCCTTTGGCGACGATGACAACCGTGTGGCACGCAAATACGGCTTGCCCTTCGTCCAACTTGTAAACGAACAAGGCGAAATGACCGAGGAAACCCCATGGGCAGGCATTTTCGCCAAAAAAGCCGACCCAAAAATCCTAAAATACATGGCAGACCGTGACTTAATTTACAAAACCTTGGACACCCAGCACAATTACCCCCATTGCTGGCGTTGCGACACCCCCCTGCTATACTACGCCCGCTCTGCGTGGTTTATCGAGATGAGCAAAATGCGGGAGCAACTTCTGGCAAACAACGAAACCGTCAACTGGATGCCAGACAACGTAAAACACGGACGCTTCGGCAACTTCCTCGACAATGTAATAGACTGGTCGCTGTCCCGGGAACGTTATTGGGGTACGCCCCTGCCGATTTGGCATTGCGAATGTGGACATTTTGAAGCCATCGGAAGCGTGGCGGAGCTGTCAGAAAAAGCAGGGCAAGACCTAAGCGGCCTTGACTTACACAAACCACAAATCGATAGGATTACCATAAATTGCCCAAAATGTAATGGGCGGGCGCATCGTGTGCCAGAGGTAATAGACGCTTGGTTTGACAGCGGTTCTATGCCCTTTGCCCAGCACCACTACCCCTTTGCCAACAAGGAAGTTTTCGAGCAAAATTTCCCAGCCGACTTCATCAGCGAAGCCGTAGACCAAACCCGTGGCTGGTTTTACACTCTAATGGCAATCTCTACCATACTATTTGAAAAGTCCCCCTACAAAAATGTAATTGTTCTAGGACACGGACTGGACGAAAAAGGCGTTAAAATGAGCAAATCCAAGGGAAATGTCGTAAGCTGGGACGTTGTGGAAGAAGTTGGTGCGGACACCGTTCGCTGGTATTTCTTCTCCGCATCTGCCCCGTGGCTACCCAACCGTTTTGACAAAAACGCCCTTGACGAGGTGAAGCGTAAATTCCTAGGCACATTGTGGAACACTTACGCATTTTACGTGCTTTACGCCAACATAGACGGTTTTGACGCAAGCAAACATAAACTAAATTACGCAGACCTACCAGAGTTGGACAAGTGGCTAATCTCCCGCCTAAACAGCCTAATCAAACGTGTAGACGAAGGTCTTGCAGACTACAAACTTACAGAAACTTCCAGAGAAATTGCCCGCTTTGTAGATGATTTGTCCAACTGGTACGTACGCCGCAGCCGTGAGCGTTTCTGGGCATCAGGCATGGAAGCCGATAAAATCAACGCATACATGACCTTGTACACCGCCCTAACCACCCTATCCAAACTATGCGCCCCATACATCCCCTTCATGGCGGAAGAAATTTACCAAAATCTTGTCAGTAATTTGGGTGACACCACCGCAAAAAGCGTACATTTATGCGACTTCCCAACCTACGACGAAAACCTAATTCTGCCACAATTGGAAGAAAATATGGGTGCCGTCCTAAGCATAGTAAGTGCTGGCAGAGCCGCCAGAAACACCGCAAACATCAAAAACCGCCAACCTCTCGCCAAAATGTTTGTGCAGCCCAAAGGCGGCGCTTGCCTAACCCCCGCCTACCTAACCATAATCGGCGAGGAATTAAACATAAAAACCGTGGAAGTGCTGGCGGACGCTGGTCACATGGTAGGACGCAAAATAAAACCCAACCTAAAAATCCTCGGGCCAAAACATGGCAAAATCCTGCCAAAAATCGGCACGGCTTTAGCTGACGGTGACGGTAACACCCTTTGGGCAGACCTGCAAACTGACGGCATAGCCCTAACAATCGACGGCAACCAAATCCACCTAACCCTAGCCGACGTACTGGTAGAAGAAATCCAAACAGAAAACCACGCAAGCCACATGGCAGACGGTTTTTTGGTCGTCCTAAACACAGAACTAACCCCAGAACTTATCGAAGAAGGCTTCGTCCGTGAGGTAATCTCCAAAATCCAAACCATGCGTAAAGAAGCGGATTTTGAAGTGCTGGATAAAATAACCATCCACCACCAAGCCAGCGACAAAATTACAGACATCATCACTAAGAATGCCGACTTTATTTGTGCGGAGGTGCTATCCAACAGCATAACTCAAGGGGCGGGGGATGGCTTCCACAAATCATGGGACATAAATGGAGAACCCGCCGAGTTTTGGATAAGAAAGGCATAGTGGATATGAGATCTAAAACGAGAGAGCGGCTAATCATAACAACCATTGCAGTTGTTTTAGCTGTGCTGCTGATTGCCGGCGGCATCTATTCCGTCAGATTTGTGCAGTATATGAGGGTTGTTAACAGCATCGAACTTGTAATGCTTGACATGTCCATGATGCCGGATGGCACATTTGCAGGTCATGTTGATGCGGTTTTGTTAGCTTTTGGCGTGGAGGTAACTGTGGAAGGTGGTCAAATTACAGCGATAGATGTGATTAGACACAGAGCTGCCATCTGCGAAACCAGCGAACGTGAAAAGGCGGAGATGCGTGAGGTGGCTGATGTGGTGATTTATAATCAAACCCTGCATGTCATGCCTCCCTTTGGAGCGAACTATCGAACTCTTGTTTTTCTTTACACCATACAAACCGCCCTAATGGATTTGAATGTGGTGGAAAAATAGCTTGCAAACTGGAAAATACTGTGATACAATAAAGTGTTAAACGAAACTTTTGGGAGTTGACCATATGAGTATTAACGAAAGTCGAAGTAGCGGCACACACTGTGCGCCAAAAGTTACAGCCATCGTGGGTGCCAATTGGGGCGACGAGGGCAAGGGCAAAATAACCGATATTAAGGCGGGGCAAGCAGATGTGGTTGTGCGCTTTCAGGGCGGCAGCAATGCGGGGCATACCATACTTAATAAATACGGCAAATTTGCCCTACACCAACTGCCCAGCGGCGTTTTTTACGAAAATGTGGTAAATATTATCGGCAACGGCTGCGCCCTAAATTTGGAGTACTTGGAAAAGGAAATTGCCAAGGTGATGGAAGGTGCACCACAGCTGAAATTCCAGCTGATGATTGACCGGCGTGTGCCACTGGTTTTGCCCCACCACATCCAGCTGGATGAGCTGGAAGAAGAGCGCAGGGGTGACCGCCAATTTGGCTCCACAAAAGCAGGCATTGCGCCTTTTTACGCCGAAAAATATTTCAAAGAGTGCATACAGATAAATGAAATTTTTGATGATGCACACCTTAAAAACCGTTTGGAATACTTATATGAAAAAGTAAATTTAACACTGGTTAATGTGTATAAAGCCCAGCCCGTTAAATTTATGGATATATACGATAGAATTGTGAAATACAGAGATTTTGTGGAAAAGCACATGGGCGATGCCACTGCATTTTTGCGGGATGCCCGCCATAATGGCAAAGAAATCCTGCTGGAAGGGCAGTTGGGTGCGTTGCGTGACCCCGGCATGGGCATTTACCCCTATGTAACATCCAGCCACACTTTGGCAGGCTTTGCCAGTGTTGGTGCAGGCATACCGCCCTATGCCATAACCGAGATTTTGGCGGTTACCAAGGCATATTCATCCTGCGTGGGTGCGGGGCCTTTTGTAGCAGAACTTTTCGGGGACGAAGCGCAGGAGTTGCGCATGCGTGGCGGTGATGCCGGCGAATTTGGTGCAACCACAGGCCGCCCCCGCCGTGTTGGTTATTTTGATGCAGTTGCAACCCGCTATGGCGCACAATGCCAAGCTGCTACCCAGCTTGCGATGACGGGGATAGATGTGCTGTCCTATCTGGACGAAATACCCGTTTGTGTGGCATATGAGATAAACGGAAAACAAACAACCGACTTTCCGGCACCATCTCTGCTGGACAGTGCCAAGCCCGTATACGAAACCCTACCGGGCTTTAAGCAAGATATACGTGGCATACGCAAATTTGACGATTTGCCCGAAAATGCCAAAAATTACGTCCGCTTTGTGGAAAAGCAGGTGGGCGTGCCAATAACATGGCTTTCCAACGGTCCCAAGCGGGAAGAGATTGTGGAGCTGTAAAAAACAAACATTCAACCGCCTTAAATGGCGGTTTTTGCTCTCGCAAAAAAAGTTGGCTTTTTTTGCAAAAAACACTTGACAAGGTTTGCGCTATGCTGTATAATTAGACAATTTGTGCCTGTGCACAAAAAATAAAGCCATAAGGGGATGTTTTTATGCGCCACATTTTGGGTTCTGAGCAGTTTTGCAAGGAAGAATTGGACAAGCTTTTTCAACTAACCGACCACATTAGGGAGAACGAGAGGGCTTATAGCTCTGCCATCGCAGACAAGGTGGTTGCTACTATTTTTTACGAGCCTTCAACACGCACACGTTTGTCCTTCGAGGCGGCAATTTTGCGCCTTGGCGGCAAAAATATTTCCACGGAAAATGCCTTGGAAATGTCCAGCGCAATCAAAGGCGAAACGTTGGAAGATACCATTCGTGTAATGCATTTTTACGCCGATGCCATTGTAATGCGTCACCCTGATATCGATTCTGCCACAAGAGCAGCTGCTGTGTCTGATGTGCCCGTGCTAAATGCCGGTGCAGGCAGCGGCGAACATCCGACCCAAGCCCTTTTGGACACCTACACCATCTACAAAAACAAAGGCAGGCTTGATAATATTTCTGTTGCAATTTTGGGCGATTTGCTTTATGGGCGCACTATCCACTCCCTTATCAAAATGCTTAGCCTTTACGAAAATGTTACCATTTACGGCCTATCCATCCCGCAACTGGCTTTGGGGCAGGATTATATTGACTATATTGAAAAGCGTGGCGTAAAATACATAAAAGTGGATAAAATTACCGACCTGCCCAAGGATTTGGATGTTATTTACCAAACCCGCACCCAAACCGAACGCTTTGAAAAAGAAGGTATTAAAGTAGAAGAAATTGTAATCGACAAAGCTGCCATGGACCATTTTGGCCAAGGCCTTATCGTGCTACACCCACTACCACGCCGCCATGAAATTTGCACCAGTGTGGACAGCGACCCCCGTGCCAAATATTTTGAACAATCCCTTAACGGAATGTACGTAAGAATGGGGCTTTTGTACGAAGTTTTGGTAAACGGAAAATAATTTTCAAAAAAATGAAAAAAAGTGTTGACAACTTTCAAAAAAAGTGTATAATAGTAAAAGTGAGGCAAACAATCCGCCTCACTTCGCACGAGTGGCTCAGTGGTAGAGCATCGCCTTGCCAAGGCGAGGGTCGCCGGTTCAAATCCGGTCTCGTGCTTAATAAAAAAAGCCCCTGAAAATTGGGGTTTTTATTATTAATATGGACTTTGTAGCTAATGTGATAGTGGTTTCATTTGTGTTTTTCAACTCACCCCAACTCATCAAAACTCACCCCAGTGCAAAAATCATGTGCCAAAAATGTGCCAAAATAATTATGACCGGATGAAGGTTTATCATGCTTGGCGAGGTCAACACCTTCGATGGTTGATCGATTTAACAGGAAGACGTGGTTTGCAAGTTCGGACTGGCGGTAGTGGTTGGCTAATTATACCCAAACAACCCCCAAACAGTGTTACTAAACTTGTCTTTTTATCCGATTTACTGCGTCCCAAGAACCCGCACATACCTCTGGGTATGCACGGAACCTGGCTCCTTGCAATCGAATAAAAATCCTGCGTTTTCTGATACTGTTTTGGGATTGTTTGGGTATAGTCTGGCACATAGTGGCACGTGTTGGCATATGAAATAGATGACAGATGTTGTTTTGCCATTGTATTCTGTCTACAATCTGCACCCCACTTATAAAGTGCGTGACTATGGCGTGTGCCGTCTGCTCCATATAATATAATATAATAAATAATAAAAGATTTTTAATAGATTAGCCACCGAGGATAACTTGCTTGGCACTTGTCGAAAAACCTTTGATGCCCAGCTTTTCATAACTTGGCTTGATAGGATGAAATCTGCACCAAAACAGAAAATCCACATCACGGCTTTGTAAAATCCCCAAGATTGGCTGTCGCCGTTTTGGAACATCCACAGAAAAAAGTGGATAAACAAGATACTTATCCACAAATATTTTGCCATAAAATGACATTAAATTTTAGTGAGCTGTATTTTGAGTAAGAAAAAAATGAAAAGAGCATAATAGAGAAACCCAAGAAATAATGAAAAAAGTTTTGGAAGCACAACAAAAAGACCACCACCCCTATGCTTCAAAAAGCATAATTGTGATGGTCTAAAAATAGCTGATAACTTATTGACTAAACCTGCGATAGTTTAGGCATCCACGCTACACCACGCCCTTTAATACCGTCCCAAACTCCTTAACCATAAAAAACCCGCCCTTGGACACAGCGCAGTCCAAAACAGCGGATTTTATTTTTATGGCACAGCTGACACCGTGCTTTACCAAGATATTGCTTGCAAACTGCAAATCTTCTACCTCCACCTTTCTGGCTTTTGCTATACGCAAGGCATGGGCTATCACCGCAGTATTTCTTATGTGCTTTGCTGATGTTGAAAGGTTGTCTTCTTCTCGCATGGATTTTGCTTGCTCACCAAAGTTTATTGCAGAAAAACCATCGGGGCGTTTTTCAAGTTTTAAGATACCAAGAAACTCCATCAGCCATACCAAACGCTTTGCCGTCCGCATTTTCACGCCAAGCCATTTGCAAACAGTGGCATATGTCACCCTTGCAACATCCTTCATATGCTTGAAGTTAATAAATACATGCTGGGTGAATTTAATAACCAGCTTTTGTATATTACAAGGTGCAGACATAAAGATGGGATTTGCAAAAATGGCACGGTGGATGTTGAGATAACCTTGTTTGAAGCTTTTTCTTTTACTAAAATCATTATCCTTGATGTGAAGGGCAAAATATCCGTAGTCATAAGCTTCATTATTGCCGTTCCAGTTAGTCTCTATTATATCATGCTCTTCCAAATACTTCATAGCAGCATAGAATCCTGATGGATTTATTTTAAGGGCTTCTTGTATGTCCTTATAATGCAATCCCACTACAAAACCACTGTCATCTTGTAATCTTGCTATGTAAAACAGCAAGGCAATGGCGTTTCGTGATTTGAAGGCGGGGTTTAACAGCTTTTCAATAACTGTGTTAGATAGTTTCATGGTTGTTCTCCTCTGCATTAGGGTTGCGGCTGTCATTTAGGCTGCTGTCACTATTTTTGGGTGTATCCTGTTCCGCCCCTGCTGTGTTTTGTTCATTCTCGGATGCACCTGGCGCATTATCGCTATCGTCCTGATTGGTGGTATCGCCCCTAAAATACACTTCCAAAGCCCTCTCCACAATGTCAGCCACTTCTTTTGATGACTGCTCTTTGGTGAAATATTGCCCATACAAACCTGAATTAATCTTGATGGTGGCGGGGCGTGGCTTCTTGTGGGCAAAATCACCTTGCAACACCTTCAAACCTGTTTTTGCACATAGCTCGCCTGTCTTTGATAGTTCCCGCAGCAAATCAGCTTTCTTTGTATCTATGCGACAGCCTGATGTATCCGCTGTGATGCAGTAATGAGCAATCATCTCCTGCTCATTTTCAGTCAAAAAAGAAAGGGTAACGGCGGGCAAAAAGTCAATATGACCATCGTCCAGCATCTTCTTGAAAAACGGAACAAGTTTGTTTATGCGCAAATATCGTGACACAGTGCGGGATGATAGGCTGTACATATCGGCGACCTTTTTGCCTGCACCAAAAGCTTTGCTACTCTTTTCGCTATTGCAGCAAGATGTGGGGGCGGCAACCTCTGCCGATGTCATTTCTTTGCTTTCTTCACCTTCCAACCCTTCCAATCCCTCCAACTCTGCTAATCCCTCCAAAATATCATTACGCTTACCCTGACTAAACATCTCAGAATGATGCAAAGCAATAACCGCAGCCTTTTCACTGTGGCGCATATCAGCAAAGGAACGCTGCATAAGATTGGTTTCGATGACAATAGCCATGGCATCCTCGTCAGATAAATTGCGGAAAATCCTTGCCGGTACAGTAGTAAACCCTGCCATTTTTGCTGCCAAGCTTCGGCGATGACCTGCCAGTTTTTCATATTTGGTAGGTATTGTTGATATTTGGGTTCCGTGCATATTGTCAGTGGCTTTGTTGGTGATGGGTCGCACAAGAAGAGGGGTTAACACGCCGTGCTTTTTAATGCTCTCCAACAAATCATCCAAAGCTTCATCCTCATTTACATAGAATGGGTGGTTTTTGAAGTCTATCAAGTTGTTAAGGTTAAGCTCTACAACCTCTCCTGTGATGTCATCAAACAAATCTGTCAACACATCAGGCTTTTTAAGATTTGGCTTTTTAAGATTTTTTGACATTTCATTCCACCTCCGGTCTTGCATCTCTTGTCTCCGGTTGTAATTTCAAGTTCTAAATCCAGAATCAAAGCCAAAGCCTTTTGCGCTTCCTCTGCTGTGTCAAAAATATCACTATGTGGAAACCTATAAATACTTGATAAGTCACCTTCCTCGAAAGTAAAAGCAGAAACAAGCGCATATTGCTCGTCCTTTCTCACAAAAGCATATCCGGCAATGTCTATGGCCTCTCCACTCACATCACGTTCAATAGCCCAAAGTAATTGTCCTACATCCCAAGTCATTAAATCTCACCCCCTGCTAAATTTAGAACTTCACTTGCAAAATTTTCATAAGCCAAAGCAACCTTACTATCCAGCGCATAATCGAAAATGCTTTGGCTTAAATAATTAGCCTCGCCAACCCGTACAGTGGCCGGGATATGGTTATCGAATATTTTTAGTCGTTGGCCGTAGGCATCAACTATCAATGCCCTTGCTTCTCGTGATAACCGTGTGCGCTCATCACATATGGTTAGCAAAATTCCGGCTATGGAAATGTTAGGATTAAGCTTGCGCTTAACCTTGGCAATTGTTCCGAGTAAGTCTGTTAAACCAACGGCTGACCACAACTGGGGACTTGCCGGCATAATTACTTCATCACAAGCCACCAGCGCATTAATGGTCAAAAGCCCCAAATACGGGTTGGTATCGATGATGATGTATTCATAATCATAACGCAAAGGCTCTAAAATACTCTTCAAGGTATTCTCTCCACCTATTTCGTCACGCAGCTTGTTTTCCAGTGCTGTCAACTTCATGCTGCTGGGGATTATATGAGGCTGCTTATCCGGCTCTTTTGAAATATCAGGGATTTTTATAAACTCACCCTTACAGGGTAATAGGCTATCATCCAGCACCTGCGACAATAAGGAGGGCATGGAAATAAGCAACCCGTCCGGATGTTCGATGCCTACACTCATTGACAGATTGGCCTGTGGGTCGCAGTCCACCAGCAAAACAGACTTGCCAAGGCGCACCAAGGCATATCCAAGATTGCAAGCCGTAGTTGTTTTGCCAACGCCGCCTTTTTGGTTGGCTATGGTTATGATTTTGGATTTACTCGACCTTTTTAAGCTGTTTGAACAGCTTAAATTGCTTGAATGATTTGAATTGTTCATTTGTAACGCTCCTTAAATTCATATTTTTAGTAAGAAAAAACTGAAAAAATAAGCTATTTGCCATGGCAACAATAACACCCATATTGCTCAATGCTCAATATTACATGTATCGCCAAAGCCGCACTGACCATGATGCAAAGTGCAGCAAGCAGCCGCACAAAGGGCATAAAATATACGCCATAATGAGCCAGAAATACCCACGCGCCACCCTTTTTGCCCTTTCTGCCATTGCAACGCCTACAACAGGCCACGAGATTGGAAATGTCATTAACCCCATCATGCAAGGATTTGAAGTGTTCCCGAAGGTGTTTGGTGTACTGCACCCTGCGTATGGCATAGATGTGGTCAATAACAATCTTTTGCTTATTCCACAAAGGTTTGCCGCAATATGGGCAAAAATATAACCCCTTTATTGGGGTTTTTGGGATGGTGATACCTTTGTTGTGGGCGAAATACATATCCCTGTAATTATGGCTGCGGGTGAGATTTTTTGTTTTTTCTGTGTATGGCCTTTTCATTGATTATCACGCTCCTAATCACCGACAAAGATTTACAAAGATTTTTTAGTCAAAGAAAGATTGTTTTTGTGCGGCAAAGAGGGCTGAGATTTAGAACCTGTCTACAATAAACCTCCAAACCCGCCGATATATAACAAAAAAGGAATTGAGAATTTATGACATATCCCAGTAATCTAACCACAAAACAATGGCACGTCGTAAAGCATCTCTTCGAGAAAGAAAAGAGGGGTGGTCATTTCCGTGTATACAGCAAGAAGAAATTGGTGGATGCCGTGCTGTATGTCAACAAAACTGGATGCCAGTGGAGGCAATTACCAAAAGACTTTCCTAAATGGACGGCTGTTCACGCCTTTTACCAAAGATCCACAGCAAGCGGGTTGTGGGATAAAATGCTTGCTTTGCTGGTAAAAAAAGCAGAGTAGCTATGGGTAAAGACCCAGAACCAACCTACGCACTCATTGACTCTCGGAGTGTCGAAACTGCTCATGCCGCACAACATAAAGGCTTTGATGGCGGTAAAAAGGTCAAAGGTCGCAAGCAACACATAACCACGGACACACAAGGACATTTGCTCTATGTCAAAGTGCGTCCTGCCAATATCCACGACACAATAGCTGGTGGCGATGTTATTAAGAAAACCAAATCCAAATATCCCACAATTAAAGGTGTTGGTGGAGACGCTGGATTTCGTGGAACTTTCAAAACAGCTGCAGAGACAATAGGGCTAACTGTAGACATTATCCAGCGTATAGCCGATGTTGGTTGGCAAGTTTTACCCAGAAGATGGTGCGTGGAACGCACCTTTAGTTGGATGGGTGGCTCTCGTAGGCTATCAAAAGACTACGAGTTTCTTGTGTCGTCAGCAGAGAGTATGGTTAAGATTTCTCATGCACATACGTTGTTGCGTAGGGTTTGAATTATTGTAGACAGGTTCTTAGCCAAAGAATCTTTGATAAGCTTGTCCATAGTGTCTGTCTTGCTTATGGTGTCAAGTGTTTTATTAGGGTTGTTTTTTAACCATTCTGCGATTCTTTGCCCCAAATTTTCCGCATCATGCCACTCTATATCCTCGGGATTGCAGCAAAGGATGTTCGGAGTGCCAAGGCTCTCCATCAGCCACCTGGGTATGAGGTCGATGTCTCTTTTACAATGCTCCGTGCCATATAGGCATGCCCAATTATTTTCAAATTCTTTACTCTCATACATTGTTCCGGATTGGCGATAACATGTAAAACCCAGCATTTCGCCCTGCAATGGGCAGCTGCCTAAATTCTCAACCAATACCACAGTGCGGCCGTATTGAGAAAAGACCTCTCCGCTTTTGTAACAATTCCATGTCAAAGGGATTTTGTCGGTGCCTTTCAAAACGATTCTGCTTTCAAAATCCGGAATCTCTATCATTTTGCCATTGTGCATGGTTGTTTGCATCATTTCTTCCTCCTTAGTTTTTTCTTTACCCAAAACCGGAAAATGCTCATCAATTGCGCATATAAGTTCACCGGCTTCTTTTTGGATAACATTCAAAGATGCCTTAAATTCTTCCAAGTTCTCCTGACCCCATCCTGCTATGTATCCAAAGCTGTATTCTGATGCATCCAAACCCAAGTGCTGGCAGACAATATATGCAACAGATTCAGCTTCCACCTCTTTTGTACTGCGGTCAAGCTTGGTTTTGTCGGGATGCAGGTCGGGATTATGCAGCCTTGCATGCACAATCTCATGGATTAGGGTTTTAACGATCTGGGCTTCGCTTAATCCCTCTCTAACAGCAATCAGCCCCCTTTGAGGTGAATAGTATCCATTTTTGCCGCCTGACATAGCTTCTAGGTAGACGGGTACAGGGGAAATATCTTTCAAAATGTTAAGAATTTCCGGGTGGTCTGCCACATCTCCTTGTAGTCTGCTTGCTATGGAAGGTAGGGGTGGCCCATCCGTCTGCGACACATCAAAAACATAAGACACCTTAAAACGCATTGTCAAAAGCCCTTCTTCTGACTTAACATCCTTGACGCTTTCTGTTGCGTCCTTGTCGGGCACTTCTTTGGTTCTAATGGGTATAGGAGCAAGGATTTTCATTCCCTTCTCACCCTTCTTAACTTGGCGGTTAAAATCCTTCCTCCAAGCACCATAGCCGGCAACATGGCTGGCATCGGGGTTTTGCATGTAAATGAGAAGTGAGTTCCTTGGGCTGTAACGATGGAATCTGGACATCACATCCAGATATTTTTTATAACGGTCGCTATCGTAAAGGCTTTGTATACCACCCTCCAATTGTTTGTAAATTTCAGAAATCTTATCTGCGGTGGATTCTGATGGTGTTGCACCACTCTTGCTTTTATAATTATTTGACACTTATGTCACCTCTTTTGTTTTTGGCTAAAAGCCGCATTAAAAATTTCACTAACTTTTTCCATGGGTTGGATTATTGGCCGCAAAATGCTATTTGCATTTCGAGCCTCCCTCGTCAAAGCCAAATCCAACTCCTCCTTGGTCTTGATATTATAACGCTCTATCAAAGCCAATCTTGTTAGGTTTTTGGCTATGGTGTAATCGTTTGCAGGGGCATATGGCAAACCAAGATGCAACTTGAAAAAACGTCGTATTGCCTTTCTTATAATTAAACGGCAAATGTTTTCCAATGCCTTTATATAGTCTAATGCCAGCAGATTTTCTGCTATGGTGTACTCCAATCGTTTGAAACGTAAAAACATGATTAAATCAACGGTGCCAACATCACTTTCGGACGGTGAGCCAATATCCACCCCTTTGCTGCTGTTATCACAACTGTTTTTGGGAAACCATTTAGCAATCTTCGGCACATCAAACTTCTTAGGGTCGGCAATGCGTTGCAAGATACGCTCCTTGGAATAATGATTCTTACCCAGATTGTCAAAACGCACAGGCCTAAATCCTTCCATTTGCATGGTTGTATATTTGCGACTGGGGCTGTCGTTTACCTTGTAGCCCTTATCCCGCAAGGAACGGACAAAGCCACCCCAATCATCATTGGTCAAAATGGCATGGTCAATGTCATTACGATACTGCTCTTTCCAGCTATTGCGCTGTTTTCGCTCCAACCACTCCTTGTATTTAACCGAATAACCTTCCCCGGGATTCTCGATAACAGAAAGACCGTGCTTTCGGCAAAGGTCATCTGAATAGTTGCGAAGGTTGCGGATATTGTCCGTATCGGCATGGGTGGCTATGACAGCTTGGGCGTGTGGGCTATATTTTGCTTTTATAAGCTCACGAGCCAGCTGGTGGGCTTTCTCCGGGCTGGTTTCGTGTCCCTTAAATGACTGGATGATGTGAAGTGCTGTAACATTTTGCTTCACCTTACCATCCGTGGGCTTTCTGCTGTGATGAGCAAAACGCTGTACGATTTCAAACTGTTCATGGGCATTGGTTATGTTGCAATTCATGGTGGATGTGTGGGTTAGGTTGTCTGTTTTTTCCGGGTTTAGAATATAGTCGATGCCTGCTTTGGTGTGGCCGTGTTTGGATATTATTTTGGTGTAGGCTATAAAATCGACCTCCCTTTCCTTAAAAATATTTGTTGCTATTGCGGTGAATTTGCGGTATAATAATATTGAGGTGATGAATATGGCAAATACAACTTACAATATTAGGATTGATGAGCAGGTAAAAAAGCAAGCCGATGACCTTTTCAAGAGCATGGGTTTAAGTCTGTCATCTGCTATCAACCTATTTCTAAAACAATCTGTGGTGCAAGGCAGGCTTCCAATTTCAGAGGTGATTGCAGAGCCATTTTATGCCGATGTTGTTTTGCGGGATGCACGCTCCTTGGATATCGACATACAAAATGGCACTTCCACGGTTTACGCCACCCCCAAGGATTTGTTTGCCGCATGGGATGCGGAGGATAGTGACGAGTGATGAGTGACTACAAATACAAACCTGTCGAATCATCTCTTTTCAAAAAGACACGCAAACTTGCCGTGAAACGTGGGCATGATATGAGCCAATTAAAGACCGTAATTGAAATGTTAGCTAAGGGCGAACAACTACCCGCCAAATATCGTGACCACCAACTAAAGGGCGGGTTGTCCCAATTTCGTGAGTGCCACATCAAAGGCGACTGGCTATTGGTGTATCGCATTATTGAAGACAAGTTAATTTTGGCATTGCACAGCACGGGTTCTCATGCGGATTTGTTTGAGTAAGGGCATTTATTGCCCTTTTTGTTTTTGACCAAAAAGGAAATCAATCAACATCTATGCCATCTCCGCTTTGCGACTTACCAAAATTAAACAGTCTTTCATCGGCTCTCGAAACCCCATATAATAACCCCCCAAATTTTATGATGCTCTTCCTCCAGTTTTGCTAAGGACTGCGCAGACACAAACTTGCTTTCATTGCACAACTTTACAATCTGATTAATGTTCACACCAATCTTATTTACTTCCCAAACCAACCGTTGCAATTCGACAACATTGCGTTGCACCACATAACCATTAAGAGCAAACTCTCTCACAAAAGTACTTACGGGTAGCCCCACGGATTTTGCCCGCCTCTTTATTTGCTCATGTTCTGCTTTGGTGGCATCAAAAAATATTTGCAGATTTTTTTCACTCACTTTCTCGTCACCTCACAATAAATGCCCTTATTTCTTTTTGAACCGAAAATACAAAACCGCAAAGTCAAAATCCCAAGAGGAATCACCAAAGGTAATTCAAGGTCTTTTCCTTACTGAAAAGCCCTTATCTTTGCAAGCATAGATTTACCATATGAAATCTAAAATTTTACAAAAAAATAACAAACCCGCCGTTTGCCACTTTTTGAAATTTTGTGGATTAGAGTTGCACCCTAAAACCCGCTGTCTGCATTTTTCATGCCATCATAAATCTCTTGCAATTTTTGAAAATCGCCATTAGCCAACAATTGAAAAATTTCACCTGCGGGTACTTTTTGGGTTTCCAGGTTTTTGCTTATTTGCAAAAACTCGTCAGGTGGGATTTTTAGAAATTCTTGCCCGATGAGTTCTTTTTGAGCCTGCGCAATTTCATCACGTACAGTTTGCAGACGATTTTTTGCAATCTCTAAATTCTCCAAACACTGCTTTTCTTTTACCAAAAGCTGTTCCATCTTTTCGATTTTTGATACAGTTCTTTTACGTGGTGTATTTTTATTGACGGACATTTTTTCACCTCTCATAATTTTAGGTTAAAAGCAAAAGCCCCGCTGGATGCGGGGTATGTAAATGTGCATGATGCAATATATTTGACAGCATCAAAAAATCTTCAATCTCCGGAAATTGGTCAAGTATGTTTTGGTTGTTAAACACCTCATACAGCCATGCGATATCTGCATTGTTCATACCAAGGTTTTGCCCAATCTGGGTTATGGAATTTTGGGTAAGGGTAACATACAATCGTATCCGCTGCACCAACTCTGTGGTTTCGTAAGTGTATTCCTCGCCATACTCATCAATACCTATGTGTTCGGTGGTAACTTCCACATAAAACACAAACTCAGTAAAACTTAATGAAAACATGGCTTGGTGTAATTCTTTGATATAGTATTCCATGTCATCCCATCTCTGGTCCTGCCAGACAGTAAAAATGGCAAAGAATTTCAAAAGGTCTGTGCGAATATATTCTTGGTCGGTAAATACCACATAGTCCACACCTTCTGCCCGCTCTGATATGATTGCGCCAACACTATCATCTAATTGCCGCACCAGCTGAGCATAACCAACAATGGTTTCGCTATCGGTGTTGGGTGTAAACCAACTTACAATGGCAACCACAGCAAGAACAACAACGGCCACGCCCAGAATCACCAACAGGGCTATTCCGATAAATTTGGCGGATAGTATGCCAGCCAAAGCAGCCACGGCCTTAACGGCCAGCTTGCCAATGGTTACAGCAGCCTTGGCTACAATCTTTGCCAGTTTAATTGCACCTTTTGCAACACTAATGGCCAATTTTGCAGCAACCTTGGCAAGTTTTGTACCTTTAATTGTGCCCTTCGCCATGCTTAGTGTTACTTTGAAGCCCCTGCGGGCAACCTTAATAGTGGTCTTGGTGCGCTTTGCTGTTTTTATGGTTCGCTTGGCTGTCCGCACCCCTTTGGCAGTGGTCTTGACCACTTTTTTAGTTACCCTCGCTCCCTTCACGCCCGCCTTGGCAGATTTACCGGTAATATTAGCACCTTTTGAAATAGGAGCAAGGGCAGTTTTTGCATCATCAGTAAGGCTGGATTTGAATGTATCGCCAGCGGCTTTGAAGGTCTTTTTAGGCAGGCTTCTGGGGCGCATAAGGCCGCCGCCCAGCGTTACCATTGATTTGACAGGAGTAATTGCCGCCCTGCCATCCTTGTCCATTACGGATTCGGCACTTTTGGAAACGGTAACGGCGGATACTTCTGCGGCCTTTCTTGTGCCTCTCAAAACCAGCTTTATACTACCTAAGGCGATGGCTGCCGCCAACTTTTTCCTTGCCTTTGATTTAGCGGCAGATTTAGCACTATCGCCCGTGTTGTCGCCTTTTTCTTCAACAACATTACCACCATCTCCTTTGTGCTTTATAGTGCCCTTGCCAACTAAAATGACAGACAAGACCCTTGGAGAAGCTTTGTGACGCTTGTTGCGGAATGGGGCAAGGCGGACAGGTTCCGATTTTAGCAAGGCGGATGGTGTTGTGGGCTTGTAAAATCCCTTGGGTGTCGGATTGGTTGGTGCAATGATGGGTGCAATGATGGGTGCGGGTGCTTTTAACATGATGTTCGTTGACTGCGCCCACCTGCCTTCTTTCCGGATATGTCGCATTATCCCAATGCGAGGGGTTCTTTTGAGGATTCTTTTATTGGGATTAAGACGAACACCCTTAATCTTAATGCCGGCCACTCGACTCATTGTAGCCGGCATCTGCCTTTTTCTGATGGATTTGGTGGCATCAACCGTCTTGTCATCGACGGTGCCGGTGGATTTTATTGGCTTTGCAGGCTTTATAAGGCCTGCTGACTGAACAAGATTTTTATCCACCTTTTTCCTGTCAGCTTTATCCAAAAGCTTTTCTGTCAAGACAACACCCTTGCCCACGGTCGTTGTTACAGCATCCGCCATTGTTAAAGCCGAATCTGTTACTTGAAGGGTCTTATCGGCCACCTCTATAACACCGAAACCATCCGTGTCATCTGTGGTGGTGGTGTTGTGTTTGGGAGAATATAGAGCGGCAACAGATGACTGTCCCAGCTTAAAGGTTTGTACCATGTCCTCCCGCAGCCTTCTGGTTTTGACTTTTTGCCTTCGTTTCGCAACTTTGATTTTAGCAGCACTTTTGGAAGCTTCCTTGTTGCGATGTGTATCATTGCGCTTCCTTGTTGCAATGATGGCATCTTTGATATTGCCTTTTTTAGCTCTTATTAAGGGTCTTGCTCCACTTGGTTTGCTTGTTGCCGAACTTATGCTTGAAAATCTTGGCGCATGGGGCACGCTGGGTCGTGCCATCAAGCTGGATGGGTGAACATGGTTTTTAGAATCACCCTGTCTTTTATGGTTATGGCCGGATGGTCGGTTACTCAATTTATCACCACCTCTTCAAAATAAAAAACCGCCCTTTTGGGCGGTGCATCGTGTCACCTTCTGGAAATCCCGCAAATCACATCTATAACCTCATCCAAGATGTCATCGGGCACAGCTTCTATATATTGCACATTCCTAATGCGTATGTCAAATACTTTAACCTGTTCACACATGATGTGGCCTGTGGTTTGTGTGCGGCTATCCAGCGGGATGTGCAAGGGGAAGGGTCTGTTGGCGTTGGTAACAGGGCATACCATTGCCATGCGCTGGTTTGTGGCAAAGTGAAAGTCTTCATTGCTAACTATCAAGGCAGGTCTGCGTCCTTTTTGCTCGTGACCCAGCTGGGGGTCAAAATCCATCCACACTATGTCACCCTGTTTTACCATATTTCCTCACCCTCCGCACCACTCCAAGGAATTTCGTCTTCGGTATATGGGTTGTTTTTAACGGCCACTTCAAAATCAGTGCCGTAAAATTCCTCGTACCTCTCCCGCAAACTTTTGTTTTTGGGCACTTTTTTTATTACGATAGAATTTTCGACCAATGTGATTTCCACCTCATCATCACCTTGGATGTTTAGTTCTTTCAAAAAAGGTTTTGGTATGCGTAGGGCTTTGGAGCTGCCCCAGTCCCTAAGATGTGTTTTTGACTTTAAGGCTTCCATGGCATCCTCCTTGATTGTGTATTAATAATTACATGTAATAATTATATCATATAATTATTACATGTCAACAGCAAATATTATCGGGTGGGTTAAAAATTATCATCGTTATAACCCTTGTCTGTTGCTGGCCGTGCAGAAGCAGAAGAATTATCACCCGCAGGCAACTCATGTGCCTCTTCCCTGCGCTTAACCTTAAACTCGAACTCCACCACATATACATCCTTTGTTTTTCGCTCCGGCACAGTGTGGTCGTATATTGCACTTGAAACATCAGCCTTGGTATCTGCCAACTCTTTGTAATTAGGATGCTTTTTAAGGTCAAACTTGGGTGTTATAATTGGGCTTATATCACCAATCCGCAGAATAGATTCACGTTTTTTAATCCTGCCCACCTCATCAGGGGTCAACAAGTCCCTTGCCACAGCAGAAACATTTTGATTTGTTGTCTTGCCTTGTCTATAACTGGCGGAGTATAGCTGCATATCAATTGTTTCTTTACCAAGAAGCTTTGCCACATATTCTGTGGTAAAGTTGGACTTTGCACCACCAAGATATAGAAACGTATCGCAGGAATCCACAATAGTTTCCCAGTCCTTTTCATACATTTTTTGCGCCTGTACAGTGGACTGGAAAATGGGAATGATGCCCACGTTAAGGCTTCTGGCATATGCCAGCATCTCCAAGAAGTTGGGTATTTTGGGGAATAGCGATAGGTAAGCCTTTGAAGTCATCTCCAGCTTTTCCCCCGCTCCACACCGTGCATGACAGTTTCCCGTCACACGGCGTTCCATCGATTTTGAACATTCATACAAATTACACAGTTT
>WRAX01000015.1 GCA_009779935.1 Defluviitaleaceae bacterium | reverse complement strand
TTAATCTATGCCTGTTCGCATTCATTAAGCTACCATCGGCGTGGCCACCTATTGGCGTGCGACGAGAATAGCCATCTGCCAGCCCAAAAACATGTGCTATTTCGTGAGCCATGATGCTTGCTATAAGTCGACCTTCGGCGTTGAAGTAACCTTGATAGTTTCCTTCGATCTATCCCACCAATAGCTCTGATGTCTATCAAAGTCATTTTCTATTTTTCCAATCACGTCCAACTTCTCACAAGCTGTATTCGCAATCATTTCCCAAAAAATATATGATATAACATTTTTTCACATTCTAAACATGATAATATCACGCTCATGTAAATGTGTCAAGGAATGGTTTGTATATTTTACCAAGTATAATTATAAATAAATCCTTTGCATGCACATATGCCCAAAAGACCTTACCTGTAAAGAGGCAGACACACACCTCAAGGCCTTTTTCACCTCCCTCCAATCTTTATCATTAATTTTATAATTAATGATAAAGATTTTTAGGTACAATTTGAATAATAATAAATTTTGCCTATCTGTATACTATGGTAAAGTGATTGGGTAGGATGGAGGTTGGCATACATATGATGTGAACACTTCTATTCGCCATCTGAAATCTTGGCAGAAGTAATATAAGCTGTAACAATGCAAACAAACACTGCCCTATTGGATGACATACAATAGGGCAGTGTTTGTTTGCAACCTTTTTGTCGTTCCTTATTAGTCCATTTATTCTTGTCCCAAATATTCTCTGTTGGCACAAAAAGGCTTGTTATCCTCTGAGGTAAAATATAATTTTAAAGATTGTTTTGCGGATAATTTCTGCCTGTCAATGCCTATCTCTTTGGATTTTCCGAAACCATGCATAGGGTTTATCGAATCCAATCAGCCAAAAGATTTCACCGAATGGAAGCGGGATTTATTTCCACAAGCCCTGAATCATAAGAAAAAGGCCTCAATCAGTAAAGGTCTTCCCAATCGCTCTCTACAGGATTCGAACCTGAGACCTTTCGCTCCGGAGGCGAACGCTCTATCCACTGAGCTAAGAGAGCAGATGTGGCAAAATGCCACAAAAAGAAGTATAACACAGTTGGTTGGTTATGTCAAAGGTTTTTTGTTGCGTCCTCGCATGCAATCTTCATCCACATCATAAATGCCATCACTTTGTATGGAAATGTCTTGGGATTGGATGTAATTATCTGTTACGGCTCGCATGGTTTCCATTAGGTGCAGCATATCTGCGGTATCTTCTAAGGTTTTGTGGCTTGTAGGGTTTATAAATGGTTTTAAGGCGTGCAGCAGGCGGGCTTCTTTGCTGGGGTTTTTGCGGGCATGTTTGCTTTTTTGCTCTATGGCTTTCATCATTTGGGTGGCTTGTAAAATTTTACTTTCAAGCATATCACATTCCTCCATTCAAAAATTTTGCCATGTTTATTATGCCCCAACCTCCACGGTTTGGAGGTAGGCGAATGTCCGCCGCCGAATGTTTAAGGGCAAGCTTGACATGGTTTGGGGTTAATCCCCGAAAGCGGGTTAATAGTAAGGATACAGCCCCCGATACAAAGGGGGCGGCCATAGATGTGCCTGTCATCTTCACATAATAATCCCCCAATCGGTTCAACTTTGACAGTCTTTTTGGGCAAAGCTCCACGCTGTTGGATAGGCAGGATACCACATTGCAACCCGCCGCCAAAATATTGGGCTTTATTATGCAATCAACAGTTGGGCCACGGCCGGAATAGTTAGCGGTTGGTGCGTTGCCTGTTGCATGCTTGTCATCCGCCGCCCCAACGGTAATAATTTTAGCACTTGCACCCGGTGATGTTATTGTGGATGGGCCGGGCCCCGCATTGCCAGCCGCAGCAACCACCACAATGCCTGCATCCCAAACCGCCTCCACCATGCGCATCAGCGGGTCTTCTCTACCCGCATCCGCTGTACCGATGGAAAGGTTTGCCACACGGATATTGTAGCGATGGGCATTATCCAACACCCACTGCAAGCCTGCAAGTGCATCTCCGGAACCACCCTGTCCGGCACCATCCAGCACCTTTAACGAAACAATATTTGCCCTTGGATTGACACCTGCATACAACCCGCCCGACATGCGTCCATCCCCCGCTGCAATACCTGCCACGTGGGTGTGGTGTTGATAATCTTAGCCAACTAAGCAAGGCAACCTTATCGGAGCTTTTGGTTTAAGCAATGACACATAATCATTATCAATTTAGTGCGGTTTTGAAGAGGGTCTAATTAGTGGTAGTGCCCCTATAAGCAAAGAGGGGTTTAACGAGCTGCGCACAAGGCATGGGCTTGACAATTTCCGAATTTGGTTTCAAATTAAGGATGAAACAGAACAGATTTTGGTCGGGACATTTTCAGAAGCAGGGTCAACGACACAATCAAGCACTATCACATGAGCGAGACTGATAACGGATGCAGAAATAAAGATGCTTTACCAAAGAGTGGTTGAAGCCTTTTGGCGGACCCAAAAACCCACTTAGGCACAATTTTTGTTGAGTATATAGTAAATGTGAAGAAATCAATGAAATTATAAGAGCCACAAGGGAGTATCTGGTATATTATATTATATTATATAATGCAACTATTGATATTTTTAATGTAAATTAAGTGGTGGGATTCGAGGTTTATCAATTTGCCTTGGATCGTATAGGTGGTATTTGGTTGTTTAGGAATTTTAATTTGATACGATGGGAGAAGTTTTTGTATGAGAAAGCGTATATTCTAATTGTCTTTTTATTAAACATGATTGTTTGTTTTCACGACTTATAACAATGATGCCGCTACGGAGATGGGTTGGAATCGTATAACATTAAATAATTTGACAATGAACCAAAAAACACCCAGCAAGGTGCAAATCGCTTGCCGGGTGTTTTGAATCAAAATATTCTAACGCCGCCTACAAATGCTCTGAAAACCTCTTTTCCGAAAATGAATAGGTTTCCGATTTCTTTGCCATTAATAAATGTGCCGCCGGCAAGTGTGATGGTTACGGAGAATTGGGCGGTATCATAGCCGGCTGCGTTGGTAGCCGTTATGCTAAATATATAGATGCCGGCAGTGGTTGGTGCGCCATAAATTTCCCCGGTGCCTGTGTTTAGGGACAGTCCGGGCGGCAATCCTGTCTCTAAAATGCTGTCATTTGTAACCTGCCATGATATGGGGGCATCGCCGGTGGCGAGTAATGTTGCCCCATATGTCGTGCCGGTCGTTCCGTCCGGCAGCAAGGTTGTGGTTATAATGGGCGGGTCTGCGATTGTTATGGTAAATATTCTGGAATCGCTTCCGTTAGCGTTTGCAGCAATGATTCTGAAATTATACACCCCTGCAACTGTGGGGGTGCCCCATATTTCATCATCGGTTAAGGATAGCCCATCAGGAAGGGTCGAGCCGCCTTCTAATAACCATGATATTGGCTGATCCCCTGTTGCTTCCAAGGTTAGCGAATAGGGCTCGCCCTTTATTGCATATAGTGCGGGATTGGTGGTTATAACAGGTGCGCCGCTGGCTCCTATTAATATGGTAAATTGCCTTGTATCCGCATAATCGGGGCCGGTTATATTTTCCGCCCTTATTGTAAACCTGTATACCCCCTGCGCCCCGGGCATCCCTGATATGGTAGCTCCCGTTAGCGATATTCCGGGCGGCAATCCCGTTTCAAAATCTGCGGGTTCAAGCACGCTCCAGTTTATGGGGGTTGTTCCGGTGGCTAATAGTGTTTGTGAATAGTAAGTGCCTTCATTGCCACTATTTAGAACTAATGTTGTGATAATGGGCCTTGCTAAAACCGTAAGTGAAAATGCTTCCTCGGCATATCCACCAATATTGTCTACCCTTATGGAGAAATTGTAGGTTCCGCTTATGGTGGGATTGCCAGATAAAGTGGCCGTTGCCGGGTCGAAAGTTAATCCAAAAGGCAAGCTGCCGGAGGTGTGCGACCACGCAAGTGGCTCTGCTCCAAGGGCGGTAAATGTATGGGAATAAGGGATGCCCACAATACCGTCATCCAAATCCACATCAATAATAGATGGTGTTGTAATCGTCAGCGAAAATTGCACAGGGGCAGAATCACCAAACACATTGGAGGCAACAACTGTAAATGTATATACACCCACCATGGGAATAAGCCAAGAAACAACACCTTCACAGCAAATGCTTATGTCGGCGGCAGGTGTTGGACCCTCCGTCATAGTCCATGTTATGGGCAGGGTTCCGCTTGCTTGCAAAACTATGCTGTAAGGCCTGGATATGCCGCCGCCCAAATTTGGGTTTGATGTAATAACAGGCGGTGCGCCAACAGTTATTACAAAGGGCGCAGTGGTACTTGTTCCCCCGCCTGTGATAGTGACATTGACATTATAAGTGCCAATTGCCGTTGGTGTGCCTGATAACACGCCTGATATGGCATTTAAGGTTAACCCCGGCGGGAAAGATGACCCTGCCTGCGCCGCCCACGACCATGTATAAATAAACGAATCGTCAAGCCCTTCAGCCTCAAATATCATCGGGGTGTATGGGACACTTACAATCCCGTTGGGCAGGGGAGATGTGGTGATAATTGCAAGGGATTGACCCGCTTCGATAGTAAAAGTTGCAGGGGCGGAAACGCCAACAATATTCATGGCTACAATGGTAAAAGTGAAACTTCCGCCTTCAACAGGTATGCCGGAAATTATGCCCGTGTTTGGGTTTAGGGACAATCCCGTAGGCAGGCTTCCATTTACGACGAACCAGGTTATAGGCATGGAGCCTATGGCCGTTAATTGGCCGGAGTAATTTCTGCCAAGGCGGGCATAGCCTAATATGGTTGTTGTGATAACGGGTAGTTGATACACAGTTAAAGTGTATAACCTAACCTCGGAACCATAGTCATTTGACGCTTCTATGGAGAAAGAATATGTCCCCGCTGCGGTGGGCACGCCAAACAAGGTCCCGTTTGCGCCCATACTTATGCCGGGCGGCAAGTCGCCACCCAAATGTTCCCATGTAATGGGCAGATAGCCATAACCGCTCATGCTAAACATATATGGCGTGCCCACGATACCGTTTGGTAAAGGCGATACCGTGTTAATGCGTGCCGCCACGGAAACATACAGCGTATATGTCCTTGACACGCCCCCGGGTTCATAATCATTAAACGCTGTTACGGTAATTTGGCAACTTTGGTTGTCAATGGTGGGCGTGCCGTGGATATTTGTGCCGCTAAGGGTTAGTCCCATAGGCAATGTTCCGCCCGAAACGGTAACAAACACACTAAGGTTGCCATCAGAGCCGGTTACGGTGGGCGTCCAAGAATAGGGCTGGTTCAGCGTTGCTCCCGGTATATAATCATCGTGGATTAAAGGCAGCTCGCCTACGTTTAAGGTATATTGCCTTCTTGCACGATATCCAATGCTGTCAGAAACCATTACCTCTACAACATATTGGCCTTCATCCAGGTTGCACACGCCGGAAATCAAACCATTATTGTCAATAAATAAGCCGCTGTCAAGGGGCAGCCCGGATAGGTTAAAAACAAAGGGAGATGTCCCCGTCTTTTCTTCAAGCTCTATTTCTGCCAAATATGTCCTCCCCTTAACCGCCATGGGGATTGAGTCTGTTATAATAACAGGCGGTATGGGCATGGTAATTTCCGCAGTGCCCTCCCACCAGCCATCAGGCGGCTGGTTAATTACACCTTGCCTTATGGCAAACAAAGGTGGCTCGCTTCCTGCGCCAAAGTGTTCTGTAAGGTCAATCAAAACAATATTGTCAACCCGCCCATAGGTTTCGTTGTTGCCCAAGTTTCCCGTTTGCTGCCAAATAAAGCGCATATTTAAGGGGGATACATCCGCCGTCCATATGGTGTCAATCAGATTCCATCCTTCGATATTTGGCGTTTGCAAGCCGTCAAACAAGGGCGGCGGAAGGGCCGTACCCCGTATGGGAACGCCCGTTCCATGGATTACCGTACAACCCGTTGTCACCCCCGGCACAGTGTTTCCCCGCAAACTTACCCTTGCCCGCACATAGTATTTATGACCAATAACAGTGGGTATGGGCGTGGTTGGGTTAATATAAACAAGCCCCTGGGTTTTTACCCCCATTTGGGCGCACCATGTGCCGGTTTCGCCATGCACCGGCAGGGGTGTGTTGTTGGGCACACGAATGGGGGCAAGGGCGCTTTGCACATTGCGGTTGTCCGTCATAAACCCGCTCCAGCCATTTACATTGCTTTCAAAGGAGCCATTGGTTACTTTATTGGTCAAAAAAATTGTAGCCACGCTATCACTCCTTCGCCACAAAAACAAACACATTGGGGTGCTCTTGTGAATATAACAAGGCTTCCGCTACATCTTGGGCTTCATAAACTTCCACGCTGGCAACTTTGCTGTTAACTTCGTTAATCGCCGCAACTATCTGCTTGCTGGCCGTGTTGAGGTTAAAGGTATTGCCAAGCATTACATTCAAACCTTGCACATTAATGTCAACTATTGACCTTACCGTATCGGTTTCCGGGAAAGGGTCGGCTTGGTTTACCCCAAAAAACCATGTGGTGCCAATGGGAATAGGGCGGAATGTGGACAGAATTACACTGCCGTCAATGGGAGATGTTATATCAACCGTTGTGTGCACAAGCCCGTTTTCAAGATAATCAAAACCCATGTGCAAGCCGTCAATAAACCAACGGGCAACCGCCGCATTAATATTAGGGTTACTTCTTTGGTCAAGTGCCGCATCCTCTGCTGTTAAGAAAAAATACCTGCTGTATTGATGGGGTTCGTTTAGCGGCTCTGCAATATCCACATGCCAGTTATATCCCCTAGGAAGATTCGGGGGAGCCGACTGTACCGTCGCATCAAATACATAGATGGCATTGTATTTCAAAAGCCTGTCAAGCTCATCAATGGCGTCTTGCACATTCGTTGCATCCAACCCCATCATTTCAGGTGAAGTTTGGGACAACTCATTGTCATAAGGAATATCATCAGCCACAAGTGTTACATTCCTGTAAGCATCCGGCATAATTCCATTTACGCTGCTTACCAACCCCGAAAGTATTGCTTGTAAGTATTCATAACTTATTGCTGCCATTTATCTCTCTCCCTCCGATTTTTGTCAAAACATCATTGCGCTACCCATATTGTATGTGTGCCAAACGGCGTTGGTTCACATTAAATATATAATTTTCAAAACAAAAAACGCTATTGTCAAAGTTTGTTAATTGACAATAGCGTTTTTTGTTTTTTCTAAAAACACTTACCACAACAGCATCATTTTTTGCAAACACTATCCAAAGACAATCCTATCCCTGCCATCCGTTTTGGCTTTGTAAGTGGCAACATCGGCAGCATCAATGATGGCGTGTAAAGTGTCTATGTTCTCCTGCTTGGTTGCCACGCCTATGGATGCTGTTATTGGTATTGATAAATTTTCCATGGCAAAAGGCGATTTGCGGATGTTTTCGTGTATACGCTGCGCTACATTTAGTGCATTCTCTTTATTTGTATTTGGTAACGCAATAATAAACTCCTCACCGCCATATCGTGCAGCAATTTCGTCATCCCGCAAAACCTGCTTTATGCGCTTTGCGAATATTTTTAGCACATCGTCTCCTATTCCGTGCCCATATACGTCATTCACTTTTTTGAAGGAGTCTACATCCATCAATATAATCGAAAAATCAAGATTATTGTCTTTGCAGTGTTGTAGGATTTTTTCAGATGCATCCATAAAATAGCGGCGGTTATATAGATCTGTAAGCCAATCAGAAAAGGCCAGTTTTTCCATTTGTTCCTTTGCGGCTTCCAAGGCATGAATTTCTCTTAGATCGTGAATATAGCGCATTACCATGTTTTTTTCGGATAAAACAACTCGCTTCAAAGTTAATTCGCAGGGGATTATTGCACCATCAACATCAATATGCACCCAATCACAAGTGGCCAAGCCCTCTTCAAAGGCTTTGTTTACAACCTCCTCAAACTTTTCTTTTGAAAGCTTCCCGTCCGATTGTCGCTCGGGTGAAAATTTAAGGTGATCGCTTATAAATTCATCAGGGCTTGAAATGCCCAGCAGCTCCAATGTGCGCTGGTTTGTTTCAAGTATATTAAAATCCTCGTCAATTACAACACAAGCCAAAGGGGAGGAATCTAACATAGTCTGCATACGTTCTGCCATTTTATCAGCAGTTTTTAACTTTTCTTCGTATGATGCCGCTAATGTATTGTGCATAAAGAAAGTTAGGGCATTGAAAACGAATACAAATAAAACAGCAACAGGAACCAAAGTGCGGGGCAAATAGGTTGTAAACCATATCCACAGAATAATCGAAATAACCGGAAGCGCAAGCGAAATAATCCAAATTATGGGTGATTTAACCTTGCTTTTTCTTAAATTTTTAAGGCGACCGGGTATGTATCCCACTGCAATGTATAAAATGCCCGCCACCAAATGGTAAAACATTGTGTCTAAATCCATATCAATGCCATAAGGATTGTAAGCGGGGAATATAACAAATAGTGCAGATTCAAAGGCCAAAAGAACAACAACAAAGCATAAAACTGCGATAATCTTTTTATAAATGGGGCCCTTGTAATTAAATGTCATACAAAACATAAGTAAAACACTAACTACCAGAAAAAGGGTGTACATATCAAGGGAGAAAAGTATGCTATTGATTATGAAAAAGGCTATAAAGGATGAGTTAAACAACCAAAGAGGAGTGCGCCTTTCCGGGACAAACATTTCCAGAAATCTTTTTAAGGCAAACGTGTATCCGAAAAACAGAAAGCATAGTATAAACAGGAACAGAAATATCATTGCTACACACCCTTTCAGAAATGTCTCGTAAGAGGCTTAAATGCCTATCCTTTTTGGAAAAGCAAAAACGAATGTAAAAACGAATGTAATGTGATGATTTTACTTACGCAGGACTTTTCTTCGGTAATACATAAAGTAATAAAGAATTACCAATATCAATAGTAGCAATCCCCTAACCAGGTCTGCGTACAAATATGTTGCATCACCGGTCATAATAAATGACAGCACCCCGGCATTCATCATTAGGACTGCTTGACCTATTGCAAATATTATTCCCAAAGGAGAATCTTTGATAACAAGAATGGTGTTTATTATGAATGCAAATGCAATTGCAAGAAAGAGCTTCCCATACAGGAATATTACTATTTGGAGTTGTTCATCTGAGGATACATCCTCAAAGTTAAGCGTGATGTTTATGTTGTCCGGTGAAATCATCAGCAAGCTTCCATATACAATTAGGAAGAGTGCGGAAAAAATTAAAGCAGCAATAAGTAGATACTTCCATAACTTCATGTGTTAAACCTCCATTTTAGATGTAGAATATTGATTTAATGCAGGCACTTGCGTTAATGCTTCAAGATGCATGCCTTACACCTCATCAAGCTTTGGCAGGATGGTCGATGGACATAATCCTATTTTTACCGGCCTTTTTACCGGCATACAAAAGCTCGTCACACGCTTCTATGGTGTCTTTTATATTTCCGCCAGAGAATATGCTTGCTCCCATGGTCAAAGTAACCTTTATTGCGCCTTTTTCCGTGTCTATTTTTTTATCCTCCACCCCTTTTCGTATCGTTTCCAAAATTCTCAAACCATCTTCGTAATCACATTCGGGAAAACCTACCAAAAACTCTTCCCCGCCCCACCTGCAAACCAAATCTGTTTGCCTTGTGGCCTTCTTTAATTCCTCCGCCACATTAACCAAAACAACATCCCCGATATCATGCCCGTAAGTATCGTTTACAACCTTAAAATTATCAATATCCATAAGCCCTATAAAGCAAGATTCGCCATCCAACTTGTCAAAAAAAGCTTCTGCATATCTGCGGTTATTTATCTTGGTCAGTGGATCTATATTTGCAATTTGCTTAAACTCGGCTATATTTTTTTCAAAAGACGCTGTTGTTTTGTCGGATAAAGCATACCTTACCAAGGCTCCCACACCAAAGGATACCACGACAATATTAGCATAGAAAAAACTCAAGAATAAGTTTCTCTCAATATAAAATGGAGGCGGGAAAAATTCGGGTATTATTAATTGTATGTTCATTAAAACAGGTAGGGTTATAAATATTATAATCCTCTGTCTCTTACTAAAATCAAGATGCAAAGCCACCATAAACATGGCCATCAGCAAAAGCCATTGTACATTAATATTTAGCCCCATTAATATAGTTGATATTAAGGAGAATTGGACAATCTTCGCTGCAAATAAATAACTAAGCACCCGTATTTTAAGTGATTTATTTATTATGAGAACTATGATGAAAAACAAAACATCGAAAATATTTATAATAGCCAGAACCGTAAGTTGCTGAGTAAAAAAGTATATACTTAAAGCTGCATGCCCAACAGCACTTTGGGCAAAAAAGAAGCAAATAAATACCCGCATATCTTTTTGGATTCTGAGCTCTTTTTCACCCACTCTTTACACCTCTCTTCGGTCTGATGTTTTCAATAAACCAAACAAAGCACAAAACCGCAATAACCTTCTTGTAATTATATCATACCGCAAGGTAAAAGTCAACATTTTTTCATCCCCAGCGAAATCAAAAGCGATTTTGTTTTTCGATGATTCTATTAGATATACAAACAAGCCGTAGGTGAATATGGATAGTAATGTATATTTTTGGAATATTGTAATGAGGTGATGATTTGAGGGGTGCCAAAATTGTTGCGGTGGATCTTTTCATGTCAACTGAAGAGGGTGAAAGGCAAAAAAATATTAAGAAAATCATTGTCAAACATTTGGTTAAAGAAGGCTATGGGATTGTGGGCGGCGCTTCAAAAAACCATCCTAAAAAACTTGGTAATACAGGTAGTGCAAAGTAGGGGGCGATGCGGATGCAAAACCAACAAATTGCGGCTATTTATTGCCGCCTATCAAAGGAAGACGTAGGCAAAACACATATCGGAGATGACAGCGAAAGCATCCAAAATCAAAAGCTTATGCTGTTGGATTATGCAGTTTCCAACAGCTTCCTCATCCACAATGTCTATGTGGATGAGGATTTAAGTGGATTTTCGGACAGACCGGCTTTTCAGCAGATGATTAAGGATGCCGCTGACGGCAAGTTTAACACCATCATCTGTAAGCATCAATCCCGTTTTACAAGGGATATGGAGCTGGTAGAGAAGTATATACATGGCCATTTTGTTAAGTGGGGTATACGCTTTATTAGCCTAACCGATAATGTGGATACCAATGTTAAGGGCAACAAAAAAGCCCGCCAGATATACGGGCTTATAAATGAATGGCATAGCGAGGACTTGTCTGATAATATTAGAGCCGTTTTTAGGAAAAAGATGGAAGCCGGGCAGTTTCTCGGCCCTTTTGCTTGCTATGGATATAGCAAAGACCCGGATGATAAGCACAAACTGGTTATTGATGAAGAAGCTGCGCAAATTGTTAGAGAAATCTATTCCTTGTACTTGGAAGGCAATGGCGCCCACGCTATAGGGCATATTTTAAGCCAAAGAGGTGTGCCCACCCCAAGCCAATACAAAAAGAAGCAGGGACTTAACTTTGCAAACCCCGGTGCCGGCATTTACAGCCTTAAATACGGAATTTGGGCAGCAAGCACCATAAATAAAATCCTTAGGAACGAAACTTACATAGGAACACTAATTCAAGGCAGGCAGCAGAGGGTGAGCTACAAAAGTAAAAAGGTAGCCGTGGTTCCCGAAAACCAATGGATAGTAATAAAAAACAACCACCCACAAATAATTGACGAAAACCGGTTTAACAAGGTGCAAAAGTTGATGGATCGCAAGCGTACAGGATATAAAAGTGACCCTGACAATAAACCAATAGAGAAATTGAAGCCCCATATTTTAGCGGGTAAGCTTATTTGTTCCGATTGCGGTTCCACTATGCAGCGAAGTGGGTTATCCCGAAATGGCAAAACCCGCTTTTTAAGGTGCAAACTTTCCACAATATCTAAAAGAAGAGATTGCACACCTCACTGTATCAACCAAGATAAGGTTGAGGAGGCAATTGCAAACAGAATAAGGGAGTTAATTAGCGATGCCACCAACGGCGACGATGCTGTTGAAATTATCAGTGCCGCCTTAGCCTGTATTAAAGAAGGGGGTGATGACTTCCCGAAAATTAAAAAACAGCTATTTGAGGTTGAAGCAAAAATCGAAACTACCCGAAAGGTTATGGCCATGGCCTATGCCGATAAGTTGAACCATATTATTTTGGAAGAAGATTTTTTGAGCTTCAAAGAAATATTCGAGAAAGAACAGCAAGAATATATCAAAATGAGAGGGGACTTAGAAGATAAATTGGCCGACATGGAGATGCACAAAAAGACTTTCGGCAATGCATGGGTTCTTTTGGAAGAATACAAGCGGATTGAAACCTTGACCCACGAAATTATAAATGACTTCATTGACACAGTTTGCATTGGGGAAAGATGCCCCGAAACAAAGGAGCAAGTGATAACAATAAGGTGGCTGCTTTAAGAATCTGTGTCCATAAATTGCCGCACGACCCAGCGACCGTTGCAACTGACTAAGATTATGAAGGACGCACATGGGTGCCGTGGGCATTATCATCATAAGCGTGGCGGCTGCCGTTTATAAAATCCACACTGCAAATGATGCGCCCATGCAAGTCGGTAACAGGGGCAACGCCCGTGTCTAAAATGGCGATGGAAGGATTGCGAAACATGGTATCAACTCCTCTTTTCATCATATAGGAAGACAAAATAAGGCGTTACTGAATAAGAAAATGGGAGATATCATGAGAAAAAACGAATTAAAATATTAAAAAGCTATATTAAAAGGGTATTTGACCAAAATCACCGTTTGCAATATATGGGGCATTTGGTAAAATATATAATGTTGTTAGCACTTGAATGTGAGGAGTGCTAATCCCAATTAATTTTTTAGGAGGTAGCAATATGAAGTTAAAGCCCATTGCTGACAGGGTTGTGCTAAGACAACTGGAAGCGGAGGAAACCACAAAAGGCGGTATTATCTTAACAAGCAAATCACAAGAAAAACCACAGGAGGCTCAGGTTGTAGCAGTTGGCCCCGGTGGCATGGTGGATGGTAAGGAAATTAAAATGGAAGTTACCGTTGGAGATAAGGTTATATATTCCAAATATGCAGGCACAGAAGTAAAAATTGGCGATGATGAGTACATCGTGGTAAAGCATAACGATATTTTGGCTATTGTTCAATAGAACCATTTAGAATAGGAGGATAAAAATGGCAAAGGAAATAAAATTTGGAATTGATGCCAGAAATGCGCTGGAAGTGGGCGTTAATAAGTTGGCAGATACTGTAAAAATAACACTTGGCCCAAAAGGGCGCAATGTGGTGCTTGATAAAAAATATGGCACACCCCTTATCACCAATGATGGTGTAACAATCGCTAAGGAAATTGAATTAGAGTGCCCCTTTGAAAATTTGGGCGCACAAATTGTGAAAGAAGCATCCACGAAAACTAGTGATTTAGCAGGTGATGGCACAACCACCGCCGTTGTTTTGGCACAAGCCATGATTAGTGAAGGGCTTAAAAACATTGCGGCGGGCGCAAACCCCATTATTTTGCGTCGTGGCATGCAAAAAGCCACCGAAGCGGCCGTGGAGGCCATCAAAGCCACCATACAGGTGGTGGATGGAAAAAACCACATTGCCCGTGTTGCCGCCATTTCTGCCGGGGACGAGGAAGTGGGCGCAATGGTAGCCGAAGCCATGGAAAAAGTTACCGCTGATGGCGTTATAACCATTGAAGAGTCCCGCACAATGAACACGGAGCTGGAACTGGTGGAAGGGATGCAGTTTGACCGTGGCTACTTGTCCGCTTATATGGCGACCGATATGGAAAAAATGATTGCCACCCTTGATAACCCTTATATTTTGGTTACAGATAAAAAGATTTCTAATATACAAGACATTTTGCACCTATTGGAGCACCTTGTGCAAACCGGCGGTAAATTGCTGATAGTCGCAGATGATGTGGAAGGCGAAGCCCTAACCACCCTGGTGCTTAACAAATTGCGTGGCACATTTGCTTGTGTGGCTGTTAAAGCCCCGGGCTTTGGTGACCGCAAAAAGGCAATGCTAGAAGATATCGCCACATTGACCGGCGCTACCGTTATAACTGAAGAATTGGGCCTAGACCTAAAAGAATCCACCCCGGAAATGCTTGGGCGTGCCAGAAGTGTGCGTGTGGAAAAAGAAAACACAATTATAGTGGACGGGGAAGGGGATAAAAATGCCATTTCTGCCCGTGTTGCCCAACTTAAAACCCAGATAGAAGAATGCACATCCGAGTTTGATAAAGAGAAATTGCAAGAGCGTTTAGCGAAGATGGCGGGCGGCGTTGCTGTTGTAAAAGTTGGTGCACCCACCGAAACCGAGCTTAAAGAGAAGAAATTGCGCATGGAAGATGCCCTTGCGGCAACCCGTGCTGCCACAGAGGAAGGTATTGTGGCGGGCGGTGGTGCATCTTATATCCACGCCAGCAAAAAGGTGTGCGAAGTAATGGAAAGCCTTGTTGGTGATGAGAAGACGGGCGCATCCATTATCCTTAAAGCCTTGGAAGCACCCATGCGACAAATTGTTGTAAATGCAGGCTTGGAAGGCTCTGTGGTTGTTAATAAAGTTATGGAATCTGCCGCCGGCGTGGGCTTTAACGCCTTAACCGATGAATATGTAAATATGATAGAAGCAGGCATCATCGACCCTGCAAAGGTTACCCGCTCTGCTTTGCAACACGCCAATTCTGTGGCTTCTACACTACTAACCACCGAATCTGTTGTTGCTGACATCCCGGAGCCGGAGCCGGCAATGCCACCCGGCGGCGGTATGGGAATGATGTAATTTGCACGAAAAAATCACCATTATGTGAATAAGTATCCATGGTATTCCGAATAGATGGTCGCAACTTTAAGCTCTAAATGCTATAAGAGCAGGTTAAGCCCTGCCAGGTTACCGCCTTTTAGAATAAGAGATGAGACAAGTTGGTTATGTGAAAGGGGCAAGGGGGTTGTTTTGTGGGTAAAAAATGTAATCCACCAAAAAAAGTGAGTGAAGCTGGCAGAAAGCTTTCTACAAGTCAATCTGCCGCCGTTAAGTCTGAGGCAGTCAAAAAACTCGCAGACCACAAACATAAAAATCACTGATTCGTCGAAATCACAGAACCAGCAATGCCACCCGGTGGCGGTATGGAATGATGCAATAAACCAAAAACACCATGCGGCATCAAGTCTGCATGGTGTTTTTTATTGCAATAAGATATTAATTTTGTTTTAGCCTATCTACGGCGGCGCAGGAATTTGATGAGAACGATTATACCAACTATTCCCGCCGCAACTACACCAAGGATGGTAAAAATTTTCTTACGCATGGCAGCACCGGGCATAATGGAAAAAGCGCCGGTTGCGGGGTCTACCGTAATATCCCACCCTTCAACCGCATCATAATGGGCAGAATCCTTAAAATCTGCCACATTACCAAAATCATTTAATGCCACCAAAGCATTGATTAGGACGCCAACAACGGGTATGTCCTTGGCTTCTGCCAAACCATCTTTGACTTGGTCAAGATTCTCAAAAAAGCGGGTTTCATCCTCGGTATTTTCAATAATGTCCAAATAATCCGTCAACGGGATAGATTTGTTCTTGCTCATAATATTACCTCCTTAAAATTATGCCTCGCCAATGCGGGTCAGTTTTGGTATAATTTGGCTTTTGCGGGAAACTACCCCGGGCAGGAAAATTCTGCTACTACCCTCTGCCATGCCAAAGGCTTCCTGTGCTATTTTTTTAGCATCACCCACGGCAAAAAGCTCGCTGCCATTGCGGATAATGTCCGTTACCATAAACACCAATAGCCGACAGTTGTTAACTTCGTAAAACTTCGTAAGCTCTTCGGTAATTTCCGCCTCGCGGGCCATTAAGCCCTCAAAGTCCATTACATTTATTTGTGCCACATAGGCATCCGTTTTACCAAAGGTGAATTTTTTAATATCAGTTGTCAACATCTGGGCTACACTCATCTTATCCAAATTTGTGCCTGCCCTAAACATTTCTTTACCATATTCTTCCACATCTACCCCGGCGATGGTCGCTAAAGCTTCTGCTGCTGCCTTGTCCTGCGCCGTGCAGGTGGGGGATGTGAATGCCAAAGTATCCGATAAAATAGCGGAAAGTAGCAATCCCGCAATGGGCTTGGGTATGTCCACACCATTTTCTTTGTACATTTTGTAAATTATTGTGCAGGTGCAACCTACGGGCTCTATACGGGAATAGGGTGGGGCATTGGTTTGTATATCTGCCAACCTGTGGTGATCGATAATTTCCACTATTTCGGCTTGATCCAACCCGTCCACAGATTGGCTACGCTCGTTATGATCAACCAAAACAACTTTTTTACCACCCACAAGCATCACATGCCTACGGGATAAAATCCCCAAAAGTGTCCCATCGGATGCAACAATGGGAAAGTTGCGGTACCGTCTGTTGCGCATGGTTTCCAGCATATCATCCACATAGGATTCGGGGGAAAATGTTAAAATGCTCTCCGTATTCATAACCGAACGGATGGAGATTGCTTGACTGATAAGCTTTACGGCAGTAAAAGCCGCACAATCTACACAAACAATGGCGCATTTTACCCCATCAAAGCCACGTGGCTCCACATCACTGGTAAGGATGATACAACCAAAATCATGCTCATAATACATCTTCCAAGCATACTCCAAGTTGCCACAAATTATGATGTCTTTATCACAAATTTCGCTACCTTGGGGTATGCCGCCCACATAAACACGCCCTTCAAGCCGGTCATATTTATATTTGCCGCCAAAATGTTTGCCCTCAAGGATGTTTATTAAGTTTTCATATAAAATTTCGTGCCGGGCAATGTCGTAACCATCCATAAAAATTTCGGTTACATCCGCCATGCCAATTATACCTGCAAGCTTGCCTTTTTCGCAGGTAATGGGCACAAGTCGGCTACCTTCGCCGTGGCGCATAATGTCCCAAGCGGTTTTTACAGGCTCGTGCCCGCAAACGGTTTCGGGTTTGTAAAATTCCAAATCCCCAACGCGCCGCTTAACATCTTTTAGAAGCGGTGGCGCATCCACACCAAAATAATTAAGCACAAACTCAGTCTCTTGGTTAATTTCACCTAAACGGTAGGCCCTTGCCCCTGCCATGCCCAACTGTTGCTTTAAGTGGGCGTAGGTAATGGCGGATGCCACCGTATCCGTATCCGGACTTTTGTGTCCAAAGATATATACTTTGTCTTTTAAGTGCTCCATAAATCCTCCCAAAATCTTGCCATGTGTATATTATACCATGTTGGCAAAAAGTTTCAACAGTCTTTTTGAAATTTCGTCAAAAAATTTGACTTGCCAACTAAGGGGGTTGGCGACATGCTTGGGCGGAGGTTGTGAACATGAAAAGGATATTGCTTGCAACCACATTGTTGGTTTTGGTTGCATTGGTGGCTTGCAGTAATGGAAATGGGTACATGTAATACAAGAAGAAGCCCAGAGATTGCGTGTTCGAGTTATGCAAACGGCAGGCGAGGAGAGTTTTTACAGGTAGCACATCTTTTTGCCCATTTTCATATGAACTGGCAAAACCCCAACAAACCCATGGAGGGAAGGGGGAATAAATCAATGCATTGAAACCTTTGTAATAGAGCCGTGCAAAAGATACTCTTATTGCCCCGCATATTACACAACCGCACACAAGGATATATTATGCCAACAATCCGCTTAATATAGAAGTGCTGCGTGTAGCCAATGAAAGTATGGCATCACTGCCCTATCTTAATGCGGCAGATTTTGCATATGAAGATTCATCTTTCGATGGGTAGCTAACCAATGCTACCTAATACCCGAATGCCCTTTGACTTTGACATGTCCCATAACGCAGACAATTTGGGGCATGCTATCGATGAATTTCCCGCACAGCCCCATATTTTTAATTACGAAGGCATGGATGTGCAGGAAACTGTTTTAGCAATAATCAGCAAATAGCTCACCAACCTCAGAAACCAAGTCAATATATCAGCTTTTTGCATCCGCTAACAAACTACCTTCTGCAATAAATTCATTTACTAAATTTTGCATTTTGATAGCTCCTCATAAAAGCAAAACCCGCCACAATCAGCGGGTTTTGCTGTATTTCGTTTTCTTAGGATGGATCCGGATAAACCTTTTCCATACCATATTTACCTTTTTTGTCCAAAGCACGGATAATTGGTATCATCACAACGCACACGAAGCCTGCGGCAAGTCCGTTGTTGTAAAGGTTTTGACCCCAATGGAAATTGGCGATGGTGGCAGCGAAGGTGAAGTGAAGCATACCAATCGGAATTGCCCATTTCCAGCCGAAGAAGCGTGCCATAGGCGACAAGCACATGCCCCAGAAGGCAGATGTCCAGATAACCGGTTGGGTGCGAAGATATTCCAATAGGTTGTAGTTTGACCACTGTACATGTTCCGGCCAGATAAAGAAGCGCAAAACACCAGCAACCACAACACCAAGGCCAATAGCGGCAGCATTTGCAACGGCCTTACCAAAACCACCCCAGCCCACAACGGATATAACAGCCGCAAGGATTGGGCCATTCATATTAACTTGCAGAATTAGAGTTACAGCAAGCAACATTATGCCCAAAAGACCCATTGCAAGATATGTTTTGCCTGCACCGTATTTGGCAAAGAAGTTATTAATAAACTTGGAATCGCCAGCTTTCAGGTACAAGCTTTCCTTAACATCGCCACCCTTAGCACCGCTAAGGAAGCCCATTAAGATGAAATAGATGGCAAGGAATGCCATAAAGCCCCAAATTTCCCAGTTATAGTAGCCCACAGGGCTTAGCTGGCGATAGTTGCCGTAAACATCAACCATACGCTGGCCAAGGTTACGCATCGGCGCATCAACAACAAAGTTTTGGATGCCAACAGTGCCGTAAATAGCAGTTAAAGCGATGGAGAAGAGGCCGGCACCCCATCCGATATTATAAAGGTTAAGCCCTTCGTGGCTTTTGCGGATGAAAACCGCCATTGCATTAATAAAGAAGCCGATGAGGAGACCGAATACAACACCAATTGCAACGCCCAAAAGCACGTGAACATCCCTAAATTGCGGGATAAAAGCAGGTTGGGTGATAATTGGCGCCAAGCAGGTAGAAAAGCCCGCCATGGTGATGTGGCCTTTGTATGTGTCACGAAGGCTTTCCCCGTCCTTTTTCATAAAGGCGGAGTAGATTAGTGCACCAAGCAAAATTGGCAAGATGTTTAGGAAGTTTTTACCCATAAACGAGAAGCCCATGGTAAGACCCAAAACACCCATTTGCGGCCCACTGATTGGCAATTTAGCAAACTTAAAGCCGCCAATTAATATAAAACCTACGATACCGGAGTTTACAAAGGCCGGCCCAATACCGCCCATTGCAATGTAATCCAGCGGCAAAATGGCTGGATTGTTTACTATGTTCCACAAGCCATATGTCCACAGGGCATCAAAAAAGCTAAGGTCACCTGCGTGCAGGAAGGTTAAAACCAAACCGTAAATAAGGGTTACGGCAGCTAAAATGGTCCACACCTTTTCAGGCGACACAGCTTTTTTCGTCGTTTCTGACATTTTTGTTTCCTCCTTGAAAAATTTTTTATTTTATTACGAGGAGATTCTCGAATCTCCCGAGTACACATTAAAACGCCGCCCACGGGCAAATCCCACCAGCGTCATACCTACTTTTTCGGCAATTGCCACTGACATGGATGTGGGGGCAGACTGGCTTACCATAACAGGGATGCCAAGGCGACTGGTTTTTAGCGCAATTTCTGACGAAACCCTGCCGCTTACCAATAACACACCCTCCTTGATAGGTAGTTGCTGCATTAAAGCAGCTCCCACCACCTTGTCCACGGCGTTGTGGCGGCCAATATCCTCAAAAAAGTGCCCTTTGCCGTTTTTGAAAAGCAGGGCGGCACTATGTACAGCACCCGTCTCTGTAAAAATGGGGGATTGCTTGGAAAATTTGGACATCATATCAACAATCTCATCATAGCCGTAAACCAAATTACTTGCAAGGGGCTGCAAATTAGCTTCGTTAAGAAATGCTAAATTTACGCTGCCATTGGCGCAACCGGAAACCAATACACGGTTTTCCGTCTTATTGTACACCACCGGCTGGTGGGTAAATACAAAAATATTGCCGGTGCAGGTGGCATCAATATTTTTAATATCAGCGTAGGATTTTATCAGCCCTTCGGAGAACATAAAGCCCACGGCCAACTCCTCAAAATTTTGGGGTAGGCACATCATGGACAGGTACAATTCACCATTTATCACCAAATTTGCACGCAACTCCCTAATTACAGGATCCTCCATTGGTCTTTTGCCCTCGGCATCGTACCTGATGATGGTTAGATTATCAATCATGGCATCCTCCCATTCCTTCCAAATCTTGGGGGTAATTTAAGTTGGTAAACATGTCAAGGTCTTTGTCAAAACCACGGCTTGCTTTCTCCGATATATGCCGGGCATTCAGTTTGCCCAAAAGTCTGTGCAGGGCAAAGTTTCCTGCCTCAATCTCCCTTTCAATTGCACTTAGGGCTTCAATGGAATAAAAGGCATGTGTGCCTTCTGTAAAACCATCAACTAATGGTGCAAAGGCAAGGGGAGGGGGGCTGGTATGTTCCAGCACATGCATCATATGAAGAATATATGCAAGGTTTATCAAAGGCATATCCACGGCAACAACAAAAATATATTTGCTTTTTGCTTGCTTTAATGCAGCGTGGATGGCGGCGATGGGTCCGATCCCTTCATTGTAAATATCTTGGATGATAGGCAACCCAAACCGCTCAAACTTATCATGCCCATTGGCGCATAAAGACACATTATCAAATATTTGGCATAATTTGCCCGCCATAATATTTATAACATACTCACCATCAATTTGCAATAGTGATTTGTCAAAGCCCATGCGGGTGCTTTTGCCACCGCATAAAATCACTGCATCACCAAATATTTTCATAAATCACCACAATTTGTCATTGTTTGTCCAAAGTTTGACAATCCCTTAACAAAGCGAAAGCCTGCCCTACAAAAGAGGACAGGGCACTTCACTTTATATATGGGCATTATAGCCATTTAGCAGATATTACTTGCTTGGAGAGGCAAGTTTGCCGTCTTTGTACTTACCAACACGGTTTCTGTCGGCCGCAGAGGCTTTCTCAACCTTAACGGTGGCAACTTTCAGCTCCGGCTCGGCACCGATTGGGTCAAGCTTCGGGTTGGTTAGGTTGTTAATGTAAACATCATGGAAGTGGAATGGTGAGAATACCACACCTTCTTTGATGCCTTCGGTTACAACAACCTTAGCATAAGCTACATCTCTTCTACCGGTAATTTTCACATAATCACCGCAGGTAACGCCCCATTTCTTGGCATCTGATGCGCTGATTTCTACAAAACCTTCATGCTGGGTAGTGAGGATGGTAGAGGACTTGTCAGTCATTTGCATAGCGTGCCAGTGGTATAAAGTTCTACCAGTGGTAAGGATTACCGGGTACTGGTCGCAAGGTTGCTCGTCAGCCGGCGTGAAACCGAAGCCACGAAGTACACCTTTGCCACGCGGGAAACCAGCAGCGTGCAAGAAGCGGGTACCACCCGGATTCTTAGCAAGACCGTCAGCACCGCCGGTTGGCCAGTGGATACCCTTTTGCTCGGTAATGTTCTCGTGGGTAAGGCCGGCGTACTGAGGCATAGCTTGACCGATTTCTGCAAAGATTTCTTTTGCAGTGCTGTGCTGATCAGTATGGTTGGAAACTTTTTGGTCGTAACCAAGACGCTTCATCAACTCAATCATAATTTCCATGTCGGACTTGGCTTCGCCTGGTGCATTCAAAGCCGGGCGAGCAAGGTGCACACGACGCTCGGTGTTGGTGTAAGTTCCCCACTTCTCATGCTTGGCATAAGCCGGAAGAACAACATCAGCAAGCTCAGCAGTTTCAGTCATAAAGATATCTTGAACCACCAAGAACTCAAGGCCGGAAAGGTGCTTCTTAACGGCAATGGTATCAGCAGATGCGTGAGCCGGGTTAGAACCGATGCAATACATCACCTTCAAAGCTTTGTCAGCCAAAGAAGTGGTAAGGTAGGTTGCCTTATTGCCGGTTAATACGCAAGTTTGCTCGTCCAATTGCTTTTGATCCATGCACATATGGGTAAGGGCAAGACCTTGACCATATGGTGGACGCACGCCCCAAATCTTCTCAAAAAGGTCTGCATCCGGGTCTTTATCCGGGTCATAGCCTTCGCCTTGCTTCAAAGGATAGTCGGCTACGAACTTGTAACCTGGGTAGAACAGTGCAAGGCAAGCGGTATCGCAAGCACCTTGTACATTGTTTTGACCACGAAGTGGGTTAGCACCTGTGCTCTCTTTACCAACCATGCCGCAGATAGCAACAAGGTTAGCGATGTGCTGAACAACTTCAACAGCGTTAGCATGCTGGGCAGTTCCCATACCCCAAACGATGGAGGACTTTGGACCTTTAGCATACATTTCAGCAGCTTTCTTCAAATCTTCGGCACATACACCGGCGATTTTAGCCATAGCTTCTACACTGTTTGCCGGGTCTGCAGCTTGCTTTTGAAGCTCATTCCAACCAACGGAAAGGAACTCGGTACCTTCGATGTCGCATCTCTCTTGGATAAACGCTTCATCGTAAAGCTTGTTTTGGATAATATGTGAAAGCATACCTTGGATGATAGCACCGTTTGTACCAGCATAGTTAGCCAAGTGAACGTCAGCCATTTCAGCAAGGTCAATGGTTCTTGGGTCAGAAACAATAAGCTTCGCACCGGCAAGCTTGGCTTGCTTAATGTAGTTAGAAGCGATTGGCTGAGCCACAGATGGGTTAGAACCGATTACAAAGATTACATCATTATTCTTCATTTCTAGCATAGAGTTTGACATTGCACCAGATCCATAGGACAACACGAGTCCAAATACAGATGTGGCATGTCAGAGGCGTGCGCAAATGTCCACATTGTTATTTTTGAAAATAACACGGGCAAATTTTTGCGCAAGATAGTTATCCTCGTTGGAAATTTTAGCAGAGGACAGGATGCCGATTTTCTCGGTTTGACCTTTGTAAACAGCCTTTTCCTTGCTGGTTTCGGCTACTGTATAATTATCAATTGCTTCTTTGAACTTTTTAGCAACCAAGTCATAGGCCTCATCCCAGCTGGCTTCACGCCATTGTGGAGCTTCGGTTTTTGCGTTGGTTCTGATAAGTGGCTTTTGAAGTCTATCAGGATGGCTTGGGTAATGGTAAGCATACTTACCCTTTACGCAAAGCATGCCGCTGTTTGTAGCGTTCTTAACCGGCTTAACGTTGACAATTTTATTGTCTTTTACTTGATAAATCAATTGGCAGCCAACGCCGCAGAATGGGCATGTGCTTTCGGTGTTGGTAACTTCGCTTTCCTCGTAAGGAACATCCGATTTGGATTTCAATGCGTCAACAGGACATACAGATACGCAGTTACCACAGTTCACACACTTGTCTGGATGGTAGATAAACTTTTTGTCCTTCTTGTCGCCATCGAACAATAGCGCATTACATACTTGCTGGGTCTGTGTCACTTTCACACAAAGACCGCAAGCGATACATTTGTCGACATCAAGATAAAAAAACGGGGTGTCAACAACAATGTTTGGATTTGCCATTAATTTATTCCTCCTCTGAAATTTGATGATACTCAAATTTTACTATACTATGATGCCTTATGTCAATGGTTTTAATGCACTGCGCCCATAGGGATTGCTGATACGGCTTATAAGAATCTTAAATGGCTTGTAGTTATTTGAATTTACTGTCCTTATACGGGCTATTATCATCTTTTAGCAAATATTTAACCTCAAGGTCGATGTTTTTGTAACTGCCGTAGCCCAAAGCACGCCCAAGACAATATGCAGCTAAGTATTCCCGCCAGCCGCTGTAAATGCCGCTTGCCATATCTGCAGCCTTTTCTATGTATTGCCATACCCGCTCCTCTTCAAGATATCCCAAGGCTACGCTGTTTCTCGCTATATAAACAACCCTGCCCAAATCCCATGCAGCAAAGTTTTCTACGGCAAGCAGCTCCTCACTGGCGTATTTATGGTCTTTGCCGGGAAACCTTTGCAAATCATACCAAACTTGGTCATAGGCTTTCAGGCCTTGATCCGCCCGCTGGTTGCCTGTGTTTTCGTCCCTTACGCCAAACCGCTTATCCTTGCGTTTGGGGGCTATGTGCTGTTGGTAAAGTTGGTTTGCAAAAGGGGCATGGCCTTCGGCTTTTGAAAGATATTCAAGTACTTCCAAAGCCTCATCTTCATCATAAATGCCCCACCATTCACCAAAACCCGTCCGTAAGCTTTCTATCTGGCCGGGCCCGGCGTGCATCATCTTAAAAGTGCGCAAGGGCTCTCTGTTGCTAAACATTAGCACTGCGCCGAATGTTAGCGCACGCCGGCGTTGCGGTGTAACGGCATTAGCCGTTTCAAACCGCTTAACTTCTTCGGTATTCAGAAATTCTGTGAAAAGTTTTTTGAACATAAGGTGCTCACACCTCCGTTAAATATTCAGTATCAGCGGGAAAAGCAGAACAACCAAGGCATATGCCAATAGGTTAAATAGCCCGCCGAATTTTATATAGTCAACAAATTTATAGCCCGCCGACAAGGTCATGGTCATTGGCGGGGTGGAAACCGGTGTGGCGTAGGATATATTGCAGGCGACAACCACCGCCATAACCACGGCTTGCACATCAATGCCCATGCCAAAAGCCACTTCGATAGAAATAGGTATAAGCAGGGCGGCGGTGGCGGTGGATGACATGAAATTACCTAAAATAACGGCAATTAGGGCAAGCCCTGCCGTTAAAAGCCATGGGGAAACATCTGTACCAAGAAAATTAACCATCCCCTCGGCTATCATCGCACCTGCACCGCTTTCTGCAAGGCCTGCAGAAAGACCGAGGGATGCGCCGATAACCACCACTGTTGTCCAGTCCATGGTGGCAAAAACCCGCTTTTGCCCGATACATTTGGTGGCAATGCACACAATTGCACCAATCATGGAAATTGTTCCAAGTGATAAGGTTTCCCCAAAGCCATCGGTAATAAACCCTACAATGCAGAAAGCAAGCACAGCAAGGGTTATTGCCATTTTTAAGGGCTTTCGCTCTGGTTCGTCAACTTGCAAGGTTATGCTTGCTTCGGCTGTGTCATCTTCATTGCTGCTGGCTTTTTTCAAAATAGATCTGCCGATGGTTAGGTAATAAATCAGCAATAATACAATAATAGGTGCGCCGGCAAGGGCCAGCTGAAAAAATCCAAAAGGCTCAATACCATGGGCTTCCAACTGCCCACGGGCAAATATTTGCGGGGTGGAACCAACAGCGGTAAGCCCGCCTGATGTAACGGCGGCAATGCCTATTACCATAAAAGTATTTTTTTTGGTAAACTTGCCATTTGAAGCAGCCACGGCGGATGCGGCCACAGGCAACATCATGGCGGCGGCGGCGGTGTTGCTTAAAAACGCAGCGGGTATGGTGGCCACCAAAATTAAAATAACAACAAAAAGTTTTTCGTTGCCGCCCGACATTTTTATGATAGCTTTGCCCAAAATTTGGGCAACTCCGGTTTCAAACAAAGTGTTGCCCACAATTACCATGCCCACAATTAAAAAAACCATGTCATGTGCAAAGCCGCCAAAGGCCAAATTAAAAGGGATAACGCCGAAAACAACCATAGCAACGATGGCGAGGATGGATGTGGTAGCCACGGGGAAAAAATCGGTAATATACAGCACAAGTGCAACACCTATGATTATAAGGGCGATTATTGCGGTATCCAATCTAACATCTCCTTTTGGAAAAATATTTTAATTTTTGTAGAAAAACCCCATAGACAGCAGGGGGTGCTTCGTGTTATATTTATTGTAGGATAAATTATAACACAACATAAATAACAATACAAGGACAAGGGATGATTTTATGATTTTTGACTATTACCCCGGTTGCACCCTTAACACCAAAGCAAAGGAACTGGACATTTTTGCCCGTAAAGCGGCGGAAAAGCTGGGTTTTGAGCTTAGGGAGATAGAGGATTGGCAGTGTTGCGGTGCGGTGTACCCCATGGGGGCGGATGTGGTGGCAAGCAAAACCCCATCGGTGCGGGCTTTGAAGGCATCACAAGATAATGGGCGGGCTTTGGTAACGTTATGCTCTGCTTGCCACCATGTGCTAAAACGTGTAAACCGTGATGCGGCAGAAGATGCTGAATTTAGGGCAACCCTAACGGCTTATGATGAGGAATTGGAATACAACGGCGGTACAGAGGTTTTGCATTTTTTGGAAGTGTTGCGGGATAAAATCGGTTTTGACAAAGTTAAAGCCGCTGTAACAAACCCATTAATTGGGCGCAAAATTGGGGCTTATTACGGATGCATGCTGTTGCGACCCGGTGCCGTTATGGCTTTTGATGACCCAGAATCGCCCACAATTATTGAGGATTTTATCAAGGCTTTGGGGGCAACGCCTGTTACATATGCCATGCGTAATGAGTGTTGCGGCGGCTATATTTCCCTTGCGGAAAAGGAAATGTCGGCAAAAATGTGCCATGCTGTTGCAGAAGATGCGGTAAGGCGAGGGGCAGAGGAGTTAATTACCGCCTGTCCGCTGTGTGCCTATAATGTGAAGAAACAAGCGGGCGATATTTTGCCCATAACATATTTTACCAAATTACTGGCAGAAGCCCTTGGGCTTGACGGGGAGGAGGCTAAAGCCAATGCTTAACCCAGCTTTTGAAACCAAGGAAATTTTGCTAAACAGCCGCACAATAGCGGAAAAGTGTATGAAATGCGGGCGCTGCTCTGCCGCCTGCCCGTCTTATGAGCAAATGGATATTCGCCCACATCAATTTGTTTCGTATTTAATGCGGGGGGATGTGGATGGTTTGCTGTCATCTACCACCCTTTGGAAGTGCCTGTCATGCTTTGCCTGTGTGCAGCGTTGCCCCCGTGGTGTTGCGCCTGCCCAGCTAATAGAATCGGTACGGCTGGCGGCGATTAGGCAAAAGGGTGGCGATGGCATAACGGTGGAGGATGTTGTTGGTGAATTGGATGATGAAATGCCACAGCAGTTGCTGGTTGCAGCATTCCGGAAATACAAAGGGTGATCCGCCAAAAAAACAACAACAATCAAGGTTGCTCAAAAAATAATGTGAGGTGGGCGATATATACGAATATGAGTATGTACATGTTGAAACCGCCGGGATCGTTTTCGGTTTTAATTCCGATGAACATAGAAGTATTATCAACAAATACGCCAAGGCAGGTTGGCGATATGTGGGCTTTATGCCAACATATCAAAGGGGCAATGGTGTTATACGTTCTGTGGATTTGATTTTTGAAAAACCTTGTGACGCATAGTAACAGTGTGGGGTGGCTAATATTGAAACAGAACCGGTTGGAATTTTTAGAATACCTGAAAAATAGCGATATGACCATAGACGGGGCAACTGTAAGCTATCGGGGCAAGGTTGTATGCTATATGCACATGGACGATGGGACGGATTATCCAAGCCCTTGGACGATTTGGACTGATGGCGATTATAGCATGGAGCATAAAGGTGTCCCTTTAAGCGGGCGCATGAAAGAAATCGCCTGGGAGAATGTGAACAAGTGCGATAATTGCGGTAATGGATGTACGCCGGGAACTAACAAGGCTATATTTGGAAAAAGGTTTGATGGTGTTTGCGGTGCCAGCATGGCTTTCTACATCCCACAAGGCGAAACCATGGAATGCATTAAGATTTTGTTGGAAATTAGGAAGCAAACCATTAATGCCGCAAAATAAAACGATGATAGATAGTTAATACGAGGTAATGTCATGTACGAATACAAATATGTCACGGTGGAGATGAAGGGCGTTTTCAAGTACGAGCTGGAAAAGCACAGGTATATAATCAATAAGCATGCCAACAAAGGATACAGATTCATGGGGTGCATCCCCATCAAGCAGGTAGGGCATGGTTGGGTTACCAGAATTGACTTGGTTTTTGAAAAACCAAAACAACAAAACGACAACTAACGAAAGCAGGTGACTTGGTTTTGGAAAAAATTGGATTTTTTGTTTGTCATTGCGGCTCTAATATAAAAGCCACCGTGGACCCCAATGTGGTGTTGGACGGTGTGCGCAGCATACCCGGCATTGTTGTGGCGGAGCAGTATCCCTATATGTGCGCCAAAACAGGGCAAAATATGATTGCCGATGCTATTAAAACCAACGGGCTTACGGGCATTGTAATTGCCGCATGTTCTCCGAGAATGCACGAAGCCACCTTTCGCAAGGTGGCAGAAGCGGCAGGGCTTAACCCTTATATGGTAGAAATTGCTAATATACGTGAGCATGTGTCATGGATACACAAGAATAAAGAGGAGGGGTCGCAGAAGGCAGTTGCCCTTGCAAAGGCGGCAATTGCCAAGGTTAAGCTTAATGCCCCATTGTTCCCTGAGGAAAATTCCGTTATTAAGCGTGCACTGGTTATTGGCGGCGGCATTGCAGGCATACAAGCAGCTCTTGATATTGCAGAAGCAGGTTATGAAGTGGACTTGGTGGAATCCAGCCCAAGCATTGGCGGCAAAATGGCGCAGCTGGACAAAACCTTCCCCACCTTAGACTGCTCCGCTTGTATCCTGACCCCCAAAATGGTGGATGCGGCAAGCCACGATAAAATCAATATTATGACCTATTCCGAAGTGGAAAAGGTTGAGGGTTTTGTAGGCAATTTCACCGTAACCGTGCGCAAAAAGGCACGCAGTGTTTGCATGGAAAAATGCACAGGTTGCGGTGATTGTTGGAATAAATGCCCCGTAAAAAATATCCCGCTGGAATTTGATTTAGGGCTGCAAAACCGCAAGGCAATTTATATCCCCTTTGCTCAAGCACTGCCCCTTGTGCCCGTTATCGACAGGGAGCATTGCATAATGATGAAATCGGGCAAATGCGGTTTGTGCCAAACTGTTTGCCAGCCCGGCGCAATAGAGTTTGACCAAGAGGATGAGCTTGTAACGCAAAAATACGGCGCAGTGGTAACTGCCACGGGCTTTGAAACCATTAACTTGGATAAATTTGGCGAATATGCTTACAATGATAGTAAAGATGTAATAACCAGTTTTGAGTTTGAGCGCATCACCCATGGCGCAGGTCCCACAGGCGGCGAATTAAAGCGTTTATCTGATGGGCGCAAGCCGAAAAGCGTTACATTTATCCAATGTGTGGGCAGCCGTGATATTAGCGGGCGCGGCAAACCTTACTGCTCCAAAATTTGCTGCATGTACACGGCAAAGCACGCCGTGCTAATCAAGGACAAGTACCCGGATGTGAATGTAAACGTGTTTTACATAGACATGCGCACCCCCGGCAAGGCTTATGATGAATTTTACCGCCGTGGCGTGGAAGAATATGGTGTTAAGTATATTAAGGGGCAAGTTGGCAAGGTTGTTGATAAAGGTAACTGCCTAACCATTTCTGCTGTGGACTTGCTGGATAATGTGAAGATGGAGCTGGAAACGGATATGGTGATTTTGGCAACGGCCATTCAACCGGTGCCATCTGCAAAGCCTTTGGCTTCCATGCTATCCGCATCTATTGACACAAATAATTTTATGACGGAAGCCCACGCCAAATTGCGCCCTGTGGAATCCCCAACCGCCGGCGTATTTCTTGCCGGTGCGGGGCAAGGCCCCAAGGATATTCCCGAAACCGTTGGGCAAGCAGGGGCGGCGGCGGCAAAGGTTATCGGGCTTTTGTCCAAAGATGTGTTGCTAAGCAACCCCTGCACGGCAATGGTGGATATTAATGCCTGCAACGGCTGCTCCTTATGCGCACCCGTTTGCCCTTATGGTGCCATAAGTTACGGCCCGGCAACGGTAAATGACCATGGCTTAAAAACCATCGAACGTGTCAGCCATATCAACCAAGCCTTGTGCCAAGGTTGTGGGGCGTGTGTGGTGGTTTGTCCATCAGGTGCCATGGATTTGCAGGGTTTTTCCAATAAACAATTGTTAGCGGAGGTGGATGCTTTATGTTAGACCAAGAAAAAACATTCGAGCCGCTTATTGTAGCGTTTTGTTGCAACTGGTGCTCCTACGCAGGGGCGGATTTGGCAGGAACAAGCCGTTTGTCCTATCCGCCCAATGTTAAAATTATAAAAGTACCATGCAGTTGCCGTGTGGACCCTATTTTTATGCTTCGTGCTTTTGGTAAGGGGGCGGATGGCGTGATAGTGTGCGGTTGCCACCCAGGGGATTGCCATTACAGTACGGGTAATTATTTCACCCGCCGCCGTTTTGCCCTACTTTTCTCTCTACTTGATTTTATGGGGATAGAGAAGGAGAGGATGAGGCTGGAATGGGTTTCGGCGGCAGAATCTGCTAAGTTTGCCCGTGTTATGAACGAGTTTACGGAGGAAGTGACAAAGCTTGGGCCAAACCGACGCTTGATGGATATACGCAACCTACCGGAAGGTTATGAAGAATTGGGCAGGGGGCCGCATAGAGAGGTTTTGGATGCGCAGGCGCCCCATGCCCGCAACATACCATCCGTGGTGAAGATTGAGGAGCAAATGAAGGCAAGGGCCACCAAATTGTTGGCAGATGGTGTGGTGGACAGAGTTTTGGCATGGAAAGCAGGTGACCATGAAACCATGCCAGAGCCTGCCTTTTTCGACCACCCATCCCAAATCGAAAACATGGTTTACAATAAATACTGCGCACACAATTTAAGTAAATATTTAATGGTTGCCCCATGGCTTGGCGGCAAGCTTTTTGATGGCTCCACCTTAATTTTCTTAAAACCTTGTGACAGCTACTCATTCAACCAACTTATTAAGGAAAATCTGATAAACTTGGAAAAAACCCACATAATTGGCATTGGATGCGGCGGAACAGTGCAAGTGGAGGATTTGGAAGAAGTTGGCATGTGGGAAAAATGCGGGGTTTGTACCAAAATCCACCACCCTGTGGGGGATGAGATTATCGAGCTTGAAAACAATTCCCCAAGGCTTGACAAAAATGCCCGCTTTGCCACTGTGGAGGCCATAGAGGCACTAAGTGCCGATGACCGTTTCGCATTCTGGCAAAGCCAACTTTCTAAGTGTATACGCTGTAATGCCTGCCGAAATACTTGCCCCGTGTGCAATTGCAAAAGATGTGTATTTTCCAATAATAAGTACGACATGGCAAGTAAGGTAAATGCTACAGAGTTTGAAGAGCAGCTATTCCATATCGTACGTGCTTTCCACGTGGCAGGGCGTTGCAGCGATTGCGGCGAATGCAGCAGGGTTTGCCCGCAGGATATTCCGCTGCATCTGCTAAACCGCAAAATAATCAAGGATATTAACGAGTTTTATGGAGAATATCAAGCGGGGCAAGACATTGCTGCCCCGGAGCCGCTAACCAGCTTCGACCTTAACAATGACGGTCAAGCCGGCAAAAATTAGGGGGTGAGCTTGTGAACAAAACCTATAAAATAGCCCTTGGCAACCTATCAAAACTTTACGGGCGCATTAACGAAACACAGCAGATTTACCTGCCTGTGCGCCGTGGCGGTACCCTTAATTTTGAAAAGTGGCATGAAAGTGCTGTGGTGGATTTGCATGGGCTAAAAACTACCAACACGCCAAAGGACCTGTTTTTGCCCCAGTCGGAGGATTTGTATACTGCCAAAATGGATGGCACAAATATCGAAATTATCACCAAAGATTTTTTTGATAATGCTTTTGTGATTTTTGGTGTAAAAGCCTGTGATATTGAGGCCATAGCTGTAATGGATAATATTTACCTTTCCAAACATCCCGTGGACATGTATTACGAAGCCCGCCGCAAAAATGCGGTGTTGGTTTCCTTGGCATGTAACGCACCTAAAAACGCTTGTTTTTGCGCCGCCTTCAATATTGATGCTGCAAACCCCAAAGGTGATGTGGCAACATGGATTTTAGGAGAATATCTATACACACAAGCACAGAATGGCAAAGGCAAAGCTTTTGTAGAAGACATCATGGGCTTGTTTGAGCCTGCCGAAGCGGATGATTTATTGGGCTTAAAGGCAGAAATCGCTGAAAAGGCGCAAAGTCTGCCATACAGCAAACTTCCGCTGGAAAGTTTTACAGGCGAAAATATGATGAAGATTTTCGACCATGAAAACTGGGATTTTTTACATCGTGCCTGTATCGGTTGCGGCACATGCACCTATACCTGCCCAACCTGCTCCTGCTACGATATTAAGGATTTCGACAAATGCAGCGGCACAACACGCTTCCGCTGTTGGGATTCGTGTATGTATCCGGAATTTACCTTGATGGCCCACGGCAACAACCGCTTAACGCAAAAGGAGCGTTTTCGTCAGCGTTTTATGCACAAGCTAATGTACCACCCAATGAATTATGATGGGCAATTTGGTTGCGTTGGTTGCGGCCGTTGCATCAACAAATGCCCTGTTTCGCTAAATATTGTTAAAATCATAAAATCCCTTGGAGTGGAGGTGGCAGAAAATGCAAATGCCTGATATGTTAATCCCCCAAGTGGGTGTGGTTACGGAAATTATTAAGGAAACACCCGATGTTAAAACCTTTCGTGTGGTAAACATCAAAGGCAACAAGGCTTTTGACCATATGCCGGGGCAATGTGCCATGTTAAGCATCCCCGGGGTGGGGGAGGCTATGTTTTCAATTTCCACATCCCCTACAAATACCAAGTATATGGATTTTTCCATAAAGCGGGTGGGGGTGTTGACCGAATATATGCACGACAAAATGAAGGAAGGCGACCACATTACCATTCGTGGGCCATACGGCAAGCCCTTCCCTGTGGATACGGAGTTAAAAGGCAAAAATATCCTATTTGTGGGCGGCGGCATTGCCCTTGCGCCCTTGCGCTCGGTCATACACTATGTTTTTGATAACCGTGAAGATTATGGTTATGTGGATATACTTTACGGCGCACGCTCTGTGGCTGATTTGGTTTATTACAAAGAGATTGAAAAATCATGGACGCAAAGGCGCAACACCAATGTGTATTTGACTATTGACCGACCGGATGATGAGTGGGACGGCAACATTGGTTTTGTGCCGGACTATTTCAAAAAAATAGGCTTTTCCACTGATAAGGTGGTTGTGCTGTGCGGGCCGCCCATTATGATAAAATTCGTGATGGCTGTGCTTTTGGAAATGGGCTTCAAAAAAGAACAAGTTTATACCACACTGGAATTGCGCATGAAATGCGGCATAGGAAAATGCGGCCGCTGCAATATCGGTGACAAGTTCGTTTGCATGGATGGACCCGTTTTCCGCACTGACGAACTGGACCACATCCCCAATGAGTTTTAACTACCCAACTGCCATTTTGGGCAGGGCTTGCAATTGTGCATCTTAAAGAAAGGTTGATGTAATGCAAAATGCGGTATGGGTTATACAGTTTAAATTAAAAAAAGGTGTTACTGCCGAGGAATTTTTGACGGCATCCCAAAAATGCCAGGATGAGGTTATTTCCCAGCAAAAGGGGTACCTATCTTGGAAACAGCTGGTGGATGGTGACACATGGATAGATGTGATTGAATGGCAAACCCGTGAAGATGCCGATGCCGCCTTGACAGCAGGCGCAAGCAATCCTGCGGCGCAAGAATTTTACGCAAAGATGAACATAAACAGCGTTAAGCACCAAACATTGTCCGTTGCCAAGGTTTATTAGGAGGGTTTAATACATAACGCCAATAAGGTAATTGGCAACCATCCAAGAAAATATGAATTGGACATTTACTGACAAAACAGCTAATTATGAGAGGAGAACAGTGACATATGCAGGAAATGGCAAATGTATATTTCGATGGCAAACACTATCAAGTGCCATCGGATTTGACAATAATGACAGCTATGGAATATGCCGGCTATCAGCTGGTGCGGGGTTGTGGGTGCCGCCATGGTTTTTGCGGGGCCTGCGGGGCAATTTACCGCATCAAGGGGGAAAACAAGCCCCATTTTGCCCTTGCGTGCCAAACCAAGGTGGAGGAAGGGATGTATGTGGCAACTCTGCCTTTCTTCCCGCTGGCACATAGGGACTATGATATGGAAGAAATCAAACCAACCGAGCAGGTGATGATGGAAATTTTTCCCGAAATATTTGCCTGTGTTGGTTGCAATTCCTGCACAAAATCTTGCAGCCGTGGGTTAAATGTAATGCAATATATCGCATACGCCAAGCGGGGGGATTATGCAAAATGTGCAGAAACAAGCTTTGACTGTGTGGCTTGCGGTATATGCTCTGCCCGCTGTCCTGCTAATATTTCCCACACACTGGTGGGGCTTTTGGCACGCCGCTTAACGGGCAAGTACATTCTGCCGCCGGCAGGCCACACCGCCCAGCGTGCCGCAGATATCGCCGAGGGTAAATTTGATGCCGCAATGACGAAGCTTATGGCAAAGTCTAAAGAAGAGATGAAAGAATTATACGACAACCGTGATTTTGAAAAATAGAGGAGGTGCAACCCATGAAACCAAAACAAATGACCAAACCATCACCATTTACGCCCCATATGTTGGAATCTATTAGGAAAGTGGAGGCTACCCGAGGGGTGCGCCTTCAAAATGAGCCCCGCCGCCTGTCCGCTGACGAAAAGCGGGTATTGCTTGACGAATTTCACCCGGATTATGGCGATAAAGGTTTTTCTAAAATTGAAATCGGTCCAAATGCAGGCGAAAAAGCCCCTAAGGAGCTAACAGCACTACTACACTCCAAATCCCGCATAAGTGGGCTTGATTTGGATTTGAATAAAATTGATTTTGATACCGATGTGTTAATTATTGGCGGCGGCGGTGCAGGCGCATCTGCTGCAATCGAAGCAAAGCAGGCTGGCTCCGATGTGCTTATTGTTACTAAGCTACGCATGGGGGATTCCAATTCCATGATGGCGGAAGGCGGCATACAAGCCAGCGATAAGGATAACGACAGCCCAATGCAGCATTATTTAGATGCCATGGGCGGCGGCCATTATTACAACAAGCCCGAACTGCTAAAACACCTTGTAATGCAGGGTGCAGAGGCAATAAGGTGGCTTGAAAGCCTTGGGGTTATGTTTGATAAGCATCAGGATGGAACAATGATGACCTTTCCCGGCGGGGGCCTTTCACGCAAGCGCTTGCACGCCTGTGCTGATTATACAGGGGCGGAAATTACCCGTGTTTTGAAAGATGAAGTAAGCAACCTTGGTATTAAAATTGTGGATTATACTGCCGCTGTGGAGCTTATTTTGGACAAAGACGGCAATGCCGCAGGCGCAGTGCTGATGAATATGTTAACCGGCGAATACCTTATAGCCCGTGCCAAAACTGTGATTATTGCCACAGGCGGTGCGGGGCGCATGCATTATCACGGCTTCCCCACCACCAACCATTACGGTGCGACAGCAGATGGGCTTGTTATGGCGTATCGTGCGGGCTGCAACCTGCTTTATCAAGATACCATCCAGTACCACCCCACGGGTACAGCTTACCCTGTACAGCTTTTTGGCGCACTTGTGACAGAAAAGGTTAGGGCGGTTGGTGCGATGCTTATTAATGTGGAAGGCGAAGCCTTTGTTCATCCGCTGGAAACCCGTGATGTGGCGGCTTCTGCTATTATACGTGAATGCCATAGCCATAAATTAGGCGTGGATATCCCCGGTGGCGCAGGCGTTTGGCTGGATACCCCGATGATCGAGATTATCCATGGCGAGGGAAAGATTGCATCCGCCCTACCCGGTATGCTTCGCATGTTTATGAATTATGGTATTGATATGCGCCAAACCCCTGTGCTGGTTTACCCCACCTTCCACTACCAAAACGGCGGCGTTGAGATTGAAGCATCCGGCAACACCAGCCGCATCCACAACCTATTTATTGCCGGCGAGGCGGCCGGCGGCATACATGGCCGCAACCGCTTGCTGGGCAACTCCATGCTGGATGTTATTGTGTTTGGACGCTTAGCGGGACAATCCGCCGCAAAAGCTGCCAAAACAGCAAAAATAGGTAGCCTAACCCTTAACCATGTTAAGGAATACGAAAGCCAAATTGCCGCCGCCAAGTTGGATACAGGTGACATCTCGCCAATCCTGTTGCCAAAGTATACCCGAGATGTAAACTTTGGTAAATTCCAATAATTTGCAAATTAAGAATGTTAGCGCAAGCAAGAGGAGGTGCAACATGGAGTTTATCAAGCTGGATATGCAAGATGAAGTGATGATAATGACACTATTACCGCTTTATCAAATTTATGAAGCTGAAATTTCGGAAGAAGAGTTAGATGAATTTTATCCGGCAAATTCGTTTGATGAACTCTTCCGTCACTTCAAGGGTTATTTTAATGGGAAGGTAACCTATATATGTGCAACCAACGGCAAGTATAGTGGTTTTATCACATTCCATTTAGATTGCATGGAAACGCCTGGTTATGCTGATGGATATAAAGGCTGGGGGCATATTTCGGAAATATACATGGACAAACAATCACGAAGGCTTGGGATGGGCAAGACAATGGTCAAAAAAGCCGAAGAAGAACTTGTAAAACTTGGCATAAAAGGCATTCATCTAATGAATCTATTGCCGCAAAATGGTGGTTTTTGGAAATCGTTAGGCTATATAGATACCGGAAAAGTGGAGCCAAAAGAAGGTGGTCAAATTTTTGAAAAGCAGCTATGAATGACCTAATTGCCAACTCAAGCGCGAAATAGAAAACAGCCCGACAATTTAGCGGGCTGTTTTTGTATTGCAAGTGATTAAAACTTATATTCGCCATTCTCAAAAATCAAGGTTTCGTTTCCGGTTTCGTCTATGCCCCAAATGCACATATCTTCTGTACCAAACATAAAGTCCACATGGGTTAGGGAGTGGTTTATGCCACGCTTTTCCAACTCTTCCAGCGACTGCTCTGCACCGCCTTTTATGCTGGTTGGATAGGCCTTACCAAGCGCCAAATGGCAGGAGGCATTCTCGTCATACAAAGTGTTGTAAAACAAAGTTTTCATTTGGTTGATAGGGGAGGCGTTAGGAACAAGTGCCACCTCGCCTAAACGGGCAGAACCCTCATCCATTTCGATGATGCTTTTTAGAACCGCATCATTTTCCTTAGCTTTGTATTCCACGGCCTTGCCGTCTTTGAAGATGATTTCTATGCCATCAATCAAGCTGCCCTGGTAGGACAGGGGCAGGGATGCCACCACACGACCTTCGGCCCTTGCACGATCCGGAGCGGTGTAAATCTCCTCAGTTGGGATATTTGGGTGGAAATTTAAGCCGTTAGCGCAAACGCTGCCGCCACCTTTCCAAATATGGTCTTTTGGCATGCCAAGCACTAAATCTGTGCCAAGGCCATTTTTGAAGCGCAACTTGTCAAACTGGGCATCGTTAAGATAGTCGACACGCTTAACAAAGCTCTCTCTGTGGGCTTTCCACTCCGCAATCGGATCCGCACCATCGGCACGTGAAGCTTTTAATATGCGCTCCCACAACTTTTCAACGGCGGCACAATCATCTAAATCAGGAAAAATCTTTTTAGCCCAGGAAACAGAAGGTACAGCACAAATTGTCCAGCGAAGCTTGTTAGACATGCGCAAAGCGGCAGTTTCTGATGTTTTTTCACGGCTAATTTTGGCAAAACGCTTTATACGGTCAGGGTCAACACCGTTTAGGTTGTCCGGGTTGTCACTATAAATCATTATGTAGGCAACGCCTTTACCATCATAATGCTTGGAGCGTTCCACTAACCAATCCGGAAACTGGTCAAAAATCTCATCAGCAGCACGAAGATAGTGGGTACGGGAGGAAATTTCATCACGCCAGTTCATAAAAACTTCGGATGCGCCGGCATCAAAGCAAGCTTCTTGCACCAAGCGTGCAAATTTGGCGGCGGAAATGTCAGCTGCAATAATTGCAGGCTGACCAGGTTGGATGTTAGCACCACTACGTGCCACAAGCTGGGCATAATTTTTTAATATTGCGTCGGTCATTTTACTGCCTCCTGTTTATGGTAAAATTTTGTATCCGTTATTATTGGTAATTGCGCTTCATCATAGGTGAACCCCAAGTAAACATACCTTGTTTTTCATAAAAAGCCACTTTGTCGGGGTCGCAAACCAAATCTATCATATACATGCCATCCAGCGTACCAAGCATTAGCTGCAATAATTTGCCACCAATACCGGTGCCTTGATAGTTCGGCAAAACCTCCAACAAAGGCATGTAGGCGGATAAAACACCATCAGAAATGGCGTTAATAAAACCAACCACAATACCTGCATCTTCATCAATGGCAAGCCATACTTTATGGCTGTTGATAAGGATTTGAAAATGCTCAGACGGCGGCACTTTCTTGCGCCAACCTGCAAAAAAGCCACCTTCTAACATTTTGGATGTAATTCCGGCTAAGTCATCTGTATATTTTATCATCATAATACTCCACATGTTGAATATACCATAAATTACAACGTCTGTCAAGACAAATTTTTAGCGAATCATACCGAGGAAAGGTGCGGGGTCTGTGTGGCGGCCGTTAATTCTCACCTCAAAATGCAGATGCACGCCGGTGGAATGACCCGTTGTGCCTGCCCGTGCAATTTGCTGCCCCCGTGTAACGTGCTGGTTTACGGTAACCAAATTAGCATTGTTGTGGGCATAAAGAGTGGAAATGCCGCCGCCATGGTAAATTATAACGGTATTGCCATATCCACCCATCCAGCCTTGAAAGGTGACGATGCCATCCTCTGCCGCTAAAATCGGTGTGTTCATTGTGGCTCTCATATCAATACCTTCGTGGAATTCTGTACCACGCCCGATGGGGCGTTGGCGCATTCCGTAATCGGAATTAACGTGAGGTGCGGCTTGCACAGGCCATACCATATTAGCATTGGCGTTTACACGTACATTACCTGTGCGGGTTTGCAAAGCACGTTGCTCTGCCAATCTTCTATTGGCTTCTGCTTGGGCAGCATCAATAAGGGATTGCACCTCCCGCTCGGTAGCTTCGGTTTGGGCAATCATGGCTTGGGCATGTGCTTCGTTATATCCAAGCTCTGCAAGGCGTGCAGCACGGTCCGCTAATGTGTATTCCAGTGCTGCCATGGCAATTTCCAGTTCCGCAGTTTGGGTTTCCAAAGCCAAAACCTGCCCATAAATTTCATCACGAACAATGGATATTTGTTCTTCCAGTGCAATAAGCTCCGCTACCATGGCGTTGTCATGGTCAATGATACGCCTAAAATGCTCCCGATTATTAAGGAAATCTGCCAAACTTTGGCTGCCCAATAATAACTCTATGTAGGACAAGTTGCCGTTTTCGTGCATAAAACGCAAACGACCCCGCAAAACCTCAAAGCGGGCTTCACGGTCAGCTTCGGCAAGTGCCAATTCTTCCTCTTTTTCGGATAACAACTGCTGGGTATTAGCTAAATTTTCTTCTGCTATAAATAATTCTCCGCTAACTTCCATCAATTCAATATCCAACATTAAAATTTCCGCTTCTGTTGCACGCTGCTCAGCTTGTGCTTGGTTCAAAAGGTTGCGCAAGCCTGCAATTTCGTCACGCACCTCCTGCCTTTGCCTGTTAAGGTCGGTTAAACTGCGTGCTAACGCTTCGCCGCCAACGCCCACAAACAGCATAAGTACGGCCATTGCCCCCAATGCTATTTTTGATATTAAAAAACTTTTTTTCTTCATACCATCTTCTCCTCCCTAATCATCGTAATAACATCATTTAAGGAATTCACCTCAACATACACAAACTTCTTAATTTCATCATCGGCACAATCAAAAAATGTCGGGGTTGGGCTTGCCGCGTGTAATCATATCACCTGTCACGATCTCGTCAAAACGATTAGCAACACCGGCTTTACTCATATAAAACATGGCATCTTCATAGTGCGAGTTGGTGGCTACTGCCTTTTTAATCCCGGTTTCGTCCAATGTTTTCCTACGCATTCCCAAGCATACAAACCAATCCACTCTGTGTCAAACATTAGCCCATCCATTGTCACTTTCATCCAATCCCTCTACACATTCAAATGCTTGCGCATGGATGTGATAGAGCCCAGCAACCCGATAAGCATACCAAAAACCAAGATAAACGGCGCAATTAAGGGGAAAATATCCATGGAGCCACGCACGGGAAAGCCATATAACAACACATTAAACAAGCCGGATCCAGTTACAGTATCGATGATGCCGTCATATAAAATCCAAATTATGCCAAGGGGTAAAAGCCCACCAAACATGCCAATTAACACACCTTCGATGACGAAGGGCCAGCGTATAAACCAGTCGGTTGCGCCCACATATTTCATAATAATAATTTCGTTGCGGCGGCTGTTTACCGTTAGTTTTATAGTATTGGTGATAATGGCAATGGAAAGTATTGCCAGCACTGCAATAATTACAACACCAAGTACTGCCATAAAGTTGTTGCTCATTACCAGTGTCTCCGCCACATCCAACGAGTTTTCGATGGTATAAATGCCGAAAAAGGCCGATATGATGTCAATTGTTTCACCTTGCAACCTAATATTTTCTAATTCAAGGAAAAAGGTGTAACTTAGTGGGTTTTCCTCCCCCTCGATAGCACTGCGGAATATTCCTTGGGTGTCCCCCCACATTTGTGCCAAATTATCTAAGGCCTCGTCTGGGGTAATTAGCTGTATGCTAACAATATTATCAACACCTTCCAGTTGCTGCCCCAGTAAATGCCGCTGGTTATCAGTTAGCCCGTCTGCCACATGCACGGTTATGCCCACGGTACTCTCCAAATGGTCAAGAAACAAGTTTACATTGGATGTGGCGGCAAAGGATGCAATAACCATAACCATGCAAGATGCCACAGTTAGCATGGAAGTGAATGACATAAATTTGTTTCTCCACAAGCTTTTGAGGCTTTGCCCTGTATAATATTTAAGGTTGCGAAGCCGCAGAGATGAGCCGCCCCTGCGCCTTTGCGGTTTTGAAATTTTACTTGTATTTGTTCTGCTATCTTTCGGCATAGATGTCATTACTATATCCACCTTTTTCTACATCCCGCACCACAAAGCCGTTTTTCATGTTAATAACACGCTTTTTCATGGCATCCACAATATCCCAGGCGTGGGTTGCCATAACAACCGTTGTGCCACGGGTGTTTATTTCGTCCAGCAAGTTCATAATATCCCAGGCGGTGTCCGGGTCCAAGTTGCCCGTTGGCTCGTCACACAGCAAAATTGGGGGGTTGTTTACAATGGCACGAGCCAGTGCGCAACGCTGTTGTTCGCCCCCGGAAAGTTGGTTTGGATAGGCCTTAGACTTTTTTTGCAAACCCACCATGGACAGTACCATAGGTACATTTCTACGTATTTCCCGACTGCTGGCATCGGTTATCTGCATAGCAAACGCCACGTTTTCGTAAACAGTTTTTGTGGGCAACAGGCGAAAATCCTGAAAAACCACACCCAGTTTGCGACGTAAAAAGGGTATTTCCTTTTTATTGTAAAAGGTAATGTTTTCGGTGTTTATATAAATTTCACCCTCGGTTAAATCCAGCTCCCTTAGCAAAATCTTAATAAGGGTGGATTTGCCGCTACCCGAGCTACCAACAACAAAGGCAAACTCACCTTTATTAATGGTCAGCGTAACATCCTGTATGCCCCTTGCGCCGTTTTCGTATATTTTTGTTGCGTTGATAACCTTAATCATGCCAAGCCCCTTAACAATTATTACAGAATAATTAACAGATTTAACAAATCTAAAATAAATATTTAATATATTATATATGATAGCGGGACAAAAATCAACATAAATTAGTAATTTTTTTGAAATATTTTTTTGGCGCATCCCAATTGCGCACCAAAACAGGTTTTATTCAATATATTAAGGTGAGATTTGGTTTAGGGAGGAAATTGTGAATGAAAATTTTTAGGAAGTTAGGACTGGCAATTGCCGCAATGTTTACCATTGCACTAGCGGCTTGCGGTAGTTCTGAAGAAAGCGATTTAACCGTTGTGCGGGTGAATGAGGTTGTGCGCTCGGTTTTCTATGCACCCCAGTATGTGGCCATAGAGTTGGGGTTTTTTGCGGACGAGGGGCTGGAAGTTGTACTGGAAACAGGGCAGGGGGCGGACCGCTCCATGATTGCCCTTATCGCTGGCGATGCGGATATTGGGCTAATGGGCACAGAAGCTGCCATTTATGTTTTTAATGAAGGTAGGTTGGACCACGCCATGGTATTTGCCCAACTGACCCAGCGGGCGGGCAACTTTTTGGTGGCAAGGGAGCCGATACCGCACTTTACATGGGATGATGTGCGTGGCAAAACAATAATCGGTGGCAGGCCGGGCGGCATGCCACAAATGGTACTGGAATACGCCCTGTATCTACACGGCATCGAACCGGGTGTAGATGTGGAGATTATAACCAATTTGGCGTTTACATCCACGGCGGGAGCATTTGTTGGCGGCATCGGGGATTTTACAGCAGAATTTGACCCGGCCGCACTGGAAATTGAGCTTGGCGGACACGGCTACGTAGTTACAGGGCTGGCGAATTACACCATGCCTCTTCCTTACACCGTTTACATGGCAAACAAATCCTTCATCGAGGAAAACCCCGATATTGTAGAGAGATTTGTGCGGGCAGTGCGCCGTGGGCAACAGTGGGTTGCAGACCATAGCCCGATGGAAATTGCAGAGGTCATTTCCCCTTTCTTCCCCCACAGCAATTTGGAGGATTTAACATTTATTGTTAATCGCTACCAAAGCCAAGACACTTGGCCACAGGATTTGGCAGTAAACCGTGATGGCTTCCATCTACTGCAAACCATAATGGAGCATGGTGGCGAATTGCAACAATGGGTGGATTTTGATGCCCTAATAAACAATTCATTTGCTAAAAATTAATAAACAACAACGCCATTGCAGGTTTTGCCCGCAATGGCGTTTTGGCTTACAGGTTTTTAATTTTGAAATCCCGTTGGTGCTCCCTTTGAACATCTTTAGCCGCCAAAGACGCCCGCTTATCATAAAGCTTTTTACCTTTGGCAAGGGCAATATCCACCTTTACATAAGGGCCAGAAAAGTAAACTTTCACAGGCACAATGGTGTATCCGTCTTTGGCTACGGCACCCATTAACTTATTAATTTCCCGCCTATGCAACAAAAGGCGGCGTTTGCGCATGGGGTCTTTTCTGTCCATGGTAACTGTGGTATGGTCGTAAACCGAGATGTGCATGTTTACCAAATATGCCTGCCCATCCCGCACTTCCACGTGGCTATCGCCCAAATTGCAACGCCCTGCCCGCAGACTTTTAACCTCTTGCCCAAAAAGCTCTACACCTGCTTGAAAAGTTTCTTCAATAAAATAATTATAACGTGCTTTTTTATTTTGTGCTATCAGTTTATATCTACGTTCTTTATTCATATCAGCCTCCTGTTGGTAGGCTTAGTGTACCATAAAGCCGAGGTTAATGCAATAGGCTATCTTCTTTGTATCTGTAAAATTGGGGTCATCAATCTTGGTTAAGGTCACTGATGGAATAGCTGTACCTCAAAGGATAGAGGCATGTGCCTGCGCACAAAATGCTGTCAGGGGTAAGGCATAGGTAAAGTACGCCATTATTTGTGCTCCATCTAATTGGGATATCTTCCGGCATAAAGCCGGAGCCATCTAAGTTAAAGGTGTAGAAAGACATGCTAAGAAAACAAAACATCCATTCGCCTAAAATCCGCCCAGCCAGCCATGGGGCGCAACCAGCGCAATTGATAAAATGCTTGAGTAGCCAAATTTGTCAAAATAAAAATTGGCGGTGGTATTTTTTTATAAATTGTGATACAATTGCCGTGAGGTGTTGATATGTTTAGGCGCAAGCGCACAAAAAAGATAAGGTCGGTAGCGCAGAAATACTTACGGTTTAAGATTGTTTCGTTAACAAGCATCGCCGTTTTGTTGGGTGGTGTTATTGCTTTGGTTTTTATTAATTATGACATAATGATGTTTCGCCTGCTAATTGCAGGCAATTATATCCACACGGACACGCTGGAGGAGATATTTGAAAATCATTTAGGTTTTGTGCCCGAAAATTACGGGCGGTATTTTGATAATTTGGTAGTGGCATTGGTAACGCAGGAGATTAGGAGGGTTGGGGGCGATAGATTTACTTACCAATACACACCAGCCCAGCGGCAAGCACAGCGCAACCGTGTGCAGCAACAGGCGGCGCAAGCGGAATTTAGGGAAATTGCAGATGGGGTAGCTTATTTGTGGCTGCCCAATATTTCACCGCAGGTGGAAAATTTTGTTATGGATAACAAGGCGAAATTGGCGGGATTTGACAATCTTGTGTTAGATTTGCGTGGCAACGGCGGCGGCAACTTGGCAGTTTCGCAAGCCATTGCAGGGCTGTTTTTGGAGCGGCGCACAGTAGTAGGCATGGAGCGGGCACGCCATAATATTTTTACAAGAGAGCGGCGCGCAAGCGGCAATGTTTATTTGGAATTTGATAATATCATAATCCTGCAAGATGACCGCACTGCATCCGCCGCAGAAAGCCTTATTGCGGGCTTGCAGGCTAATTTGGATAATGTGACAACTGTGGGGCAAACCACCGTGGGCAAGGCAGTGGGGCAAGTTACAATCCCCATGCGGAGGGGTTTTGCGGTACGTGCTACCGTTATTTACATTCAAACGCCCGATGGCGGATCCATACACAATGTGGGGCTTGCCCCCGATATATCTTTGCACGAAGGGGATTTTATTGAATTTGCATTAAGCTTACTGGGGGATGATAATGACTGATTATAATTACGTTACCCAAGGCGACAGAAGCTTTCCCCAACGCTTGCGGGATATTTTTGACCCGCCCAAGGGGATTTATGTTAGAGGGCAACTTCCCGGCCACGATACGCCGGCCGTTGCCATTGTGGGCGCAAGGGATAATACGATTTACGGCAGAAGGGTGGCGCATCAGCTGGCAAAAGACCTTGCCGGCGTTGGTATTGTAATCATCAGCGGCATGGCAAGGGGGCTGGATGCCCATGCCCACAAAGCCGCAATCGATGCAGGCGGAACAACTGTAGCGGTATTACCCAGTGGTATCGATATTTGCTATCCCACTGAAAATATGCAGTTGTACAAACAAATACCCCACCACGGGGCTTTGTTGACGGAATTACCCCTTGGCGACCGACCCAATATTGGAACATTTCACCAGCGTAACCGTCTAATTTCGGGGCTTGCTGATGCCATAATTGTGGTGGAAGCAGAGGAACGCAGCGGCACATTTATTACCGTGCGCCATGCTTTGGAGCAAGGCAAAGAAGTGCTTGCCGTACCCGGGGATATTTTTAGCCGAAAAAGTTATGGCACAAACCAGCTAATAAAAGAAGGAGCCACTCCCATCACTACATATTTGGATGCCATAATCACCCTTAAATCCCAAAAGCATCTGGAAAATTTTTTTGGCCACAAAAGGCACGAAAACCAAGAAAAAACCCCGCTTTTGGAGAGTGCACCTGAAAGTGTCACAAAAAAGACACTTGCAACAGATGTTAGTTTGGTGTATTCTTGTATAAATCACGAACCGACTTCGATGGATTATATTATACACACCACAGGCCTTGCCTTTGGAGATGTTAGCAGGATTTTATTGGAGTTGGAAATTTCCCAAATGGTGAAGAAGCTACCGGGAAGCAGATATACAAAAATTTAGGAGAATGTTTATGGAATCTAAAAAACTGCATATATTATGGTCAAACGACAATTTGCATACATCCCAATTTTTAGTAATGTTTTATGCCACCCAAAGCTTGCTATATCACCATTGGGATGAGGTGATGGTAGTTTTGTGGGGTGCACCCGTAAAATTTATTACCGAAAACAAGGCAATCCAAGAAGAGCTTATAATTGCAAAGCAGGCGGGAGTTAATTTTTCTGCTTGCACCAGTTGTGCCCGCAAATTTGGTGTTGTGGGCATGTTAGAAGAATTGGGAATTCAAGTAGAGCCGTGGACGGAACGCTTTACAAATTTGATAAAAAATGGAGAGCCCATTGTGTATGCGTAAATAATATATTTCAGATAGAGGTGCATAAGCTTGTCAAAGACGGCAACGGAAACAAAAAAAGTTAACACGACGGCAACAAAGAAGAAGGCTGCCCCCAAGGGGAAAAATCTGGTTATCGTGGAATCGCCCGCAAAGGCCAAAACTTTGAAGAAATTCTTAGGCTCGTCCTATAAAATCGAGGCGAGCATGGGGCATGTGCGGGATTTGCCTAAAAGCGAGCTGGGTATTTTTGTGGAGGACGATTTTGAGCCAAAATACATCACCATACGTGGTAAAGGTGATTTGCTGGCAAAACTGCGCAAGGATGCAAAGGCCGCCAAAATGGTCTACTTAGCAACCGACCCTGATAGAGAAGGGGAGGCGATTTCTTGGCACCTTATCCACGCTTTGAAAGTAGAGCCTGAAAAAACTGCCCGCATTACCTTTAACGAAATTACCGAAACGGCCGTGAAGGACAGCATAAAAAATGCCCGCCCGCTGGATATGAAATTGGTGGATGCCCAGCAAGCACGCCGCACATTGGATAGGGTTGTTGGTTACAAAATCAGCCCTTTGCTGTGGAAGAAGGTAAAAAAAGGCCTTTCGGCAGGTCGGGTGCAGTCGGTTGCGCTAAAAATCATCTGCGACAGGGAAGAAGAGATTGAGAACTTTATCCCCGAAGAATATTGGACAATTGAAGCGCAGGTATCCGGGCAAGCCAAAAAGAAGTTTGAAGCCCGATACCATGGCAAAAACGATAAAAAGGTGAAACTGGCCAGCAAAGCCGATGCCGATGCCGTGCTTGCTGATGTGGACAAAGAAGATTTAATTGTTAAGGATGTTAAAAAATCCCAGCGCACACGCCGCCCACAAAACCCCTTTACCACATCTACCCTGCAACAAGATGCAGCAAGGGAGCTGGGCTTTGCTACCCGCAAAACCATGATGGTTGCCCAGCAGTTGTATGAAGGTGTGGAAGTTGCCGGGCATGGCACGGTTGGCCTTGTCAGTTATATCCGTACCGATTCTGTTCGTATTTCTGATGAAGCTTTTGAGGCAGGTAAAGCCCATATCCTAACACATTTTGGTGCAGATTTTGCGGTTAAAGAGAAGCCTGTTGTAAAATCTGCAAGGCGCACCCAGGATGCCCACGAAGCCATCCGCCCAACCTATGTGCATATTACGCCAGAGGAGGCGATGGCATCCCTTTCAAAAGACCAACATAAGCTGTACCGCCTTATTTGGCGGCGTTTTATAGCCAGCTTGATGATGCCGGCTGTATTTGACACGGTTGCCGTAAAAATCGGGGCAGGGGAGCAAACCTTCCACGCAAACGGCTCCATTTTGAGGTTTGAAGGGTATAAAAAAGTTTATATGACCCAAGAGGACAAAGAGGACGAAACCAAAACCCTGCCGGAGCTTGCTGTGGGCGAAAAGTTGGCATTATCAAAAATAACTCCCAGCCAGCACTTTACCCAGCCGCCACCCAGATATTCGGAAGCAACACTGGTTAAGGCTTTGGAAGAAAATGGGGTTGGCCGCCCATCCACCTATGCACCCACCATTGCCACCATAACCACCCGTGGCTATGTAAGCAAGGAGCAAAAAAACCTGCATCCCACCGAGCTTGGTAATGTGGTAAACACAATAATGTCCGAAAACTTTGACCAAATTGTGGATATTGATTTTACTGCAAAAATGGAAGAACGGCTGGATGCAGTGGAAGAAGGGGAAGTGCCGTGGAAGGATATTTTGCGCAACTTTTACTACCCTTTCGAGGAAACCGTAACCAAAGCCGAAGAAAACATTGGAGAGGTTGAAATTAGGGATGAGGAAAGCGACATACCCTGTGAACACTGTGGACGCCTAATGGTGATAAAATTTGGGCGTTATGGACGCTTTCTTGCCTGTCCGGGGTTCCCGGAATGCCGCAATGCCAAACCTTTGCTGGAAGAGGCGGGGGTAGACTGCCCCACCTGCAAAGCTAAGGTAATGATTAAAAAAACCAAAAAAGGACGCATATACTACGGTTGCGAAAAAAATCCTGAATGCGATTTTATGTCGTGGAACAAACCAACAGGGCAACCTTGCCCCCAGTGCGGCAAGGTTATGCTGGAAAAAGGCACAAAAAACAAGAAAATTGTGTGCATCGACGAAAAAGAATGCGGTTACCGCACTGAGGCTCTTGATTCATAGGGGTCACAGCATGTGTGTCATCCAATTGAAAAGCAGTCACAATTTCGGATAGTGACTGCTTTTCAATTATGCCCACAGCTGCGCTATGCCGAAACAGCTTGCAAAAAGTAGCAACATACGCTATAATCCAACCATACCATATGACAATAAATTCAAGAAACGAATAATTGAATATAAAGAAACAAGCCCTGCTTGATTTCTTAACAGATACTCCTGATGCCTATCAACATGAAATGACAGAACATTTTGGCATTAGTCAAATTATCGCCCGGAAAGCGATAAAGTGTTTCGGGATTGTTTGAGTATATAACAATCCCCCAAAAAACAATAACAAAAACTTGTCTTTTTTACGCCGATAATTCGCTGTCAAAAACTTATGCACCTTTGGGTACAGCGTTTTTATGTTGTTGTGTTTTGAAGGTATTTGATATAATAACGCAAACCCTATGTGTTAAGTTTAATTGTGTTTTCTCTAAATGGGTTTAGCAAATCATCCCGTTCTTCCATTAAGTATTTATAAAACTGTATATTTTCAGAAGGGTATATCATATTGTACGGAAAGACCCCCCCTGGCGAAACGCCAATCTCAAAAATCCTCAGTTTATTCTCATCGCCTCTATCAATACCAATATCTATACACAATTCAGGAATGATAAAATCCACTCTCTTTTGAAAGTATTCCGGAAAATCTGTAGCAAACTTTTTGACTTCTTCATAAATGCGCTTTCCTTCTTTTGCTCCCAGTTGAAACGAAAGTGCTCCTCGCACATCGATAGAGCGGGCTCTCATCTCCTTTCCGATGTTTGTTCCGACATAACTTGCGTTGCCAAGGCGTATATAAACGAGGTTAAGTCCCCACTTCCCTCCTTTTCCACGTGCCATATTAAGGCGTATATCCATTGGAGAGCCGTCCGAAGTAGTACTTTCTATAAATCTTTGCATCAAATACTTTTTTTGTAACACTTCTCTATTTTCCGCAATGAAGTCTGCAAGCTTCATCTTTGTTTTGTCGGTCAAATAATGCACTTCAACGGTATCCTGGTCACTGTGCTGTAATTTATAAATCCCCTTACCATTGGAACCACTTTCTGGCTTTAATATAATCGTTCCATGCTTTTCCAAAAAACTTTCAATTTTGTCTTCGCCATATCTTGCATAGTCTATTAAAAAACTGGAAAACTTCCCTTTGGATAAGCGCATAGAGTTTACGAGCTTTGTACCTATGTAAGCCCTTGAAACTCGATACCCAGATTGATTTAATGCCTGCAAAACGTCTGGCGACTTTTTGTGCACCCCGCTCCCTAATCTTAAATCAAATACAATTGGCATAGGTACAATTTTCTTGAAATATTTGCCATCCTCCCAAAAAGTGCCGTTAACTAACTCATTTTCAATATCCACATCTTTTGACGAAAATACAAAAAAGTTAACACCATACATTAAAGCGGACGCAAAATACGCCTCCATATTGCGAGATATTGTATCGGTTTTGGAGTCTGCGGTGGGCAACCAATATCCAACCATATTATTTTTGTCGTCACTCATAATCCTGCCTTCTTTCGATTTGAGAATAAGTGGCATCACTTATGTGCTTTTGTTTGTATTGCAAATTATAATGGTTACTTGCTTTTTAGCTACAGCCGGTGTTTGCGCCGCAAAGGGTGCAGGTTAGGCACGTACCTGTTTTTACCATTTTATCACTGCCGCAATAATGGCAGGTTTCGCCGTACACCAGGCTGGTTTCGGCGGTTTTTTCGCATGGTGCATACTCGTCGGGGCGTATTTGTACAAAGTTGTAATTGCCCACGGAAATATCAATAAATTTGCTGATAAGGTCAGATATGGAATTTGCCATTTTGATATTGGCGTGGCCCTGCACCATGCCATTTGGTGCAAAATCATGGCTACGCAACATGGCGGATATAACCTCAGCAGGAACGCCGTATTGTAAGGATTTGGAAATAACCTTGCTTAACACGCCAATAAGTCCTGTTGCGGTATTGCCTTGCTTTCCGGCGGTTACAAATACCTCGCCAAGCCTCCCATCATCATAAAAAGCACGGGTTATGTGCAGGGTGTGGCCGCCAATAACAACACGGTTTTTTAGTGCTTTTGGCTCATCAGGCATTTTTTCCCGCACAGCAAAGGGGCTTTTGGACGCCTGTTTTTCAGCAACATCACTAGATTTGGATGCACTTAGGGGTTGCGCACCTTTGCAACCATCACGATAAACCGTAATTGCTTTAACGCCCGATTTCCAAGAAAGCTCATAAATATCCTTAATATCCTGTACGGTGGCATCAGATGGCAAATTAACAGTTTTGGATATGCCGCCTGACAAATGAGGACTTAGTGCACCAACCATTTTAACATGAGCCTCCGGGCTGATATAGCGTACACCGCTGCCGCATTTGCTTGCTGTGTCAAACACAGGCAAATGTTCGTCGCTTAAATGGGGTGCGCCTTCGATTTTGCCATCGCCATCCACTATGTAATTCAAAATATCCTCTATTTGTTGGGGGTTATAGTCCAAGGTTTTTAAGCTTGTGGCGATAACCTGGTTAAATGTGGTGATAACCCCGCCGCCCACCAGCTTTTTATAGGCGATATGGCTAAAAAACGGCTCAGATGAGGTGGAGTCACAGTCCATGGCAAATGCAATTGTACCTGTTGGTGCAAGGCAAGTAACTTGTGCATTACGAAAACCATGTTTTTCACCGGCCTTAATGGCATTTTCCCAGCATTTAACAGCAGTCTTTGCCGCATCAAAATCACCTAAAACTTCTGCTGCTTTTGCTTGGTTTTTAAGTACGCCAATCATGGGCTTTTTATTTATTTCATAGCACTCAAAAGCCCCAACCTTTTCAGCCATTTTAGCGGATGCATAGTAGCTTTGCCCTGTTAAAATGCTGCACAGTGCCGCCCCAAGATTCCTTGCCTTATCCGAATCATAAGGCAAGCCCATTGCCATAAATAATGCACCCATATTGGTAAGCCCAAGCCCTGTTGTGCGGAATTTGTGGGATTTGCGTGCAATATCTGCGGTGGGGAACTGTCCCCAGTGGATGGTGGCTTCCAGTACCAGCTGTATCATGCCGATGGCATGGCAGTAGCTATCTATGTCAAATTTACCTGTTTTGTCATCATAAAATTTAAGCACATTAATGCTGGCAAGGTTGCAAGCTGTGTCATCAAGGAAAAAATACTCACTGCACGGGTTTGATGCGTTTATTTGGTTGTAGTATGCTCCCGTTTGCCCATCTTCACCGGCAGGGCAGGTGTGGGCAGCGTTTATGGTGTTTTCAAACTGCACGCCGGGATCTCCGCAACGGTGGGCAGCTTCCGCTATGGCAGTCCACAGTTCATCCACAGTGGTTGTTTTGTTTATACTTTCATCAATCCTGCCATGGGTTTGCCATTCCTTATTGCCACTTTCCAACAATTGTTTCATAAAACCATCAGGGATACGCACGGAGTTGTTGACGTTTTGCCCACTCACCGTATCATAAGCCTCACCGTCAATACCCATGTCATAACCTGCTGCACCTAAAACCGCAACCTTGTCTTCCTCACGAGCCTTCCAGCGTACGTAATCCAAAATTTCTGGATGGTTCATATCTAACACATTCATTTTGGCGGCACGGCGGGTTGTGCCGCCGGATTTTATTGCACCTGCATTTTTATCCAACACTTTAAGGAAGCTTAATAAGCCTGATGACTTGCCGCCCCCTGACAACTTCTCGTTTTTAGCACGTATTTTACTTAAATTAGAGCCAACCCCCGAGCCGTACTTAAACAAACGGCTTTCTGTTACCAATGTATCTGTTAGGGATTTGTCACCTACCAGCGAATCTTCGATGCTTATGATAAAACAAGCCGAGCCCTGGGTGCGGGTGTAAGAATTATCAGATTCTACCACCTCGCCCCTTTCCAAATCAAAATAAAAATGTCCATTACTTCTGCCCTTAATGCCATATGCTAAATCCAGCCCGGTATTAAACCATTGGGGGCTGTTGGGGGCAAAACGCTGGTCTATCAACATAAAGGTAAGTTCGTCTTTCACAATCTGCTCTTGATCCGGATTTATAATGCCCCCATCTAACATGGAAGCCACCCAGAAATCAACCATACGGCCTACGGTTTGTTTTATGGAAACTTCATGCCCCGTCCCGGGAACACCGCTTTTACGGAAAAATTTGCTGGCAACAATGTCGCAAGCGTTTTGGGAGTAGCTTTGGGGAAATTCCAAATTTTTCATTTCCAGTATTGTTTCCCCTGTGCTGTGGTTTTTTAACACTACGTCTACTTTTTTCCATTCAAAAAAATCATGCACCGCTTTGTTTGCGGTGTTTTTGGTAAAATGCCGTTCAATTTTCAATATGGCTCAGCCCCTTCTATGCTTGTCTGAAAATTATAGCACAGCATGCCGACTTTGTCAAACATGCGGAATATTGGGCAACAAGCTTTCGTAAGATGGTGTAAGAGGTGATTTTATGGGCAAGCAAGGACAGCGGCCAACAATGGTTATGCGAAAAAAAATTTTATTAATGGGTAGCGTGATGGTTGCAATGCTGATGATACTGGGCATACGCATATTTTACATACAGGCGGTGCAGGGGGATATACTTCAAGCAAGGGCTTATGAACAGCATACCCGTGATAGGCTTATACGACCCGACCGTGGTAATATTTACGACCGTAACGGGGTAGGGCTTGCCGTAACCCGTACAGTGGCCACTGTAAGCGTTATCAGGGCGCAGGTAGAAGATGCAGAGCTGGTAGCAACCACACTGGCAACTGCCATTGATATGGATTTGGACTTAGTGCGGGAAAAAGTGGGGCGCAGGGTGGCTTTGGAGCGCATCCAGAGCCATGTGGACCCCGAAATTGCTGAGGAATTACGCAGGTTAGCTATACCCGGCATTATAATTGACGAAGATGTGGAAAGAGTATATCCGTTTAACGACCTTGCAGCGCAAGTAATTGGCTTTGTAGGTATTGACAACCAAGGCATTATAGGGTTGGAAGCTAAATTTGACGGCTTCTTGGCAGGGCAACGTGGCAAAATTTTAACGGAAACCGATGCCCGAGGGCGGGAATTTGCGGATAGCAAAACCATCCGCATTGACCCCGTAGATGGGTTTAATTTAGTAACCACACTGGATTCCGTCGTACAGCAGTTTGCCCAGCAAACCATTGAAAAGGCAGTGGAGGCAAAACAGGCAATTCGTGGCGCAATAATTGTTATGAACCCACAAACAGGAGAAATTTTGGCAATGGCAAATGTTCCCAGCTTTGACCTTAACGAACCCTTTACCATCAACCGACCGGAACTGGCGGAGCAATGGATACATTTTAGTAATGAAGAGCAAATGAACCATCTTAACGGGATGTGGCGCAATTTTACCATAAATGACTGCGTTATAATAGGACTAAGTAAGTAAACCCAGTAAATATGCGGGTTTCACGAACTTAGTCCTATTTTTTTATGCCCTTTTTCAAGGAAAAGTTAGCGGTTTTCGCATTGCAACAGGGCAACTCATTACCAAAGCGGCTACGGTCGCTAAAAACAGAGCAGGAGGAGGACAGGCAGTAGATATACAAATGAAATGAAATTTTAGCCACATTGGAGGAAAGCGCTTTGGACGTTTGGTCGCAGTTGAGAGTGCGGGCTATCGCATAGACGGCATAAAACGTAAAGTTAAAAATCCACTTTGGAAGTTTAAGTGCGATTGTGGGAACGAGAAGATTACAACCGTTCGCTTGGTGAAAAGCGGGAAAACGAAAAGTTGCGGTTGTTTACACAAGGAAAGCGTTGCAAGAAATGGAAAATCATGCACTAAGGACTATACTGGGATGCGGTTCGGTAGCTTGGTAATCATTGAACAAGTAATTAGTGATGATGAAAACGCACGATTAAACCGTGTAACATGGCGGGCAAAGTGTGATTGTGGAAATATTACCGAGGTGACTGGAAATCTATTACAGAGGGGTGGGAAGAAAAGCTGCGGTTGCCTAAAACAAAACTATATCAAAAGCCGTTCGGATAAAGAAAATAAAGGTAGTCCATTTTACGGTGGCTCGAATGTTTATGGAATCCGAAGCAAAACAATCAATAAAAACAACACAAGCGGAGTTAAAGGAGTATGGTACGACAAACGAGCCAACAGATGGGTAGCAGGGATTGCATTTAGGGGAAGAACGTATATCCTTGGATATTTCAAGGATTTAGAAGAAGCAACAAAAGTTCCTCAACAAGCGGAAAAAATGCACTTCGAGCCTTTCATCGACTGGCACAAATCCTTGAACGCATCTGATGAACAAGTTAAAAATGATGATAATGAAAATTATTGAAGGAGGGTATCACAGTATGAACAAGTATGTAGTGATAGGAACATACCAAAACGGCAACAAAAAGGCTTTCATTCTTATGGAAGATAACCCAAGCAATGCAATTAAAGCACTCTTGGCAGATGTAAAAGAAATCTTCATCAACATTGAGGTAATTGGACTATAGTCAATAAAGTAGACACAATTTCGTAAAATAATTTATCATTCACCACCAAATCCCTTCTCCTTCTCATTAGGTGGAAGAAAATCATTGGCAGAATGTGGTCTGTCTTTGTTATA
>WRAX01000014.1 GCA_009779935.1 Defluviitaleaceae bacterium | reverse complement strand
GAAAACGCAGGATTTTTATTCGATTGCAAGGAGCGAGGTTCCGTGCATACCCAGAGGTATGTGCGGGTTCTTGGGACGCAGTAAATCGGATAAAAAGACAAGTTTAGTGATACTGTTTTGGGGCTGTTTGAGTATAAATGACAGCGGTGGCATATCTGTCAAGAGCGCAATGACAAAGCAAAAAATCACGAGGAGATATTAGTATGATGGAACTTAAAAAAATCACACTGCTGGACAAAGAAATGAAAGATTGTATAGCCCTCACCGTTCCGAAAGAGCGGGAGGATTATGTGGCATCTAACGCAATAATTCTGGCAGATACTTTTGAGCATAACCGCAGAAACCTAAGGGTGCGGGAGAGCTGCGCTATTTATGCTGGGGGCAAAATGGTTGGGCTTATTGTCTACACTTATTTTACCAACTCCCCTGTTTACAAAGAGCCTTGCTATCGCATACTGCCCTTTACGGTTGATAGGGATTCCGTGGGCTTGGGATATGAAAAGTCGGCTGTCACAATCTTGCTGGACGAAATTCGCATGAGGCCCTTTGGGGAGGCTGCGGCTGTTTTTGCCACATATCATCCCGACGATGAGGACATGGCAGAGCTTTTTGAAAGCCTTGGCTTTGTAAAAACTGACCTTGATTGGTCGCCCATAGGCGATGATGAGTGCAAAGATATTATCGTTCGCTTTGCGATATAATGGAGGATTTGATTATGATTGAACTAAAACCAATATCCATTTTAGATGAAGAAATGGTGGAATGTATGCATTTGAGCGTTACAGAAGAGCAGTATGATTTTGTTGCGCCAAATTCAGTGAGCTTGGCAGAAGCATATGATATAAACAAAAAAGCCGCTGAAAATAGCGAGGGTAGCCGAGTTAACCCATATGCAGTCTACAAAAACGGCGAGATGTTCGGGCTTGTGATGATTGCCTATGTGTACCCTGATAATAATGTTGGATTTGAAGCTTACTACGATGAGCCATATTATTATCTTATGCGGATTTTTGTGGACAAGGAATTTCAAGGCAAGGGGCTTGGCAAAGAAGTCCTTCGTCTTGCAATGGAAAAAGTGAAATCAAAATATCTCGGTGATGCGAATTGGTGTTTTTCGTCCTATGTGCCCGAAAATACCGCATCAAAAAGAACCTTTGCTTCATATGGCTTTGCGGAGGATGGGCGTGTTATTGATGAAGAATCAGTATGCAAGATAGGCATTTAATAACCTCTATTCTTTTTAACAATACGCATTACCCACGAACAGACAAAGCGGATACCTTCTACACGAAGTACCCGCTTTGCTGTTACCCTGTTGCTTGTTTGCCTGCAACATTAACCCATCAAACCTTCCCCAGCCTGCAAAAAAGCTTAGCCAAAGCCCGCTTTTCGATACGTGAAACATAACTGCGGCTAATGCCCAGTATATACCCAATCTCCCTTTGGGTCACTTCCGAAAGCCCCGCCAGCCCGTACCGCATTAGCACAATCTCCCTCTCCCTTTTATCCAGCACCCCCATGGCATCATATAAATCCCCCACCTGCATCCGCAAAGCTACAATATCCGCCAAATTCTCCCCATCATCAGGCAGCTTATCCTCCAAAGTAATGCTGTTGCCCTCCCTATCACTGCTCATAGAATCCTGCAAGGATACAACCGCATTATGCTTCTTATTTGCACGTAAATACATGCGTATTTCATTTGCTATTTATCGTTATGCGACGCACCTCCGAAGGTCGAAATTGCGGGGAAAGTCCTGTATCATCATGTTTGTGATATGTTGCCAGATAATTCCTCAATTGGAGAAAAAATCCTCTATTATAGACGGAAAAGGTACCTGTTTAGCCACTTGTTGGCTGAGAAGGCGGGGCTAAGTCGGTATACCATCTTTGACTATGAAAACGGTGTTTCTGAGCCATCTTTAGAGGTTTTGAGCAAAATTGCGGAGGCGTTGGACATTGAAGCGGACAAGCTCTATGATGATTACTATAATTTCCTAAATTATCCATACTGTGTAAAGGTCAGAAAAATACGCACGGAGCATAGTTTGTTCCAGCGTGAACTTGCCGAATTGTTGGGCATGGGCCGCCGTGCTGTCGAGCGTTGGGAGAGCGGCAAAACCACAGTGACCCGTGAAATGTGGAAGAAATTCAAATCACTGGGATTACTATAAACGAAAACGCTCACCCCTGCGGCGAGGTGAGCGTTTTGTCTTCTCGTAGACTTGCATAAAGTGCCTCGATATGGTGCTTGTTCAGATTTAACGACTTCACATACCTAACAACCGTCGCTCGCCGAAAGTCGACCAAATCCTTGTGGAGCTGCGCCAAAGCTTGCGGGTTGGTTGGGTAATAAATTACAGCTTCTTTGAACATCGAACCCCCTTAAAATCAAATCAAAACATTGTTAATAATACTCCTCAACTGTTTGTCATTATGTCATCCCATGCTGTGCAAATAATGCCCAGCAATCACACTAATCCTGTTATGACCCAATGCCCTTGATGCCACAGCCATCGCCCGCTTGTCATAAACAACCCCTTTGAGGTCGCTGCGACAGTAATACCGCTCACTCTTTGGGATTTGGTCAATCGGTCGAGCGTGCATCTCATATATGCGCTTGCAATAATCCGCTCGATACGAATGAATATCTGCTCGTGATGGAGCTTTTGGCCAGACGAGCTGGCCTGCGGGTGTGTTCTTGATGCGCTCCACTGCCTTATCGCATAGGATAGGTGCCTCAATCAATCGCCCGCCCTTGCCTTTCATACCCACAATCATGTGTTGGTTCGTGGATTTATTATAATGCAGTTTTTCGGGCTTTAAGTTCGCAATCGAGTCTCGCCTAAGTCCTGTCGCTCTGCAAAAATCAACGAAATCCTGATTGCACGCTTCCGAAAACTTAGCTTTGCTTTTGCGACTTTTGGTGATGTTGGCACGATGGCGGGTTTGCGTGGGGATAAAGTCTTTGGTGGAGCAATCGTATAATTTCGCTAACGCACTCGCAATCGTCTTTTGAGTGCTCGCGCTATACCCGTTGTCAATGTGGTGCTGTAAATATGCATCCACATGAGGTCGTGCTTGGAACCCCAAACTCCTCCTTCGCCCATTTTGCAAACCTACAACCGATGGCGAGGTAGTTCTTGAAGGTGTTATGTGAATAAATCCCGCCTGAAATTCCATCATGTTGTTTGGCGCGGTGCTTTGATTCCCCAAAACGCTTCTTTTCTCCAAGCGCATATTTTACTTGGCTAAACAATGACTTATTTTTTGGCATACAAAAATACCCCTTTCGGTCTTGAATGAGTGGTGCTGTGGCACAGTTAAGGCCATAAGGCACGGGCTTTTTACATCTACCCGGTGATGGGTGAGTTTTACACCGAAGTGAGGGCATCACCACACATCGCCAAATTAGGCGATGTGACCCAATCTTTGCTATTTATTAGTGCTACGAACAGGCGACGATACTAGCGGATATTACAGAAGCATTTGAAAGTCCTGTTTGTGTCACTAAATCCATTCCAAAACAACGAAAAAGGACCAATAACAAGCAAAAAAGCTCGTATTCAGTCCTTTACATATTCTACCCAAACAGGGCAGAGTTGCTATTCAATTCCATTACCGTTAGAGGTCAACAAAAACAGACCCCTGCATCACGTCTTGCTACGCTTAAAGATGCGAAGCCTTCACAATCCCAAACCACCTTTGCGCCCCCCTATCTAGTTTAAGCATAGGCTCATTGCGTTGACGGCAACTTTGTAATCCGATTGGTTATTTGTAATCTAAATAAAGTACGGTAATTATATCACAGATGGATAATTTTGTTAATAAGGTCCAATAATCTTTTTTGATTGTGCTTTTTCTTTGATTTTATGATGTTCTATGTTATCTTGGAGTATCCGACACCACAAGAGTCACCAATAGTCATACGCAATAATCATCCATAGCGACTATCCATAATTGTTGCGCCCCTCGCAGTCGTCGATAAGAAAACCATGACATTCAGGTTACATTTTGGTGAAGTTTTCGGCGTGCGCGGGATTTTAAGTGTTTATTCTGCATCGGAGATGCTAGAATAACCATCAAAATCCATTATACCCTAATTCAAAGGCAACAAACCGATTGGTTTTCAGCAGAGACACTGCCAAAAACTCCTTGCACTTTTTTGCAGCCTGTTGTATACTGTATATGTCGGATTTTCGAGCATTAAGGGAAGAAAAACATATTTGGTGTTTAGCGTACTAGAATTATACGAGGAAGGAGGGAGTGCGTGTCATCACGTCCTTTGCGAATTTTTGAAGCGTTTGCTGGCATTGGCTCGCAAGCGACAGCGCTAAAAAGGCTTGGAGCGAACTATAAAGTTGTTGGCATTAGCGAATGGATGATTGATGCCGTTATTTGTTATGATGCTATTCATAATTTTGGTGAAAGCTTCACTGGGCTTCCTGACTATGATGCCCAATTGGCATATTTATCTCAATTCGAGTTTAGTCGTGACTCCACAACTAAAACGAACCTAAAGACTCTAAGCCCTGAAATGATAGAGCGTCTTTACATAGCCAACAAGAGAAGCAATAATTTTGGTTCAATAGCTCAATTGACTGGATTGAGTATGCCTAAATGCGATTTGCTTGTATATAGCTTTCCGTGCCAAGATTTGTCAACTGGCGGAAACGGACATGGCATGAAGAAAGGTTCTGGCACCCGCTCGTCTCTCCTGTGGGAGATAGAGAGGATATTAAAAGAGCTTCAGGCACTTGATAAGCTACCAAAATACCTTTTAATGGAAAACGTCAGAGTTATCCTGAGCGATACATTCAAGGAGGACTTGGGAGCTTTTTTAAGTTTCCTTGAGTCAATTGGATACGCAAATGATTCACATATGCTCCTCAACGCCTTGGATTTCGGAATACCGCAAGACAGAGTTCGTGTTTTTGTCGTCAGTAAACTAGGTAAGCGCCCTTTACAAATCTCAAAAACTATACACCACTCTAAGAAAAGTAGAGAATTTGATGCCACTCAGTTTATAAGGTTAAACTATGATCGCGAGGTGTTGCGCAATGAAGCTAATATCGCACAACTTAACGCAACGCCTTCTCGTTTGGTCATGTGGAACAAAAATGGCATGGTTGCAGATGCCAATACAACCATCAAAACCATCACCTGCAATATGGACAGGACACATACGGCGGCACTCTTTGAATATGAGGGAGCTCTTGGGAACACTTTCAGGCGACTGACTACTCGTGAAGCTTTCCTATTTATGGGGTTTACCGAGGAAGAGTATGAGCGGACAATTCATCTAGAACTCACTTATAGGCGCATGAACAGACTTATTGGCAACTCAATAGTGGTGAATGTGTTGACTGAGATTTTTCGGAATATGTTCGTTGGTCGATACAATGTTGAAAAAATCACTAAGCCTGATAGCCTGGGAGGTGATTCATAATGGCGAGGAGAATCACTAAGGAGCCGCCCGCCAAAACGCTGATAACAGGAATTCGTGCAATAGGGTATAGTTTCTCGACGGCTGTTGCCGACATTATTGATAACTGCATACCTGCAAAAGCAACTCGTGTTGATGTAATAACCGAAGCTTCTGGTGACAATCCGTATGTGGGATTTCTTGACAATGGATTTGGCATGAGTTATGACGAGCTAGAAAATGCGATGTTAATGGGATCTAACCGAGAAGGGCGAGCGGATTGCGAAATAGAGCTAGGGCGCTTTGGCTTAGGGCTAAAGGCGGCCTCTCTTTCGCAATGCCGTGTTTTTATGGTTGCAAGCAAGCTGGCCGGCTCTATTAATGCCATTGCATTTGATTTGAATCTGATTGAAGATGAAGATGAGTGGCTTTTGTGCGTTTTGAGCGATGAAGAAATCCTTGAATTGCCCAATATAGATAAATTACGTGAATACGAATCGGGCACGTTGGTAATTTGGCAAGATTTTGATAAAATAGAAGGTCACTCAAAGAGATTCGAGGATACCTTCCGTAATATGGTCGCCGAGGCGAAAAAGCACGTTGAATTAGTATTTCACCGCTTTTATTCAACGCATGAAATATATTTTAATTTTCGTCGAATTGAGCAGCGCGACCCATTTTTGCGTGGTTCGGCTCCAAGACAACAAACAGGACACACTGAGCACTTGAAAGTCAAAGACCATTACATCGTTGTCACGCCATACACCCTTCCGTTTTGGAACACGATTACGGATGACGAAAAGGCACTTTTGGGATACCCGAAAAGCATTCACGATGACCAAGGTTTTTATTTGTATCGAAACAAACGGCTAATTTCATGGGGTAGCTGGTTTCGTATGGGTCTTAAGAGCGAGCAAAATAAACTTGCGCGCATCCAAGTGGATGTGCCATCTATATTAGACTCAATTTGGATGCTTGATGTGAAAAAGTCCTCTGCACGAATCCCCGATGTTATACGCGAAGAACTTAGGGCTTCAGTTCGAGATTCATCTGTTCGCAGTAAAAAAACGGTGCGATTTCCCGGTATTAGGGAACAGCTAGTCGAAAATCCAGTATGGGTTCGCACGGTTAACATGAATGAGAAAACTGCTTTGTATAGCATAAATAGAGATAACCCACTTGTGGTTGAGCTTTTTGGAAATGCGGGAAAAGGCGAGGCTCGGCTTCTTGAGATTTTACTATCTCAAATCGAAACCTCGCTGCCAAAACACTCTTTGTGGAATGATCACATAGATAATGATGTTAAAATTTCCGACAGGGGCAACATTTTGGACGCCGAGCAGCTTATAGGCGAACTATCTGATATCTTATTGATGACAGGACCAAGCGATAAAGCAGATTTACTTGGGAAGTTGCTTTCATCAGAGGCATACAGCGCACTTAGGGAAAATGGTGAGTGCATATCAAGGAGGTTGCTCGGAGATGGATAATGCGATTATTGCAAAAGTGGAGGATATTCTTCACACCATTTTTGAAAAGAAGCCCGTTTCGCGTCAGGAGCTTGTTTCACAAGCGGAAATTCTTTTGACTATTGTAATGCGCATTGACAAGGCTGATAGTGCTTTTGAGCGAATGCTTAATGAAGTTGTGGATCGCTATCAAAGGAATGTCGGAATTAAATCATTTGAGCCTAATGTTATTGTAGACGACCCGAGCAGTGACCTTTGGTTTACATCTCAAAACAACGTGCCTATCCCTTACTTTGAGCGCTATCGCGCTTATCTTCGTGAAGAGGGCTGGGAAAGTGATGCTATAGCGAAGCTCAAACTTAGCTGCGAAAAGACGCTTTCACGTTGTGCAGACCCAAAAGGAAATGAAGAGTCCCTCGAATCGAAAAAACGCGGGATGGTCATGGGCGATGTTCAGGCGGGAAAAACAGCCAACTACTTAGGCCTGATAAATATGGCGTGCGACTATGGGTATCGTGTTGTTGTGTTGCTTGCAGGCTTAACCAATTCTTTGCGCAAGCAGACTCAGAACCGCGTTGATTTTGGATTTATCGGGGCATATAGCAATACCATTGGTGGCCTCACTGAATACATAGGCGTTGGCGATGCCGAATGTCAGCACTATGCAGTTCCGATGACGAACACAGATTGGGACTTCAAAAAATTCATACAGAAAAACTCTAACTACAAGGCAACTGACCTTAACAAGCCCGTTATTTTGGTCGTCAAGAAGAATGCAGCAATTCTCAAAAGTGTTTACGAGTGGCTACAGCCAGGAGAGAACATTTCGGGCGACAGCATCCTCATAATTGATGACGAGGCGGATAACGCTTCCCCGAATACCAAAAAGACTGATTATGACCCCTCTGCCGTGAATCGTAGGATTCGTGACATTTACAATAAGTTCCCGATTGCTTCATACATTGGATTTACAGCTACACCTTTCGCGAACATTTTTATCAACCCTTACGACACAAGCGAAGATGACCAGGATTTGTTTCCGCATGACTTTATCATTCAACTTAATGCGCCTAGTACATATTTCGGAAGCGAAAGGGTATTCCCGAGTGATAACGATGACTTGCCTGCTGTTATCCGTATACTGAGCACGGAAGAGCTAAACTTCGTTCCGGTTAGACACAAGAAGGACTATATCGTGACCAAGCTTCCCGAAAGCCTAAAGGAAGCCATACTAACATTTTTATTAAACAATGTTATTCGTACGTTGCGGAAAGACGGGCATAAACACCGCTCAATGATGGTTAACGTCACTGCCTTGAATGACCCACAAGAAAGTGTGAGCGATGCGATAAAGGCGTATATAGGTATATTGCATGATATTATTGAGCAGGACGCTTACAAGGCCGAAGTCGAGTTTATCAAAAATGCGGAAATGAACAAACTTCATAGCTTATACCTGCTTGGGGATGCAAGTGGAATTGATTTTTATGCGCCAATTCGAGATGAATTTTCTTGGGTTGATATACAAAAAGGTTTATATCAAGAAATAAGGATGTTTGAAATCGCAATCATAAATAATCGTTACAGTGGCGATTTGCGCTTTGATTACACTGCCCATGCTGAAAAGGGCGCGAGGGTAATCGTTATCGGTGGCTTTGTGTTGTCGCGCGGCTTAACGCTTGAAGGTCTTTGTGTTAGCTATTACAGTCGCAATGCGTCGGCGTATGACACGCTCTTACAAATGTGCCGTTGGTTTGGATATCGCCCACGTTATGATGATTTGTGCCGTGTTTACCTTTCACAAGCAAGCATAGGCTATTTTCATTCGGTGTTAGATGCGATTAGAGATATGAAGGAGCAATTTCGTGAAATGGAGCTTCAGGGCAAAAAACCTAGGAATTTTGGCCTTATGGTTAAGGAGTCGCCGACCGCACTTAAAACATCTCTCCTTGTAACAGCAAGAAATAAAATGCGGCGCACACAGGTTCTTGAGCGTTACGTCAATTATGGCGGCGTTTATTCTGATACATCTAAGTTATTCAAAAGTGCGCAAAAGAACAAAAGGAACTTAGAGCTTGTTAATGACTTTATTTTGTCGCAAAACAAAAAAAGGGTTAGTGTTTGAGAGCATACAAAGTGTTGAAGGTTCACAAGCAAGATTTATGTTGCGCGGTGTACCACAAACAGATATTGCCAAATTTATTAAGAATATTGCAATTCCAAGCGGGAGAGGCATCAATCAAAACTTTGATTGTGACAGCCTGTCTCAATATACTGAGCAAAGCAAGCTGTTTCTTGAGTGGGATATCGTTATCGCTACTGGTGAATCAAAGAGGCTTATTCCCTTCGAAGGTGAGGAGCTCAATGCAACCGAACGCACCTTTCGTTTGGGCGATTCTAGTGAAAACTACATCCGAATGGGCGGCCAAAACAACAGGATTGTTGACCCTGGAATTTTTAACAGCGGCGTGAACATCACGAAAAGTAGGCAGCAGGAGATTTTGTCCAATAAAAAAATCCGCCCCGGAAAGGCAGTGCCAAAGCAATTGGCTGCTACTGATTGGTTAAAACTTCGGGAAAGACCTTTGCTTGCAATATATTATATCGACCTAAAAACAGATAGCAAAGACCCTTCCGAGAGAGATAAGTACGTAGCTATTAAGGAGGCATTTGGCTCAGATTTGCTCGTTGGTTTTGCAGTGGGATTTCCAGTCAAAGAAGCAAAGGTCAAGCTTAGCTATCGAGCGAATTTGATTATGCTAGATAATTTAGATTTACATGATGAATTTGAAGAGGAGGAGCTTGAAGATGAATAAAATTGGCAAGGAACTGTTTGAAGCTTTTTCTAGCGAAGCAGGTTCACAAAAATTGGTTGATGCAAATTCGGTTTTAAAAGTGTACTACGGGATGAACGATAGCGGAAATCTCCGACTTTCTTTCGTTTCATCCATTGCGCCTCCCAAAATGGATTCTACGAGGCTTTTGAAGGTTATGCAAGGAAAAGAAACAGCGAATATCTATTGGACAAACTTTGACTTACTCGAGTCCACGGCGAGTCAGGTATTTTACTCGTTTTGTGGCGACCTGGTTAGCGCCATCACGGGCTTGGAAAGTGAAAAAACGGCTCTTGTCCACTTGAAGAACCGATTTCATATTTGGAAGTCGATGTTCAAAAAAAGTGGTGCCGCTGTATCGACTGAGCTGATCAAAGGGCTATTTGGTGAGCTCTACTTCCTTGACACCGTCCTTGTTGACAAATATGGAGCAGATAATGCTGTTAATTCTTGGGGCGGTTCGGATGGCGTGCCAAAAGATTTTTCGATAGACTCAACATGGTATGAAGTCAAAGTGGTTTCACCTTCGGCAGTAAGTGTTAAAATTTCGTCGCTTTCTCAGCTTGCCTCCGAAATTGTCGGCCATCTAATAGTTATTAAGCTTGAAACCATGCAGCCTGCGTTTAGCAATGGGAAATCAAGCATAGGGGAGTTGTTTAATTCGATACTCGTTAACATCGTCCTCGAAGAAACCAAAGAAGCTTTCTTAAATAAAATCCTAGCATATGGCATCAATTTGTCAGATGAATGTTGTTCCGAGAAATTTAATGTCCTCTCAGTCCAGCCTTACTTGGTAGGAGATTCATTTCCACGTCTTACTGATGACGATATAAAACACAATGAGATATGCAAAGTTAGTTACGAACTTATCATCAACTCGCTGTCACGCTTCAAGGAGGAGTAATCTATGTATTTACTGGAATACAGGGAGTACTACTTAAACCAAATCAAGGCGACAGCGATAGAAGAAGAGCGTTACCCTTATGAAGTGTTTATTGATTTGGTTGTAGACATCATGATAAGTGATTGGTCGCTCCTTTCGTCTATTGACCATTGTCAGTTTTCTGTGGCGCAAGGTACGCGTGCATTCAAGTCTATGCACATCCATGCTGGCTCGCTTGAAATTTCAACAAACACGATAAACCTTCTATATGCTGATTTTAATGCCGCAGACATAGAAAACATTACAAATACATCTATACAAGCTAGCAGCGCACAGATGACTAATTTTGTAGAGAACGCCGCAAAAGGATATTTTGCTAACGGGGAGCAATCTAACCCTGCCGTGCAACTGGGGCTCGACATAAAGCGTAACTTATCATCGGTACATAAAATTCAGCTGTTCATCATTAGCACTAACCAGCTCAGTAGGCGCGTAAAGAGTATTGAGCTTGAAGAGATTGAAATTCAAGGGAAGACGTATAAAGTTGAATTAGATGTTATTGATATCGAAAAAATCTACAATGCACAGCTTGCAACCTCAGAAAAAGAAGACGTAGTAATAGATGTTGCTGACTTTGGAATCAATGGCATACCTTGTATTCGTGCCGACGTTGGTGCTGGACAGTACGAAGCTTATCTTGCGGTAGTTCCTGGGGAGTTTTTGTCAAACATATACAAGAAATTCGGCCCACGTTTATTAGAAAGAAATGTGAGATCTTTTCTGCAGCTACGTGGAGGGGTAAATAAGGGCATTCGTCAAACGATCCTGAATGAGCGCGAAAACTTCTTTTCGTATAACAATGGTATCTCCGCTACGGCTAAGAGCGTTGTTATCAAGGATGTGTTCGGGGCAGGGAATTGCATAACGTCATTCACTGACTTTCAAATAATCAATGGCGGGCAAACAACCGCCTCGTTAGCTTCGGCGAGCATCAAAGACAACGCTCCGCTGGATGGGATTTTCGTACAAATGAAGCTAACGATCACACTTGATGACGGAGAAATTGGCGATGAATTCGTAAGAAAAACATCGCAGTATGCGAATAGCCAAAACAAGGTTACCGCAGCAGATTTGGTTTCAAATCACCCATTTTATTTGCGAATTGAGGAGTTCTCGCGTAAGCTTTTTGCCCCAGCATCAAGAGGGCTGCCGTATCAAACGATTTGGTTTTTTGAGCGTTCGCGTGGTCAGTATGAACAACCAAAAATGAAGATGACACGAGGCGAGCGTGCCACATACGAAAGAATAAACCCAAGCAAACAGCGCTTCGATAAAAAGGATTTGGCGAGATACATAAACTCTGCAGAAATGTTGCCTTATAATGTTGCATGGGGTGGTGAGGTGAACTCCGTTCGTTTCCAAACAGAAATGCAGAAACAGTGGAAAGCAGATCCCTCTACGTTTAATGAGTCCTATTTCCGTGATTTAGTTGCAAAAGCCATTATGTTTACAGCCACACGAAAAGCAATACTCAAAGAAGACCGATATAAAGAGCGTAATGGATACCTTATTCAAACCGTAACTTACACATTTTCTAAATTAATGTTTGAAGTTCAAAACTTGGGATTGTGTATGAATTATCGCCAAATATGGGACAAGCAAGAGTTGCCAAACTTTTTAGTTGATGATATAATCGATATTGCTTTCATAGTAAGAGACGTGTTCTTTCAACCAAATATAGGCAACGTAGAAACGTTTTGCAAAAAGACAGAATGCTGGGAGCAGGTGAAGAAGCTGCAAATTGAACTAAGTGCTTCGACAAAGGCGTTCTTGGTAAGCAAGGATGTTGTTCGAGATGAAAAGAAAACAGCAAAAAAGGAACAACGCTTCGATGATGGAATATCGCTAGAAGTTGAAATATTCAGCTTGGGTACTGAATATTGGATTGAGCTTTGCGAGGTTGCTAAGCAACAAGGCGTGATAACTAGTGGTGAAGCGCAGCTCTTGCAACTTGCCGCAGAGTATTGCACAGGCTCGCGCGGCTTGTCACAAACTCATTTTAAGAAAATCATGGGGATAAGAGAGAAAATCCGCAATGAGCAAATTCCAGTGTGATGCTAGTTGCGTAGACCCCCGCACTCATTTAGGATGGGTGGACTTTTGACTCCCTTCAGCTTTTCCTGCTTTTCCTACACAATGAAGGAGTGAGGCAATGCAAAAATACTATCGAGGGCGAATCCAACATCTTCCCACGTCTTTTATTGATACTATTGACAGCCTCATGCCAATAATTGTGGACATAGATGATGTCGAAGCTGTCATATTGTTTGGTAGCTGCACCAAAGGAGTACAAACTGATAACTCAAATATTGACCTGTTACTCGCCATAATTGCCAAACTTAAAAAATGGCACACAAACAGGTCGATAGCCGTCATTCTCATCGAGAATAATTCCTAGGCACTCCCGCACCATGGGGATATTCAAATCTGATGAGCCATCAGTACCCCGTAGCACATATTTGAACAGCACAAAATCGTCCTTGCGCTTGATGAGTATATGATAAGGTAGCCCAGCCAGCCGCGCCTCCCAGTCGGGGTTTGAAGTGATAAATTCATGTAATTTTAGCATTGTACAATTTTATCATAACATACATTGATTTGCAAACACTCTTTGCTCGCAAGATTCAATGTTGCCATAACTAAATTATCAATATAATGTAATTTTGCAGAGATATTTCGCAAAATTACATTATATTTTTGTTGACAGATTTCAAAAGGTGGGTTATACTGTATGGTGAGGTGATTTTTATGCAAAGAACGCTGATGGTGGATTTGGTTAAGTGGAAAGAGAATTTGGATAAGAAGCCGCTGATTGTGCAGGGTGTGCGGCAGTGTGGCAAGACTTATCTTATCAAGGAGTTTGGGCGGGTTCACTATGATGATGTGGTTTATTGCAATTTTGATGAGGGCAAGGGGCTTGGTGATATTTTTGAGGCCGATTTGAACCCGCGACGGATTATTAAGGATTTGTCGTTGATGCATGGACGGGATATTAAGCCTGCGACTACGCTTGTGGTCTTTGATGAGGTTCAGGCGTGTGGCAGGGCGTTGTCTTCGCTTAAATATTTTTGCGAGGATGCGCCTGAGTATCATGTTGTAGCGGCGGGGTCGTTGCTGGGGGTCGCTATCCCCAAGGGTACATCATTCCCCGTTGGTAAGGTTGAATTTTTGATGCTTTATCCCATGAACTTTTATGAGTTTTTGCTCGCTCAAAATCAAGTGCTTGCGGAAACCCTCAAAGAAGCCAGTTTTGGCGACCCCATTTGGCGTACTTTCAAATCGCAGCTTGAAGAACTTTATCGTGATTTCCATGTGGTCGGCGGGATGCCTGAGGTGCTAAAGAGTTGGATTGACACGCAGAGCATTGAAAATGTTGAGAAAATCCAGTCACAAATTATCCAGAGCTATGAAAACGACTTTGCCAAGCACGCACCTGTTTCGTATTTTCCGAAGTTGTCCGCTGTTTGGAACGCGATACCGAGCCAGCTTTCAAAGGAAAATCGCAAGTTTATTTTCAGTCAAGTGAAGAAAAGCTGGCGGGCGAAGGACTTGGAGGATGCTTTGGAGTGGCTTGTTCGTGCGGGATTGGTCTATAAGGTCGAGAACATTGAGAAGCCTGCATTTCCGCTGAAAGCGTACGCCAACCACACATTTTTCAAGCTGTATATGTCCGACATTGGCATCCTGCGCAAGATGGCGAATTTACCTCCTGCGGTGCTTTTCGATGGCACTAACAATTATCAGGAGTTCAAGGGGGCGATAGCGGAGAACTTTGTGTGTTGCGAGCTGAAAAAGGCTTACGGGCAGGATATTTACTATTGGACGGCGGAGGGTACTGCGCGGGCCGAGGTGGATTTTATTGTGCAGGATGATGTGCATATCGTACCCATTGAGGTCAAGGCGAAAACCTCCAGCCATGCTCGCTCCCTTTCGCAATATGTTAAGAAGTTTGCGCCTGAAAAGTCGGTGTTGACCTCGCTGGATAAGATGTCGGAGCGGATTTTGCCGTTGTATGCATTTTGGAGAATCAAAGATAAAATAGCAAATAGTGATGCTAAAGAAAGGGGCGCACCATCATGTTAGCAAGGGTTTTCGACAGTTCCACAAATACCTATTTCAAATCAAAAGTATATGCTAAAATCAATGGCGGCTGGTATGAAAAGCAATTGGTGCTTGTCCTTAACGCTGATGGTGCATATTTCAAATTATTTGACTTTCTTGATAAGAGTGACCCTGTAAAGCCAATTCCCTTGATAAACTTAATTACGCCCAATTCGGATGGGGAAGCTTGGGAGCTTCATAGGTCAGGGTCGGTTGACAGGCATTTGGAAGACTTCGAGGAATTACTGAGTAGCAATATTGGCTTCTTCGAGTTTTGGGGGTATCCGTGGGTGTTCGAAAACAAAACCATACTGTTGGAGCTGTTAAGGGGCGGTGTGGTTTCCTTGAAAGACAGCGGGCTTGAGGACAAAATCCTTGATTATAAGCTTGATGGATGGAACTACATTGAAACACAACAAGATATAGAATTTATCATGAAGCAGACATACTCGTTCCATGATTCAATATTGCTCGCAGTCAATTATATAAGTGGTGGCTATGTAGACGAAAATAACGCCATGCACCCTATGGATAGCACTAGGCAAGTAACGATGATTTTCCATAGTCAATGGTGCCGGCCAATCGAGATGGTCTTTGAGAGAGTGACTGCGGTAAATTTGCGACCCGCCTCGGATAACCACAGTTCCAATATTTTTGAAGCCTCGATGTTTATCGAAAATGTTTCAGTATTTTTCTGTGACACAGGGTTTGACAAAATCGACCTCTCATATGAAGGCACATGGATAATGGCTTATGTACTAAGGTGGCGTTTCAATGGAGGCAATGATGGCTAGACGAAGAGTAAAAAACGCTGTGGATGATAGGCAGGTGGCCGTCTATGTCCGCAAGTCGAAGATAACTGAGAGCAGCAAGAGTATTGAAATGCAAAAGGAGCGGTGCATTGCCCTTGCGCAGGCGCAGTTTGGGGTTGCAGCCGAGGATATTTTGGTTTATGAGGATGAGGGTAGGAGTGGCTTTTATGCCGACAGGCCGCAGTATAAAAAGATGCTGAGGGATATTGAGGGCAACAAAATCAAGGCGGTGATATGTTATAAGATTGACCGCATATCGCGGCGGACTGTGGATTTGCTGAATTTGATTCAACAGATGGAGCAAAAGGGTATTGCTTTTGTGTCGGTGAGTGATAGGGAGCTTGACACCAGCACGCGGACGGGCAAGATTATGATTTCGATGTTGTCGGCAATTGCGGAGTTTGAGCGGGATATTATTGCCGAGCGGATTACCGACAATATGTACGAACTTGCCAAAGAGGGGCGATGGCTTGGCGGGAAGTGTCCGCTGGGCTTTTATTCGCATAAGGAGAAAATCGGGAAGACCACGATGAACCGTTTGGAGCCGATTGAATCCGAGCAACGGACTGTGTGGCGGCTTTTTGAGTTGTTTCTACAAAACAGTTCTCTAACAGGCACAGCGACCGCTTTGAATAACGAGGGCTACAAGACCAGCAATGGCAACGAGTTTAGGTTGGTGGCGGTGAAGAATATTTTACAGAATCCTGTGTATGCGATTGCGGACGGGGATATGAAAAGTTACTTCACGTCCTTTGATGTGCCCATTTGGGCGGAAGATGCGGACTTTGACGGCGTGCGGGGCATAATGGCATACAATAAGACCGAGCAGTTTAAGGAGATTGGCGCAGATTCGACTAGCCTTGATCCTAAGTACACCCAGCGCAGCTTGAAGCGCAACATTAAGGATTGGGTTGTGGCTGTGGGGAAGCATAGGGGGCTGATTGGCGGGGCTGATTGGATTAGGGTGCAGAAGCTGGTTGCCGACATCGCCACCAAATCGGCACGCCCCAAGGAAAGCTCGAAGGCGTTGTTGTCGGGGCTTGTCCGTTGTGTGGCTTGCGGCGGCAAGATGTTTGTTCGGGCGGAGAGTGGGCGGTATAATCCCGATGGGTCTTTGCGTTTTCGTTATGTGTGTGATAAGAAGTATCGCAAAAAGAGCGGCTGTGAGGGTTCGCCGAATGTTAAGGGCTGGGAGCTTGACGATTTTGTGATGGAGCAGATTATGACCTTGGGTGATAATGATTTTTTCGACGAGCTACTTAGCACCGAAGGCGACCTGCTAGCCAACTCCAAAGAAACCGAAAGAGAGCAATATACCTTGCGCAAGCAAATTTCCCAAATCGAAGCCGACATTCAAAGCCAAATCAGCAACCTACGCACTGCCCCTGAGAGCGTCAAACCCTCCATCTACAAAGACATAGAATCCCTAAGCGCAGAAAAAGGCGAGAAGCAATCTCGCCTTAACGCAATCCTAAAAACCGAAAAAACCAGCGACAGCCAAATCGCCGACATAGAGAAAGCCAAACAAACCATCCTTGATTTCCCACACCTTGTGGAGCTTGTCGGCTACGAGGGCAAGCTACAACTCCTCCGCCGCATACTCGAAGCCGTGGTCGTTAAAGACGAGAAGACACACATTTTCCTAAAAGGGTGTCACATGGAAATAAATACCATTTTCTATACAACGTGAAGCATAAGTGGCAAGCCGTGTGCCCTTTTCGGGCTTGAAGGAGCTTATGCCCTTGATAAGGCCGATGGAGCCGATGGAAATCAAATCATCCACATCAGGGTGGTGGAATTTTTTAACAATGTGGGCTACAAGGCGCAGGTTGTGTTCTATCAAGGTGTTTTTGGCTTGTTTTTTTTCGGCGGTGCTGCCGTAGGTGTATAGGTTGATAAAGCGAGCTTCCTCCTCCGGCTTTAAGGGTGGCGGGAAGGAGTTGCCCAAGGGCTGGCCGGTTTGAACCGGGTTTATCTTCGGCTTGCCTGTGTCGGGCATAACAGCAGTGGTTTGTGGCTTGGTCATCATGCACCTTCTCCCACATAACACATTAATTTGCCAAAGGGCGGGTGTTATGTACAACCACATGTAAAGTGGGCGGTGCAACAAAGCCATTTATACTTTATGAAACAGGGCTTATTTTTTCTGCATATCCAAATAAATAAGGACGACTGCGATTTTGCCGTCGTCCTTATCTCTATGGGTTCATACGTATGTAATGGAAAAGATATTGGTTGGCAAAGGCGGCGTTTTCGCCCCACTGCTCTGCGGCAAATTGGTGTATTTTGGCAACGGAGGTTTTCTTATCGTCAAAATACAGCCGCTCCATAACCCGCTGTACCCACACATCCACGGGAAAGCTATCATGGCGGCCATAACCCATTAGCAAAATACAATGGGCAACTTTTTCCCCAATACCTTTAACGGCAAGTAATTGTTCTCGCAAATCTGCCGTTGCAATGCTCTTGTCCCGCTGGGCTTTTAGGTTGCCGCTAAGCACATGGGCAACCGCATCAACCAAATACTTATCCCTAAACCCTACTTTTAACGCCCTAAAATCCTCCGCCGTGGCATTTGCCAACTGCTGCGGGGTAGGGAAGGCGCATCCCTCACCAAAAGCTTCACAAATATTTTTGATGACTTGTTTAATTTGCGGTATGCGGTTGTTTTGGCTTATTATAAAAGAAATTAACATCTCCCACGGGTCTTGGTTAAGCAGGCGTATGCCGGGGGCAAAATCCACTGCCCGCCTCATAATGGGGTCGCTATGGGCGATTTTCGCCTGTATAACGCCATAATCTCGCTTAATATCGAAATAATCCAGCCAAACCCTCTCAAACTCACCCAAAGGTAGGGGGGCATTTTCGTACCAAAACTCCGCACGGCTCCCATTTTGTTGCACAAACAAGCATTGCCCAAAAGCCACAAGGCTATAAAAATCTTCCCCTAACTTTTCAAAGCGAAAGCATTGCCCGCATTCCAAAATCTGCCCAATGTTAAATTGTTGCAGGTTTGTGGCAAGTATTTTGCCGTTTTTTTCAATGTATTTCACACAATCATCCCCTTTGAATTTAATTATAACATATTTTGCAATTTTGTGAAATAATTCGTTGCAATTGGAAAAATTCTATGATATACTTACAGATAATCGAATTGTGTCGCTATTTGCGATGGAAATAGCTGGAATTTTTGGTGTAAATGTATTATAATCAGATAAATGGTATTAATTACCAATTTATACACCATATGGAGGGATATTTTATGAACACGCAGAAAATCAGGGTACTTTTGGCAGATGACAACAGAGAGCTAAGTGATACCATTGCAGGCTACATAAACCGTGAAGATGACATGATGGTGGCAAAAGCCGCATATGATGGCATGGAAGCCCACCAAGCCCTTACCAACGAAAAATTCGATGTGGCAATTATTGACAATGTGATGCCCCATATTGATGGGTTGGGGGTGCTGGAAAGGGCACAAGATATGGAGAATAAGCCCATCTTCATCATGCTGTCAGAAGTGGCGCAGGAGCGCATAGCAAAAAGAGCAATGGATTTGGGTGCGGATTATTACATGCTAAAACCTATGGATTTTGATATTTTAGTGCAACGCATACGCCAGCTTTTAGAAAAAGAAGATAAAACTGTAAAAAGTTTTGAAAATGATGCTGCCTATCAAATTAATATAGAACAAAAAGTTACCAACATTTTGCACGAAATTGGTGTACCAGCCCACATACGTGGCTACCACTATATGCGGGAAGCCATTATGATGGCAATAAACAACATGGATGTGCTAAATTATATCACCAAGGAGCTGTATCCAAGCATTGGCAAGAAAATGGATACCACATCCAGTAGGGTAGAGCGGGCAATACGCCATGCCATCGAAGTGGCCTGGTCCCGTGGCAAAATTGATGCCATAGACAGCCTTTTCGGCTACACCATCAACAACAACAAGGGTAAGCCCACCAACAGCGAATTCATCGCACTTATAGCCGACAGGTTGCGGCTGGAATTAAAATCTGTATAGCGGCGTACAATATATTACTAAAAAAGGCCAAAAAAATATTGGTCTTTTTTAGTTTGACAAAATTTCATACATGTGGTATAATGATAAATACAAGAAAAATGTCGAAAAGGGTGTATGTTGTGACCCCAAATTCAGAGAGGATATATAATCAAATTTTCCCTGATTTTTTTAGAAGCCTTAAAGCATCTGGTGGCTCGTTTGATGTTTTGATGCCTGCTTTGGCTCGGGTTTTTTACGAAACCTTGGGGCTTTCTTCTGATTCGGCATATTTTGTAACTTTCCTACACTTCGATGCCTCTCTTGAAGATGAGTTGGAAGTGGTTTACTTTGAATCCACCACAACTGTTTTTGATGAGTATAAAGATACACTTCGTGCAACCGTTTCCTATTTAGTCAAAAATTACGATGCTTCTCCAAGGGTTGTTACTTATGAAGAAATGGGGGGTGTAAGCGGGGGAAACACTCCGAAAAGCATCCTTATCGTTCCCATACGCTTCCACAGCACCACTTATGGATACACAGCCATGTATGTGCATGACAAAGAATTGGAATATCATGAAGCTATACAGCAAATAGATTTTTTGGCGGAATGCGTATTTCTATTGGCTCTATCCCGCCAAGGGCAACTTAACGATGCCCGTTTTGAGCATTATCTGCATAATGACTATTTAACAGATCTTCCAAACCGCAACCAAATGTACGAATCTATTGTGCATTCCCTGCAAATGGCGGAAATATTTTTTAGCAAGTTTGCCATTTTAAGTGTGAAAATAAATGGCATAAAGCAAATTAACGACTCCCTTGGTATGATGACCGGTGATATGGTTATGAAGGCCATGGGCAAAATTATTTCGGATGCTGTGGTTTCTGTGGAGCTGGATGATTGCACCGGCGGCAGCTTAACCGGGCGCATGTCCGGTGCGGATTTCGTTGTGCTTATAGCCCTGCCCACCTGCCTTTACGAAAGCAATGTGGTGGTAAACACCTACTGCGAAGCCATTACCAAACAAACCCGCAAGCCCATTGAGGTTAATGGGCATACATTATACCTATCTACCAATGTGGGTGCCGCCATCCATCCCGTACACGGCGATGGGGCGGAGGAGCTTTTGCGTAAGGCAGAAATGGCAAAGTCGGTTGCGAAACTGGAAGCGCCCGGCGCACATCGCATTTATGAAAATTTTATGGGCGGTAATGCGGATGATACTTTGTGGCTTAACAGCAACCTACCATCCGCCATTGCACAAAACCAGTTTGAGATGTTTTACCAAGCAAAAACCAACCTGCAAACAGGCGATGTTATAGGGGCGGAAGCACTGATACGCTGGATGCACCCCGACAAAGGTATGCTAAGCCCCGCCGCCTTTATTGACTTTGCCGAGAGGAATAATTTTGGCATAGAAATCGATAAATTAGTGCTTGATATGGCTTGCAAGCAGATTAACATATGGCAAGATAAGGGCATTAACTTGGCTGTTAGTGTAAATATTTCCCCCAAACACTTTGCGGGCGGCTTGATTTGCGATTCTGTTGAAAATGCCCTTAGGGAAAATAATGTAAACCCTGCATGTTTAGAAATTGAGTTATTGGAAAGTATTATGGTAGAGGATTTTGAAGGTACAGTTAAGGTAATTAGTGCATTGCGGGATTTGGGCGTGCGGGTTTCGCTGGATGATTTTGGTTCGGGATACTCTTCTTTGGAATATGTTGCAAAATTGCCCATAGACTATTTGAAGATAGACCGTACCTTTTCCATGAACATGGAAACAAACCCAACCAACAAAATCGTATTGGAAGCCATTGTAACCCTTGCCAAAGGCATGGATGTTAAAACTGTAGTAGAAGGGGTGGAGAATGGCGAGCAGCTCCAATTCCTCCAAAAAATCGGCTCGGATATTGGGCAAGGCTTTTTTATCAACAAACCCATGCCCGTAGCGGATTTTGAGGATTTTTTGCGAAATAAATAATTTTTTAATAAATGTGGCTGGGCAACTGAGCCTTAAAACACCGCTACGACATTCGTAGCGGTGTTTTTATTTGGTTTATTATTGGCGGATATATACAAACTGTATCCCGGTATTAAAGTTAGTTATGGTTAGGGTGTTGTCGTTTAGGGTAAAGGCCCAGTCATCAGGGCTTTGCGACCCCGTGCCGGTGAAGATGTCCTTCATCAAGTTATTACCGCTAACCCACCAGAAAAAGTATTGCAATTGGTCGCCTTTTATCCAGTTGCGATGGCCTGTATCGTCTTCGCTAAAATATATGTAAAAGTGGCCATCATCTTGCCAACGCCATTCCCCCAGCAATTCCATGGCGGTTGCAGACAGTGTAGTGCTTGGGATTGGCGAAAATGCGGTTGCAAATGTGGAAGAGTAGGGGGCAGGGGCTGTAACGCCCACCAAATGCCAGTTTTGCATATTGCCGAACGGGGTGGTTTCGTCACTTACGATGGTTGTAAAGCCTGTTACCCTGTTATTTACGGCGGTTAGGTTAACACGCCAGTTATTTAAGATGGCAGGGCTGTAATATTCAAATAGCCGTTGGATTTCCAAATACTGCTCCCTTGCAAACTCCTCATCCCACATATCCATGGATGATAGGCTGTCAAAGGTCTGCTCCAACCTTGGGCTGGTAAAGCGGGAGCGATTTACTTGGCTGGTTGCTCCCCATCTGCCGTAGGGATTGGGGTTAAAGCCAGGCACCCATCCGCCAAACATTAGGTCTACAACACCATTATCGCTATCGTTGGTCATCTTATCTATCATGGTGATAAAATCTTGCATGCGACCTTCGTATAATTCCACACGGATACCGACGGCTGCCCAGTCATCCATCTTAAACATTGCAACCAAGTCATTAACGCCGGCATCGTTTATGGCAAAAATAAGCGTCATAGGCTCGCCTGCTTGGTTTTTCCTAAAACCATACTCGTCTATTTCTGTAAAGCCGGCTTCGTCCAACAGCTGCCTTGCTCTTTCGGGGTTGTAAGGGAAGCCTTGCAAGCTATCATCCTGCAAAGCACTGTGGGTTGGCGGGATTATTGAAGTTGCGGGAAAACGCAGCCCGTCAAACAAAAGCTCGTTTATAAATTCTTGGTTTATGGCATATGCCATGGCGTGGCGCAGGCGCACATCTGATGTGGGCCTGTTGGGATCCGGCACATTGCGGTTTTGCTCTGTGTCCCAATAACCTAACCGAAAAGCGATATAGGTGTAATTGCCTGCAATGCCGGAAATCAGCTGGTAGTTGCCGTGGCCAACAGAATCCCAAAAGCTGGCGACGGGAAAGTCTACAACATCAAAATGCCCGGCTGCCATGGCATATGGCACCAAACTACCGTCAATAATTTCCGTTATTATCCCATCCAAAAGGGGTGCGCCCGCAAAAAAGTCATCAAAGGCTTCAAAAAGCACCGCTTCGCCGGGCACAATGCTTGTTATACGGAAAGGCCCCCAACCAATGGGGTTTGCCCGTACCGGTAGCGAATCTACCATATCAGCCACTTCAATTCCCTTAAAGGCATGGCGTGGCACTGGTACTGACCAAATGCCGAAGTGCATATGGCTTGGAGGCATTTGGTCAAAATAAATGGTCAATTCCCGCCCGTTTTCGGACAGTACCAGCCCGCTGATATAGTCGGCATAACCTAAGTGGTAGTCCCAAATACCACGGATAGTTTGTACGGGAAAATTCCAACGTATGCCCCAATAATCGGGGTGTGCAATAATTTCGTAGGCAAAAACCAAATCATCAAGGGTTAGCGGTACACCGTCGTGCCACAACACATCTTCTTGCATTGTAATGTGCATATATAACTGGTCAATATTAACTGTGTAGGCGGCTATGCCTGTGTTGCCGAAGGCAAGGCTGTCGTTAGCAGAAAAAATACTCCATTGCAGCCCTGCAAACTGCCCCATGCGTGTATCCAAATCATGTGTGGCAAAAACGCCGCCGCCTAAAACACCGGACATGGGCATGGTGCTGGCTATGCCTACCCGCAGCACATTACCCGCATCCCCTCTTTGCAGGGGTGTGCCTTCGTTTGCCGCGGTTTGAGGGAAACGGTTAAGAGTATCCTCCATGGTGGGGGTGGTGATGGGTTGTATTTCTGCCCATGTTGTTGTTTGCTGGGGCATTGCCAATAGGTTAAGTGTTAATACGGCCACCAAGCCCAGGGCAAATAATTTGATTAAACCTTGCATTTGTATCCTCCTTATTAATGTTTTTAGTATTTTGTGGTACAGTTTATCAATGTGCCTGCTGTGCGGTAACGCCCACCAAATGCCAATTTCCACTTGTCCCAAATGGGCTGGCTTGATCGCTTACGATGGTTGTAAAGCCGGCCACCCTGTTTTTACACCAACAAGGTTTATGCGCCAATCAAGAAGAATAGCCGGCACATAATAATTAAACAGCCGCTGTATTTCCAAATATTGCGCCAAGGTCGGCATCATTGGTCATCATATGTATAAGGTTTGCATGTTCCTGCATGCGCCACTGGTACAGCTCCACATGTATGCCGATGTCTGCCCAGTCTTGCATCATTTGTGCTGCCATAAAATGGTTGTTTCCGCCTTCGGCAACACCAAAAGTTAGGGTTAGCCTGCTATCGTCCGGGTTTTCTCTAAACCCGTCACCGTCAGTGTCAATAAATCCTGCATTATCTAAAATTTCCCTTGCCCTGTCCGGGTCAAAGGGGAAGCCTGCTAAAACACTATCCATACCAATTCTAATTCGAAACATGGAAAAGGATATTTTGAAAATCGCAGGTTTCAGTGCGTTTTCAAAATGTGCTTTTCCATGATTGAGAATGGAATTGGTACCATATATCTGCCGTGCATGGGTGTGATGATGGATGTAGCGGTAAAGCGCAGGTCTTGTAATACATATTGGTTTATCAATTCCTGGTTAATGGCATATGCCATAGCACGGCGCAAGTATATATTGGAGGTTGGTCGGTTGGGGCTTGTCACATTTATGCCATCTCGTGCATCCCAATGCCCTTTCTAAATGCTAAATAGTTATACGTTCCGGATATTTGGGACAAAAGTTGGAAGTTAGTGGAGTTTGAGTGGAAGTAGAGGTGACGAGGGACGGAAATGTGGGTAATGTCCAAATACCCGCTACCCATAGCGGATAGCGACATGCTAGGCGATATCACTTCTGTTATGATGCCGTCCAGCAGGGGTGCACCTGCAAAAAAGTCATCAAATGCGGTAAAGTGTATAGCTTCGCCAGGGATGAATACTTGGTGGATATGGGCATATAGTCAAAATAAATTGTTAACTCTCTCTTATCGACAGACAAGACCAAGCCGCTGATATAATGCGACTCACCACGATGATACTCCAAAGCACCACGCACGGACTGGTTCCACAATGTCCAATGTGCGCCTGTATAATCGGGATGGGCGATTACTTCATGGGCAAAAACCAAATCGCCCAGTGTTAGGGGAGTGCCATCGTGCCACAACACATCCTCTTGCAGGGTGATGTGCATATACATTTCCTCGGCATTTACAGTATATGTGGCTATGCCCGTTTCGCCAAATGCTCGCACATCGTTGGATGAAAAGATGCTCCAATTAAACCCTGCAACCTGTCCCATTGCACTGCATGTGGCTGTGGCAAAAACACCGCCGCCCAAAAGCCCTGCCATTGGGGAATTGGAGTTTATTCCAATACGTAAAACATTGCCTTCCTCGCCCCGCCCAAGGAATTGGTTGTGATTGGTAACTGTTTGGGGGAAGTATTGCAACAGCTCTTCCAAATTAGTTGCACTGGTGAAGGCGCAAGGCAAGCCTCAAGTATTAGCTGGTTGCGGGGTTGTAAGGTAAATTGTGTTTGTTTCTTCATCAAACCTCAGGTTCAGCCCAAGTGCGGCCGCCAAGGCGTTTACGGACAAAAACGCTATGCCGTCCACGGTAAATGGGCGCATATTTTGTCCGTTTTGTCCGTCCAAGTTAATTGTTGTGCTAAAATACGCCTGTTGGGTTATTGGCACCAATTCCAATTCGAAACATGGAAAAGGATATTTTGAAAATCGCAGGTTTCAGTGCGTTTTCAAAATGTGCTTTTCCATGATTGAGAATGGAATTGGTATGGGTTGGCATAAATTGCCGTGGTAGATTGGTTATTAAAGCAATTAAACTGATAATTAGCCTTTTGAAGGCTTTCATATTGCTCCTCCTTAAAAAAGGGGCGGGCAATGCCCGCCCCTACATATAATTGGGTGATGTTTTTTTAATCAGCATCAGGGATAAGCTTATCGCCTGCGCCAAGGTTAATTTTTACATTGGCAAGCCCTTCACGCATTTTGGTGTCTGCCAGCTTATTTTGCATGTTGTACAGGTCCATAACGCCCAAATTGCCGTTTGACAGGGCTTCGGCAATGGCACGGGGCACTTGCGCTTCCGCCTCCACAACCTTGGAGCGCATTTCTTCAACCTGCGCTTTCATTTCCTGCTCTTTTGCAATTGCTGTGGCTCTGCGTTCTTCTGCCTTTGCTTGGGCTATGCGCTTGTCGGCTTCGGCTTGGTCTATTTGTAGTTGTGCACCAATGTTTCTGCCAACATCAATATCAGCAATGTCGATTGATAGAATTTCGTAAGCTGTGCCACTGTCAAGACCTTTGTTTAGTACGGTTTGGGATATTTTATCGGGATTTTCCAAAACCTCCTGATGGGATTTGGCGGAGCCGATGGTGGTAACGATACCCTCACCAACACGGGCTATAATTGTGTCCTCACCAGCACCACCAACAAGGCGGGCAATATTGGCACGCACAGTAACTTTTGCCAAAGCCTTAATTTCGATACCATTAACTGCCATAGCAGAAATCATGGGGGTTTCGATAATTTTGGGCATTACGGACATGCGCACGGCCTCAAAAACATCACGGCCGGCAAGGTCGATAGCTGCGGCACGCTCGAAGGAAAGCTCCATATTGGCACGGTGGGCGGCTATTAGGGCATCCACCACATTATCCACCCGCCCGCCGGACAGTAGATGGCTTTCCAGCTGGTTTTGGCTGATTTCGAGACCCGCCTTGGTACCCTTAATAAGTGGGTTGATAACACGGGCAGGCCGCACACGGCGCAGGCGCATACCAACTAGTGAAAAAATACTAACCTTAACGCCCGCCGAAATGGCAGAAATCCAAAGGCCAACGGGGATGAAGTTAAAAAATAAAATGGCAAAGAAAAGTACCAGAATTGCAACAACAACGATTAACGCCAGCGTCCCGTCTGATAATCCAAGAAATTCACCTGCTAAAAATGGCATAAATTTTTACCTCCTAATTTTCAATTAATTTTACAAATACTTTGCGGCTTTGCACATCAACCACCTTAACCCGCTTATCCACATCTATGTACCCCGCACCAGAAGAAACCTCCACCTTAGTGCCGTTAAAATCGGCAAAGCCGTGGGGGCGCAGGGCGGATGTGGTGATGCCTTCTTTACCCATAAAGTAGTCCAACCCTTCCATATCCACCACATCTTCCGCTAAGGTTTCGCTTAGGATAAAGCGGCCATCCAGTTGCCGCTTGCGCAAAAAACGCCACAACAACCACAAGCCGGGTACAGTAACAAGTAACTTGCCAAGCACAACAAAGCCACCGATTGGTGATGATACCACGGTAAGGATGAGAGAAATTGCCACACCCACCAAACCAATAATTGCCAAAGGGCCAAACCCCTCGATAAAAATATCCACGATGGATACGATAAGGGATACTACAAAAAGACCAATTGCAAGATAAAACATTTTAACACCTCCTAATATATAGAAATTTTTGTTTACCTTTTATGTGTGTGCATGGTTATTTTTGCGCCATTAGATGATAAACTTTCCTTGGTTGTGGCGGTTGGGCGCATGGATGCTAACAAGCTTTCCGCCTCTTTGGCAACCCTATCTTGGCAACCTGTACAAAAGTGGCCTGCACTAATGGGCTCGCCGCAGTTGCGGCAATGCAACCCTTCCGCTTTGGCGACTTCCAAACGCCCATCACGTATATAACCAAGGATTTTTTTGGCGGTAACACCTGTTGCTTCTGCAACCTCACTAAGGGGGGATTTGGGGTTTTCCCGCAAATAGTCCTGCACAGAAAGGAATAGGCCTTCCTCTTCCTTTTCGCAGCAGGGACAGATAACACTGCGTATTTTTGTGTACACCTTTTTGCATTTTCTGCAATTCGCTAATTCCATATAAAGCCCTCCTTTAAGTGTTGGCGCACATTGTTTGTTTTTACAGTACAAGCCCGACGGCTTTTTTCGTTTTTTCCAAAACCGGGTTGCCGATTGACGCCGCCTTTTCGGCAGAGGATTTAGCAATGTTAGCCAAATGGTCGGGGTTTTTAATAAGGTGGTTATATTTGGTTTGGATTGGCGTTGTTACATTATCAATAACGGCCTGCGCCACGGTGGTTTTTAGATGGCCATACTGCTTGCCCTCAAACTCCCTTTGGGCGGCGGCTATGTCTACGTTGCAAGCGGCGGCGTATATCTCCAAAAGGCCACTTATGCCTGCTTTGTTTTCGGGGTCATAGCGTATTTCTGTGTCACTGTCGGTTACGGCTCGCTTAAACTTTTTCATTACTACATCGGCAGGGTCCAATATGCCTACATAATTAGCTTCCCCGTCGGATTTTGACATTTTTTTAGTAGGGTCACTTAAACTTTTGATGCGTGCGCCGGTTTTTGGGGTAAACACCTCCGGAACAGTAAAAACATCACCGTATATATTGTTAAAACGTATGGCTATGTCCCTTGCCAGCTCCAAATGCTGTTTTTGGTCATCCCCAACGGGCACAAGATGGGTGCCAAACAGCAAAATATCCGCCGTTTGCAATGTGGGATAAGCAAATAGCCCTAAATTAATATTATCAGCATTTTTTGCAGATTTATCCTTATACTGGGTCATCCTGCCCAATTCCCCCATATAAGTAAAGCAGGACAAAAGCCAGCAAAGCTCCGCATGTCCATGGTAATGGGATTGGATATAAATGGTGTTTTTGTCAGGATCCAAGCCGCATGCCATGTATAATGCCAAGGCGTTTAAGGTGTTTTGATATAACTCCTCAGGGTTTTGGCGTATGGTTATTGCGTGCAAGTCCACAATGCTATACAGGCAATTATACTCATCCTGTAAGCTAACCCAATTTTTAATTGCACCAAAATAATTGCCGATATGGGCAACACCTGTTGGCTGCATCCCCGAAAATATGGTTTTCTTCATACATAATCACATCCTGTTTTAATTATAACATACATGGCGTGCGGGGTCAACACCCCCTACAAAAGTTCTTGACGGGATTTGGGGCGGGGTATATAATATATCTATGAACGGGGGAATAATTATGAACAATACAATTATCGGCACGGCAGGGCATGTGGACCATGGCAAAACCCTGCTAATAAAGGCTTTAACAGGTATGGAAACTGATAGGCTTAAAGAAGAGAAAAAACGGGGCATTACCATAGAGCTTGGCTTTGCCTATCTGGACCTGCCAAATGGCGGCAAAGCAGGCATTGTGGATGTGCCGGGGCATGAAAAGTTTGTGCGTAACATGCTGGCAGGGGCGGGCAGTATCGACCTTGCCATGCTGGTTATTGCGGCGGATGAGGGGATTATGCCGCAAACGAGAGAGCATTTAGCAATCCTTTCCATGTTGGGCATTGGGCGGGGGCTTGTGGTGCTAAATAAAGTTGATTTGGTGGATAAGGACTGGCTTGATATGGTGATTTTAGATATTGAGGAGGAGCTTGCAGGAACATTTTTGGAAAATGCCCAAATTATGCCCGTTTCTGCCTATACAGGGCAGGGGATGGACGAGCTTAAACAGGTGATTTTTCACATGCTGCAACAATCCCCGCCCAAAGATGACGATGCCCCCTTTCGCCTGCCTGTTGACAGGGTTTTTACAATGGATGGCTTTGGTACGGTGGTAACGGGTACATTGATTGAGGGCAGCTTAAGACTTGGGGATGATGTAGAAATTTACCCATCGGGGCATATGGCAAAAGCAAGGCGCATACAAGTGCATGGCGGCGAGGTGGAGCGTGCAACAGCAGGCCAGCGGGTTGCGGTAAACCTTGCCGGCTTAAAGGTTAGTGATTTGGAAAAGGGTGACTGGGCAGCAAAGCCCGCCAGCCTTGAAAATTCCCGCCTTTTGGATGTGGTTGTGGAAATTGATAAGAATATGGAGCGGGAGATTAAAAACAATTCCCGCCTGCATTTGTACCATGGCACAAGGGATGTGCTTTGTAACCTGCTTTTGCTGGACAACAAGCCCCTTGTGGCAGGTCAGCGTGCATATGCCCAGCTTAAATTGGAAGAGCCCCTTGCAAGCAATATTTATGACCGTTTTGTGCTCCGCTTTTACTCCCCCATGGAAACGGTGGGGGGCGGGATTATTTTGGATCCTGTGGCAATGCGCTGGAAAAGGCATGATGAAGCTACCCCGGGACGTTTTGCCGCCATGGAAAGTGGAACATTGGCAGAGCGGGTGGGGGCGGCTTTTGGCTGGCGAAGCCCTGCTTTCCCCAAGGTGGCGTACATTAGGCGGCGGTATTTTAAGGTGGATGAAGCCGATTTTGACGGGGCTTTGCAGCAGCTTATAAATGATGGCGTGCTGATAAATTTGGGTGGACAAGCAATTCATAGGGATTATTTGCGGGTTATTGGTGCTAAGGCGCAAAATATATTAAACCGCTTCCACGCCGCCAACCCATTGCAGGGCGGAATGGGCAGTAAGGAGCTCATTTCCCGTCTGTTACCCAAATTACAGCAAAGCCTTGCAGAAAAAGTGCTTGGCGAGCTTGCGGCAGACGGCATGGTTAAAGAAAATGGCGGTTTTGTGGCACATAAAGACTTTAAGCCCACTGCGACCGCCGACCATTCTAAAATCGAAAGTAAATTGCTAGAAATGTATCAAAACGGGGGATTTGCTCCGCCTGAGCTAAAAGATGTTGCGGCAGAATTTTCCAAAGGGCAAGCCAAGGAGAAAAAGGCGTTTGAACAGGTGTTTGGAGCAATGGTAAGTGGGGGCGTGCTGGTGGCACTAACCCCCCAAATCCACTTGCATAGGGATTTTTATGACAAAGCCTTCGACACCTTCAAAACCATGGCCGGGAATGCGCCCGAGGTGCTAACCAAAGATTATCGTGATGAGTTGGGAACAAGCCGCAAATACGCCATGGCAATTTTAGAATATTTTGACAAAAAAGCTATAACCAAAATGACAGGCGAAGGGCGAGTTTTGCTGAATGAAAAAAATTAAACTGGATCATTTAGGGCAATATTATGCCGCCATTAGCGGCGTGGAAAGTCCCGGTACTTTTGCTGTGCAGGCTTGCCTTGCGGAAGATTTGGATGGGTATGTGCTATACAAAGCAGTGCAGGATATTGTGGGGCGCTTGCCCCATTTTAACGTGCGCCAACATAATGGTTTTATGCACTACTACAACCAATTGCTGGATGAAGATGTGGACTTGGAGTGGGAGGAGGAAAACACACAGCCATGCCGTTATTTTCCCGAGGGAGACCGTCTGTTTCGTGTGGTTTGTGGTCGGCGTCATTTTCGTTTGGAGGTTTTACATTCGGTTTGTGACGGGCGCAGCCTTGCATATGTGGCTTGCTCCTTATTAATCCGTTATTTTGAGCTGATGGGTGTGTCGGTCAATAAAAAAGGGTTTATTGACTGTGATGGCAAGGGATGCACCGAAGAAGCCGAAGATGCTTATGCCCGCCACGCAGATATGCGCAAAACTGAATATGAAAAGCCCATGGACGTTTATGTGCCAAAATATAAGCCGGCAAGTGCGCAGTTTATTACCCACAAATTTGACTTGGAAAAGTTGAAAGCGGGCGCAAGTGCGCAAGAATTTACAATATCCGAGCATATAATGGAATTTATTTTTGGTGCGCTTGACAGGCAAAGGCAAATAGATGGATGCAACAAACCCATAACCATCAATGTACCCATTGATTGCAGGGGATTTTTTTCAAGCAAATCCCTTCGCAACTTTGTAACACATAAAATAGTGGATTCGCCCGCTTGCCTTAGGGGGGTTACCGAAGGCTATGTGCAGGGTAAAATTAGCGAAATGGAACGCTGGATACGCTTTGGAGGCATTGTGCCATTGTTTATTAAAAAGCCAATTATACGCAGTGTTGGCAATTCTGCCACCGCTGGTTGCTCCACGGCATTTTCCAACTTAGGCTTGCTAAAACTGCCCGCAGAAATAGCCTGTAAGGTGCTGGACTTTGCTTTTATGCTAGGGGCAGAAAAAATGCCCTATCAATTTGCCTGCGTGACCTTTGGTAATGTGTTGAACCTTACCGCAACCGTAACAGTGCAAAATACTGAAATTTTGGATAAAATCGTCAACGACCTAAATAATGCGCCCCTTTAAGCGGTTTTTTAGAATTTTAGCAAAGCCCATAGGATAACCCTCCACGCAAAACAGGTTGTAACCGTCTTTTGCATCTATCTCAAAAGTTTCGCCGCCAAGGAATTTGGTGATGTTTGTATGGTGGTTGGGCAGGTTTATCACATTAGCAAAGCCGCTTTGTTGCAATGCCATCGCAAGGGCGTAAGAAGGCTCAAAGCGGTGCTTTTTAAGTGTGCCCAGCAACAAGCCTGCACGGATGACCCGTAAACCTGATAAGTCTGGATAAATTTGGGGTGGGACGAAAAGTTTGTCGCTATGAACTTGTATGCAACCACTTGGCAATTTAATTTGATATGTGTCCATAAAAGTTTGAAAATCTTTGTCAATCTTTATTGGGCGTATACCGGCGGAATATTGACTGCCGCCGGCTTTTGGCGTTGTTTTGCGGAATAAAGCCACAAAATGTCCCTCGCCCTTGTGTATATGGGGCCAAATTCGGGTTTGGCTAATAAGTTGAAAATCTCCATTTTGCGCAAGAAAGTCTGCTGCCACATCCTCATTTTCCGTGGTGTTAAATGTGCAGGTAGAATACGCCAAATACCCACCATCAGTTACCATTTTGGCGGCATGAAACAAAATGTTCTTTTGAATTACTGCAAGGCGGGCGGGCTTTGCGGCATCCCAAGCCAAACGGGTGGAAGGGTCTTTGCGAAACATCCCTTCGCCGGAACAAGGCGCATCTACCAAAACCCTGTCAAAATAGGAAGTAAAGCGACGGGACATCCTTTCGGGTGTTTCGCAAAGGATTATGGAATTGGTAATCCCTGCCATCTCCACATTGCGGACAAGTTGGGGAATGCGGCTAAAATTAGCGTCATTGGACACCAAAAGCCCATGGCCGCCCAATAAGGCGGCCATTTGTGTGGACTTGCCGCCGGGAGAAGCGCATAAATCCAGCACCTTATCCCTCGGTTGAGGGTTAAGGATTGCGGCGGCAGACATGGCACTGGGTTCTTGAATATAGTATAAACCCGCATTATATAAAGGGTTTTTGCCCAGCGGGGCAGTATCCTGATTGTTATAATAGCGCCCTGTGGAGCACCAGTCTACGGTTTTAAGGCTGCCAAAAAGCTCCGCAAAGGCTTCGGGTGTTATTTTTAGGGTGTTTATGCGCAATCCCCGTTGGCGCGGCTGCTCCAAAGATGCCATGAATTCAGCATACTCACTGGGGTTGGTTAATATTAGTTGCATATTTTTAGCAAAAGCAGCCGGAATGCTCATTATTCCCCGCCTTTCAAGGATTTAACTTCGCTTGGTGTCAAATGCCGCCATGCACCAGATTTAAGGTTGCCAAGTGCAATTTCGCCCATACTTATCCGTTTTAGGGACACCACCTCATTCTCCAAGGCGGCAAACATTTTGCGTATTTGGCGGTTGCGCCCCTCAAAAAGGGTGATTTTGGCTTGCTTACCCCATTTATCAATAATTTCCAGATGGGCGGGGCGGGTTTTATAGCCGTCAATTGTTAAGCCGACATGGAAAGCGGAAGCATCTTCGGGCTTTATGGGCAATTTAACACGTGCTATGTAGCATTTTTCCATACCATGGCGTGGATGGGTCATTTTTTGCGCCAAATCCCCATCATTTGTCAGCAAAACAAGGCCTGCGGAATGATAATCAAGCCGCCCAACAGGGTATAGGCGCACGCCCAAATTACCAACAATATCCAGCACTGTTTGCCGCCCAAACTGGTCCTTAGCAGAAGAAATAATGCCCGCAGGTTTGTTAAGTACGATATAAACCAGTTTTTCTGCAGCCTCCACAGGGTTGCCGCTTACAAGCACTACATCACCATCAATATAACTTCCGCCAATTTGGGCAGTTTTTCCATTTATCGTCACTTGTCCTGCTAAAATCAGCTCCTCTGCCTTTCTGCGGCTGGCAATGCCTGCTTCGGCAAGATATTTTTGCAATCTCATTGAAACATCTCCTAATCTATGGTACAATGTATTTTTGGGAGGCTGAAAAATGTTTGAAACCATCTATAATTCGCCCATCGGCGAGCTTTTGATTACATATGACAACATATATATTTTAGGTTTGCGTCCGGACTTGCAACAAACCTGCACTTATAGCGAAAATGTGACGATTAAGCGTTGCATTGCCCAGCTGGATGAATATTTTGACGGCAAACGCAAAAACTTTGACTTGCCCCTAAACCCTGCGGGCACAGCCTTTCAGCGGGCCACATGGACTACTTTGCAAACCATACCCCACGGCGAAACCCGCACATATGGGCAAATTGCGGCACTTTTGGGCAACCCCAAGGCCAGCCGTGCCGTGGGTGGCGCAAACAACAAAAATCCCATTTACATAATTATTCCCTGCCACCGTGTAATTGGTGCAAATGGCAACTTGGTAGGATATGGCGGAGGGTTGGAGCGCAAAATTTGGCTTCTGGAACATGAAAAAACCATTATACCGCAAAAACAAAAATAATGCAAGTTTGTCATAATCTTGAAATGGACTTTTGGGCATGCTTGTGGTATAATAACATAAGTTAAACATCAATTCAGCCTTCGCAAAAACCCCATTGAACCATTGGATTTTTTGCTCGACTTCATTGTGTTTAACTAAGTTGTTATGATATAATTAAGGCTAAATTAATTTTGGAGGGCTACATATGAAAAAAATACGTAATGGACTATATATAGCCGGGCTTTGTGGTGCCATGGTTGCAGGGGCTGTTTTGGGCGGAAATACAGGACTTACAGGTTCCACCAATCCCGGTAGCCAACAGGATCCGTTAGTGACACGTAGCTATGTAAACCAAGCAATTCATCGGGCTTTGCAGGATTTTGAACCAAGCAGCAGCTCGGGTATTGCTTTTTCCCCTGTCCATGTAACCGCCGGGCATGTAATTTTGGGGGAGGAAGGTAGCGTAATCATCTTACGCTCGGGTGCGGCAACTGCCCACGTTCCGGGAACTGACGGTATTGTGAACACATCAATGGGGGTGGACATGTTCCACGGCTACCAAATTATTACTAACCACTATCTAATAATTCCCCGTGATGATGGACGGGGCGTGCATGCCGCCACAGATGCTTGGTTTTTGGTGCAGGGTGGCTTTCAAATAGTGGCTTTGCCATAATTATGGAGGATTTTATGAAAAGATTAATTAAATGCTGCACAGCCCTTGTTTTGGCCGGAATTGCGGCGATTGCGCCATTACATATAGAGTTATCAGCAGCCCTGCCGTCAATACCTTGGACGCATTTTGAAACACGGGAGCAAACCCGCCTGTCAAGGGATACATATTTACATCAAATTACACGCATAACCGCAGTGGGGCTGGTGGATATTGCTGTGTTGGAAATCCCCTTAAACGACCCTTATTTGACTGTTGGCGTGTTTAATTCGCAAGCGGAAATAGGCTTGCGCCAACCCACAACAACCCTACTTAATGCCCACAATGCACTGGCAGGGGTAAATGGGGACTTTTTTGGGCTTAATGCCCGCCATTCCGTTCCCTTGGGGTTGGAAATTGTTGATGGGGCGATATCTGCCCACAATGACCTAAATGCCAATGGCAACGAATCCGCCAGCCTTCTTTTTGGTGCAAGCGGGGTGTTTATGGACTATATACGCCCGCAAATTTCCCTAACCCTTGGCGGGCAGCAAAATTTTGAAGTTGGCATGGTTAATATGGTGACTGATTTGGCGTTCCCCTCCATTTTAACATATGACTATATGCCGTCCACATGCGGTATTGATGCCCGTTTGGGGCGTTCCTATAAAATCGTGGTGAACAATGGCGTGATAACAAATGTTACATTTTACACCATGGATGTGCCGCAAAACGGCTTTGTTGTTATTATGAACCCCCAAACCTTTGAAGCAAACCGACACCACTTTTATGTGGGCCAGCAGGCGCAGTTGGAAATTACTGCTAATATCAACCTTGATGCTGTGCATACGGCAATTTCGGGCAGCCATCGCATTTTGCATAACGGGCAAGTGCCGGATACTGCCCCAATGCGCTCCAATGCCCGCCACCCACGCACCCTTATGGGGCTTAATTGGGCAGGTGATAGATTGATTTTGATGACAATTGATGGGCGTAACCACTCAATCGGTGCAACTTTATCGGAAGCGGCAGTATATATGCTGCAATTTGGGGCGGTGCACGCTGTTAATTTGGACGGCGGCGGCTCCACCACCATGGCAGCCAGCTTATTTGGAAACGACCTAAATGTGATAAATAGCCCATCCGAAGGTGGTCAGCGGGCGGTAATAAATGCTCTTGGCGTGGTAAATTCCGCATCATATGGGCTTTTAAGCCATGTGGAAACCATTGGTAATGGAAGAAATATCCCCGTTGGCATGGTTGCACCTGTGGAATTTAGAGGTTTTGATGAATATATGAACCAGCTTAACCTACCCGCCCAACCAACGGATATTTTTGTGACCAACGGACATTGGACGGGTGAGGGCATTGTGGCGGAAAATGCCGGCCTTGTGGTGGTGCAGGCACGTTTTGGGCATGTGGTGGCATGGGGAAGCTTTAATGCCGTCGAAGTGCGGGAAATTGCAGTAAATCCAACAACTATCCGTGGCAATACTCCACTAACCTTACATGGGCTGGACAATTATGGGCGCAGGGTGCCGTTAAATCCCGCCCATCTAAGCTTTCAAGTTTATCCGGCCACCTTGGGATATGTAGAAAACAGCCGCTTTACAGCAACAAGCAGCGGCAATGGCTGGTTGCGCATAGGTGCACCAAATGCCCATTCCTATATCCCGATTTCCATGACCCAAATGCAGGCACAAATTGACCCCATAGAGCCTGATTTTACCCCGCCCGCATCATTTTCGGGTTATCCCATATTGGTTAATGGCTCCGTTATGTTTACGCCCCATGCCTCTTATGGTCAACACTCCTTAATGTTAGGCTACACTTTTCGGGAGGCGGAACACACCCAATCTGCCCACTTAAATTTTGCCGGCGGGTTTTATGCAAATACAAATGCTTTTACCTTGGCGGTTTACGGGGATAACAGCGGGCATTGGCTACGGGGGAATATTGTGGACAGTAATGGCAATACTTTCCATATGGACTTTGCCGAAGCTATTGATTTTTACGGTTGGCGGGATGTGACCGCCCAAGTTCCGGAGGAGGCTGTACAGCCCGTGCGCCTTTCTCGTATCCATGCCGTTGCGTTGCGTCAGGAAGTGAGGGGCAATTTTGTTCTGCACTTTGACAATCTGCGTATTTATCACCAAACCAACGAAATGCCACCCAATTTGCCTTCAAGCACCGTTGCAAGGGACAGCCTTCGCAGGGATTTTGTGGCGGCCCCCGATTATGGGGAGCTTGATGTGGTTTTTGCCCAAAATTCAGATTTGGGCGATTTGGTAATTAGCCACAACGGCCAGTTTGAAGCCATACATATGGATAACATGCTAATTATGCAAATGAATGCCCTAAATGGCGGCATCATGGCATCTGGTGCATCACAATGGACTCATCTGTCAACTTATTTAGAAACTACAACTGCGCAAGCCGTTATACTACATACAAATGCCCCCATAAATCGATTTACAAATCCCGCCGAACTAGCAATTTTGCGCAGTTTATTAGAAGGGCAGGTAAATATGGGGCGCTATGTTTTTGTGGTGTCTGTATACGGCCACCATGTTTCTGTGGAATTGATTGATGGCGTGCGCCATATCAACCTACCCAATATAGATGAAGGGGCGGAAAATAGTCATTTTGACCTGCTTCGCCTGCGGCTTGGCACAAACAGCGTACATTACAGCATGGAGAGGACTTTTAATTAATGTCAACCCCCTCAAACAAACCCAAGGTTAATGACAACAGCGTTAAGACCATCTCTGTTGTCATGGTTTTGGTGCTTGTGGCTAAAATAAGCGGTTTGGCAAGGGATATGGCTATGATGTCCCTGCTGGGTACGGAAAGTGCCGAGGCGGCGGCGTTTAACTTTGCCAGCCTATTGCCAAGGCAGTTTTTGGATGCGGCTTTTGCGGCGGCTATTTCGGCAGGTTTTATCCCTGTTTTTAATGGTTATTTGGAGAAAAGGGGCAGGGAAGCCGCCTTTGCGCTTGCCGGAAATTTTATTACCTTTATCATGTTGCTGTCACTAATTGCCGCAATTTTAGGCTTTTTTGCTGCCGGGATTATCTCGGGTATTTATTTTGGTGATGCCCCCAACATCACCGTGGAACTTGGCGGGCAACTATTGCAAATCACCATATTTACCATGTTTTTTACCTCCACCGCCTTTGCCTTAACGGGTCTATTACAGTCGCTGGGAGGGTTTTACATTCCCAGCATAATGTCATTGGTATCCAATAGTGCGATTTTAGTGTATTTACTATTGTTCTTTGAGCGTTGGGGCGTTTTTGGTTTGGCGGTGGTGTTTTTGGTTGGTAGTGTTTTGCAGGTTGCTATTTTCTGGCACCCTCTGCGCAAACATGGCTTCAAAATGCGCTTGGGGCTTAGCCTGCGAGATAAAGGACTACGTGAAATTTTGCGCCTTTCGCCTATGGTTATGGTAAGCTCGTGGCTGTTTCCCATTAATATTATTGTTAATAGCGGCATTGCCGCAAATCTAAACCCAGCTTATTCCGTGGAACTTAATGCCGCAAATGTGATTTTTATGGTATCTACGGGCATGTTCATCCTGTCTGTTACAAATGTGGTATTTCCAAAATTATCTAAACAGGCGGCACATGCCGAAAATAGGGAGGAATTTAGGGAAACGCTGGCAAAATCCGTATCCGCCCTAATGTTTTTGCTTATGCCCATGACGGCGGGATTGTGGATTTTGCGTATACCAATTATTCGTCTTGCCTACGAAAGGCAGGAATTTAGCGCATATGCCACACAGCGGGCATCCCATGCCCTCGGCATTCTTGCGATGGGAATTGTTGGATATGGGCTAATATCCATCCTAAACCGTGCCTTTTATGCTGATAAAGATGGCAAAACCCCTATGATAATTACTGTTATTGCTATTGCCATAAACGCTGTAACTGCACTTTTGTTAATAAACCCTATGGCGATTGGGGGGCCGGCTCTTGCTGCAACAGTTTCCGTTAATTTTGCAGGTTTTGCTATGTACGCCATTGCCGCCCGCAAATACAGGCTCTTGGACAAGGCATCAGCCGTCAATTATGGAAAAATGATATTGTCCACAACGGCAATGCTGGGTGTGCTGTTTATGGTATGGCAAGTTGCGGGGCACCTGCATGATGTTTTAACAATCGGCATCACATTTGTATTGGGTATACTAATATATATTACAACTGCAACCATTTTAGGTGTAAGCGAAGCCAAAACCGCCAAAACAGCGATTTTAAGCCGATTTGGCAGAAAGGACAAAAAGGATGAATGATTTTGAAGGTACAAAAGTTTTGATGGCACTAATGGGTATGGACATCGGCGGTGCCGAAACACATGTGCTGGAATTGTGCAAAGCCCTAAAAAAGCGGGGTTTGGACGTACATGTAGTTTCCAATGGCGGTGTTTATGAAAGCCAGTTGGCCGACCATGATATAAAACACTTCCACGCCCCTTTGCATAACAAAAAACCAGCAAACCTAATAAAATCTTATAATGCCTTAAAAAAAGTTATAAAAGAAAATAATATACAGTTGGTACACGCCCATGCCCGCATACCTGCCTTTTTATGCGGTTTGCTGCAAAAGAAAATGGGTTTTGTTTTTGTCACCACCGCCCACTTAAATTTTAACACATCCATGCATTATCGCATTTTGTCCAATTGGGGGGATGCCACTTTGGCGGTATCCCAAGACATTTCGGGATATTTGACAGAGAATTATAAAATCCCATCTGATAATATTGTGGTATCGGTAAACGGCATAAATACGGACACTTACCACGAAAATGCGGATTATACCGATATTGTGGCAGAGCTTGAGCTGGATGTATCGAAAAAGCATATTGTGTTCCTAAGTCGTCTTGAAAAAGAAATTAGTTTGCCCGCTCATAAATTAATAGAAATTGCTCCACAAATCCATGAAAAATACCCTGGTAGCCAAATTATCATTGTGGGCGGCGGCGGGGATTTTGCTGCCTTGGATGAGAAGGCAAAAGCTGTAAACGCTGCCCTGAATAAGGAATTTGTGAAAATGACAGGCCCACGGGTAGATGCTCTAAAATTCATGGCTTTGGCACATATTTTTATTGGCGTTAGCCGTGCCGCTTTGGAGGCAATGGCATGTGCAAAGCCAACCATTTTAGCAGGATACCAAGGTTACTTGGGTGCTTTTGATAAAGGCACCTTTCAGCCTGCAGCCGACACTAACTTCACCTGCCGTGGCAACGGCGAAACTACTGCTGACAAGCTGAAAAGCGATATCTGCCGGCTTTTGGAAGCTACTGAGGAGGAGTTGCGGGATTTGGGCGCATATGCCCAGCGGGTGGTGCATCATCACTATTCCCTTGACAAAATGGCGGATGACACTATTGCGCTGTATCACAAAGTGCGCAAGTCCCCACGCCCCGTAGATGCCCTAATTTCGGGTTATTACGGCTCCAACAATCATGGCGATGATGCTCTTTTGCGCTCCATAATTGAAGATTTGCGGAATGCAGATTCCCAATTAAAAATAACAGTAATTTCTAAACGCCCGAAAGAAACCCAGGAAATTTATGGCACCAACACCCTTCATCGCTTCAACTTTCCTGCAATAATACGGGTTTTGAAGCAAACAAACCTGCTGATAATGGGCGGCGGAAGCCTTATACAAGACTTGACATCCACCCGCAGCCTGATTTATTATGTTTATGTTATGAACAAGGCCGCCAAAAACCGTGCAAAAATCATGCTTTATGCCAATGGCATAGGGCCGCTTACGCAAGATAAAAATAAGCGCAGGGCCCTTGATGCACTGGAAAAGGCTGAAGAAATTACCCTGCGGGATGCAGGCTCCCTTAAAACTTTGGAGGATTTGCGCCTAAAAAACAGCAATGTACGGGTGACGGCGGATGCGGCCTTCCGTTTTCGCAAGGGTGACCCGGAAGGTGCAAAACGCTTACTTGATGATATGCGATTAACAGGCAGTAAATACTTTTGCGTGTCCTTACGTAATTGGCGTAGCCTTAAAGAGGACTTCGTGACGGAAATGGCAGTTTTTTGCGATTATATGTGGGAAAAGTACAACCTGGTTCCGCTTTTTATCCCCATGCAACCCTCTAATGATGCGGAGATTTCCACCAAAATCCTTGAAAAAGTCAGCTACAAGGGCTATTATCTGGAAGATGATTTTTCTGTGGAAGAGGTGCTGGAAATTATTGGCGGCAGCGAATTTATGGTAGGGATGCGCTTGCATTCCATCATCTACGCTGCAAATGCTGCAACACCGGTAATTGGGTTGGTTTATGACCCCAAAGTGTCCGCTATGATGGAGGATTTGGGACAGGAACATTTTGTTAATTTGGAGGAAATTTCTGCCATGCGCCTAATTACCCTTTCTGAAAAAGTGATGGAGAACCATGATAAAATTGTGGCAAAACTGCAATCCGCTACAACAGACCTTGCAGAAAAATCCGAAAAAAATGTGGGTATTGCATATAATATTATTAACCGTGACCTGTTTTAAGGAGGAAGACCCATGAACATTAATGAAAATGGCTTTAACCAAGACGATTTTAACACCGCTCCCGACGGCTCCAAAATTTACCACCACAAAAAAGCGGATAATGCAGGCTGGCAGCCGCCCACCCAATACTGTGTGCATATGGATGACATTTGTGCCCATTTTGACAAACTTTTCCCCGGGCGGCAAACCAATGTTTTACATGAAATCGTTTCCGAATTGGTGCATATTGATTTGCATATAATGCCCCCCGTACCTGGTGGTGATTTTTACGTGGTTTACACCACGGGCATGTCCGATTTGCCCATGAATGTACCAAGCGAATTGGAAGGGGCGGAAAACTGGCGTTTAGCGGAGATTTTTATGATGCTGCCACCTGATTGGAACCCATCGGCACAGGCGGATAATCCCGATTTTTGGGTGATTGGCCTGCTAAAATTCCTTGCCCGCATGCCCCACGAATTTAGCACATGGCTTTCCCATGGGCACACAGTTCCCAATGGGCCTAATTATGCGCCATTTGTGCAGGGCAGCCAGATGGGCGGCGTTGTATTGGCTGGTTTAAGCGATGACAAAAGCCCTGTTGTTACAAAGGATGGTAGCAAAATACATCTTTATATGGTTGCACCAATCAGCCGCAAAGAAACGGAGTTTAAGTTAAAAAACGGCTTGGATGCGCTGTTTGACTTATTTGACCAGCAAAAGATAGGCACAATTGCCGATATTTATCGGAGTAGTGTGGTATGAGAAGCCGAATTTTAGAAGTTGGCTTTGACAACTTAACTATGGAGCAGGCAAAGCAACGGTTTTTAGAGCTTTTACAAACCGACCAACCCAGCACCATTGCAACCCCAAACCCTGAAATGGTAATGCTTGCCCGCAAAGACGAAGGCTTCAAAGAAGTGCTAAATGCCGCCGATTTGGTAGTGCCTGACGGCATCGGCATTGTGCATGCATCAAAGCTAACAAAAAACCCCCTAAAACAGCGGGTTGCGGGCTTTGACCTGTTGATGGCAGTTTTTGATACAGATGAAGCCAAGCATTATAAATGGTATTTTTTGGGAGGAAAGCCCGGCGTTGCCGAAAAGGCAAAAAACCGCATGGAACAACAATTTGGCTTGAAAATTGTGGGTTGCGGTGATGGATATTTTGATGATGACGATGCCGTTATCAACAGGATTGCCGCATCGGAGGCAGATGTGGTGCTTGTGGGGCTTGGTTTTCCCCGGCAGGAGATTTGGGCAAACACCAACAAGTACAGCCTTGGTGCAAAGCTAATTATGGGTGTTGGCGGCAGTTTTGATGTGATGAGCGGCGAATTGCGGCGTGCGCCTAGGATTTTTCAAAAAATTGGGCTGGAATGGCTTTACCGCCTATTGCGCCAGCCAAAACGCTTGTGGCGGCAGCGGGTATTGTTAAAATTTGCAATTATTGTTATAATCAAAAAAATACGAGGTGCGTTGTAGTGGGAAAATTAAAAACCAAAAAACTTTTGCTGGAATATGCCATGACGGCGATTGGCGTTGTCGTGATGACTGCTGCCATATACTTTTTCTTTATCCCCAATTCGTTGGTGGTTGGGGGCGTATCCGGCCTGGCTACTATTTTTTATCATCAATTTAACTTCCCTGTATGGGCAACCACTGCGCTTATCAATGCGCCCCTTTTGATAATTGCTTTGAAAGTGGTGGGCTTTCAATACATTTCCAAAACCATTTTTGCTGCCGCCCTAATGTCCCTTGTGCTGTTTTTGCTGGAAGGATTTGTGCCGGCAGACATTTTGGAGGCAGACTTATTCCTCGCCTCCCTTTTTGGTGGGGTGGTGTGCGGCATTGGTGTTGCCATTGTTTTACGGGCGGATGCCACCACGGGGGGCAGTACCCTTGCCGCCGACCTAATATCACGTGTTTTCAAACGTTTATCCACGCCCCGGGTGCTTTTAGTGCTGGATTGGGCTGTAATTTTTGCGGGGCTTGCGGTTTTTGGTGTGCAACTTACTATGTATGCCCTAATCTCCCTATTTGTGGCAATTATGGCTATTGAGTATTTTATGAAATGGCCAAAATTTACCAAAGGTGTATTTATAATTTCTGCTAAATATGACCAAATTGGGCAGGCATTGCTGGACAAGATGGACAGAGGTGTTACCAGCCTTGCGGGAAAGGGGTTTTATACAAAAGAGGAAAAATCTGTACTTTTGTGTGTGGTGTACAACCGCCAAATTGCAAGGCTTAAAGAAGTGGTGTCAGAAATTGATAAAGATGCCTTTGTAATCGTTACCGATGCCCGAGAGGTGCTGGGTGAAGGATTTTCAAAAATTATTAGAGAGTAGGGGAGTAAATGTTGTATTTTAAGCTATACAATGGCGTAGAAATGCCGCTTTTGGGCATGGGTGTATCCCAAATTGCGCCTGATACGGATGGCTTGGTGGTTATGGATAATGCCATAAAAGCAGGATTTAGGGCATTTGACACAGCGGAATTTTATGGAAATGAGGATATGGTTGGGGAGGGGATTCGCAGAAGTGGTATGCCCCGTGAGCAGTTTTTTGTTACCACCAAAGTGCATAACGAAGCACAAAAGCGACTGAATGGCCCGCAAGAAGCCTTTGAGGGCAGCTTGAAGCGGCTTGGGCTGGATTATGTGGATTTGTATCTTGTACATTGGCCGCTGCCCGGGCATTATATCCAAACTTACAAGGCTTTGGAAGAAATTTATAAATCCGGCAAAGCCCGTGCTATTGGTGTTTGTAACCTAAAGATACACCATTTACAAGAATTGGAAAAGCATTGGGAAATCAAACCCATGGTTAATCAATACGAGCATCACCCATACCTTACGCAGCCCGAAATTAGGGAATATTGCCAGCAAAACCACATTTTGGTTACGGCATATTGCCCCCTTGGGCGGGGCAGGCTTGGCTTGATGGACGACCCGACAATTGTCGGAATTGGCAGTAAATACGGCAAAACAGCGGCGCAGGTTATTTTGCGGTGGAATATGGAATTAAATGTATCCGCCATTACAAAAACCATTACCCCCAGCCGCATGGCAGAAAACTTCGATATTTTTGACTTTCATCTATCATCGGCGGATATTGATACCATAAATGCCCTAAACAACAATACCCGTGTTATCCGTGACCCTGATGATCCTGATAGCTATAAATAATTCTACATTGTGAGTGATTGAATGAAAACAAGAGATGTGATTTTGGCAGGGCTTTTTATTGCCCTTGTGTTTTTGGCAACCATGTTTTTGCGCATCCCATCCCCGGATATTACCGGGGCGGGGCAGGTACACTTAGGTACAATGGTTGTTTTTGTAGTGTCGGTGGTGTTTGGACCAAAGATGGGGGCAGTTAGCAGCCTTGGTATGGTGCTGTTTAATTTAATGGCAGGGCTTGTGCCGTGGGCACCTGTAAACCTTGTTGCAAGGCCCGTTATGGCGCTTATATTTGGATATGTTGCCCATTTTCGTGGGGCGGGCGGGCGCAGCATCCCTCTTAACATTTTGGCGGCGGTGCTGGGCGGCATTTGGCTTGTGCCTGCAATGTATGTGGGGCAGGTAATTATGTTTCAGGTACCATGGGCGGTGCCTGCGGTATTTATGGCAAATAATGCCATGCAAATTGCTTTTGCAATTATCATCGGCTTGCCTTTGAATGCCATTTTGCGACCCCAATGGGAAAAAATAAAAAACAAGCGGTAGACAAATTTTTCTTTGCAAACACCGCTTGCTTATGATAAAATAAAAGTAACAAATCTTTCCTACATAGGAGGTATTTTTATATGAAATCGTATGCGGCAGATGCCATCAGAAATGTGGCAATTTTAGGCCATACAGGCACAGGCAAAACCACCATTGTGGAAGCCGCCCTTAACATTGCGGGCATTACCAACCGTTTTGGCAAAACGGAGGACGGTAATACTGTTTCCGACTACGACCCGGAGGAGATTCGCCGTAAAATCTCTATCGGCGCATCGCTTATCCCTATCGAGTGGAAAAGCGGCAAAATTAATTTTATTGATACCCCAGGCTTTTTTGACTTTTATGGCGAGGTACACCAAGCCCTTTCTGCGGCGGATATTGCGCTTATTGTGGTAAATGCAAAAAGCGGTGTGGAAGTTGGTACGGAAAAGGCTTGGGAATTGGCAACGGCAGCAGGTTTGCCTAAGATGATTTTCATCAACGGCATGGATGACGAAAATGCGGATTTTGATGCACTAATCGAACAATTAAAGGAAAAATTTGGCAAGTGCATCGCCCCAATCCAAGTGCCCATTAGGGAGCATGGCAAATTTGTGGGCTATGTAAACGCTATCAAAAAAGAAGGGCGTTTGTACCGTGAAACGGGCATCGAAAGCTGTGATGTGCCGGAGATTTTGAAAAATGACGTGGATAATGTGCATCGTATGGTGGAAGAGGCCGTGGCGGACGCTTGTGAAGACTTGATGGAAAAATACTTTAACGAAGAGCCCTTTACAAGGGATGAGCTGTACAGCGGCATTGGCAAGGGTATTGCCGCAGCCGAAACCACCCCGATTATTGTGGGTGCGGCCGTACACGCCATGGGTGTGGGTGTTTTGATGGATAATATCAAAGATTTTTGCCCGCCATCTTCCGAGTTGCGCCCAAGCGTTAAGGCGACCGACCAGAAAAACGGCGAAGAAGTTACCCTTGAATGCAAAGTGGACGGGCCGCCCGTTGCGCAGGTGTTTAAGACCATTGTGGATAGCTTTGGCAAGCTAACGGTTTTCCGTGTTTATTCCGGCACTTTCAAAAAAGACACGCCTTTGTGGAATGCCAATAAAGAGCAAACCGAAAAAATTGGCCAGCTTTTTGTTGTGCGTGGCAAGGAGCATATTGCGGTGGATGAGCTGAAAGCGGGCGACATTGGTGCAATTGCCAAGTTGGCCAGCACTGCCACCGGCGATACCCTTTGCACCAAAGATGCCGCCTATATCATACCGTGGATAAATATGCCAAAACCCCTGTATTCCCAAGGCATTATCCCCAAAAATAAAGGGGACGAGGACAAAATTTCCCAAGCCCTTGCCCGCTTTTTGGAAGAGGATAAAACCCTTACCTTCCGTGTGGATCCGGAAACCAAGCAAAGTGTAATTTCCGGCATGGGGGACAACCATTTGGATGTTGTCATCAAGAAAATGGAAGGGCGAAATAAATTGGAAGTGGAACTTACCCCGCTTATCATCCCTTATCGTGAGATGATTAAGGGCAAAAGCGATGTGCAAGGTCGCCACAAAAAGCAATCGGGCGGCGCAGGGCAGTTTGGTGATGTTAAAATGCGTTTTGAGCCAAGTGGCGATTTGACGCAGGAATATGTGTTTGAACAGGAGATTTTTGGCGGTAGCGTACCCCGCAACTTTTGGCCTGCGGTGGAAAAGGGCGTGCGTGAATCCTGTAAAACAGGTCCATTGGCCGGCTACCCTGTTGTGGGCTTAAAGGCTGTGTTATATGATGGCAGCTACCACGCTGTGGACTCCAATGAATTAAGCTTTATGCTTGCTGCCCAAATCGCTTTCAAAGAAGGTTTTATGGCAGCCAAGCCTGTGATTTTGGAGCCGATTATGAAAGTAGAAATCCTTGTGCCGGATGAGTATACAGGGGACATTATTGGCGATATTAACAAGCGTGGCGGGCGTGTACTTGGTATGAACGCCGTGGGCACGAAGCAGGAAATTTCTGCGCAAGCACCATATGCTAAGATGACCCAATACAGCATCGAATTGCGTTCCCTAACACAAGGGCGGGGCGAATTTACCATGGAATTTGATTCATATGAAGAAGCCAGCGCAGAAGCCAGCGCAAAAATTATAGAAGCACGCAAATCATAATCAATTCAAAAACGCCATGGGCGGTTAAGTTCCATGGCGTTTTTTGGTTTATGCTGTTTTTTCTACTTTTGCCTTCTTTTTCTTTTCCTTAGCGGCTTGCTTTAACTCGTACTGGCTTTTTGCCCCCTTGACGGTGGCAATGTAAATACCTGCAAGCTCCACTGCATAGGTCTTTTTTGGTTCCAAAAAGTTGTAATTGGCCTTGTCACACATAAGTGTTACGATTTGTTTTTCCACCTTCGCCTTCACAAAGTACATTTTGGTAAATTTGGCGGTTTTTGGCAGGTTGTCCGTAATCATTTTTGGTAGGGTAACATTATCGGCTTTATCATGCTTTTTGTCTATCACATAAATTTTTGCAGCCACTTTATTTTTGGCAACCGCATCCTGTTGGGCGGCATATCGCTTTGTGGCCCAGCGGTTAAGGAAATAAAAACCAACCCCCACCGCTACAAGTACCGCAAAAACGATTATTATAATATCGAGAGCTCCCACTTAAAAAATCTCCTTTAATCATAGCTAATATTATCTTATTTACGGACGAAAATGGGCAGCTTAATTTGGTCGTCGCCGTCCGAAGTGCCGTCCTTTGTCGTGCTTTCGGTTTTTGATGCTTCCGCTTTGGTTTCTGCCCTAGCATGGGGTGTTCGCACAGCTCCGCCGCCCTCAAAGGCAGTGGCTACCACGGTGATTATAACTTGGTCTTTCAAATCTTCATTAATAGAAGTGCCGTAGATTACGCTGTCTTCATCCATTCCGGTACTTTCCCTTATAAATCCGGCGGCCGCAATAGCCTCATGCAACCCAAGGTCGGCAGAGCCTGTGATGTTAAGCAAAATATGCCCCGCACCGTGTATGGAAGTTTCCAACATTGGGCTGTTTATGGCATTTTCTGCTGCTGTCATAGCACGGTTTTTGCCGCTGCCCATGCCTATGCCTATATAGCCCATGCCCTTACTTTTCATCACGGTTCTAACATCGGCAAAGTCCAAGTTAATATCCCCTGGATGGGATATTAGGGTGGATATGCCCTGCACGCCTTGTGTCAGCACCTCATCAGCCTTTTTAAGTGCATCCTTAAATGTGACGGATTCGTCTAAATCCTCCATCAACCGCTCGTTGGGGATGGTTAGCAGGGTATCCACATGCTGGCGAAGCTCCTCAATACCCTCTGTGGCATTTGTCATACGCTTTTTACCTTCAAAAGCAAAGGGTTTGGTTACAATGCCAACAGTTAAAATATCCAAATCCTTGGCAAGCCCGGCAATTATTGGGGCAGCCCCCGTGCCCGTGCCACCACCCATGCCGCAGGTTACAAAAAGCATATGGCTACCTTCTATGGCTTTAAGAAGCTGATCTCTACTTTCCTCGGCGGCCTTTGCACCAACCATTGGCACGCCGCCGGCACCCAAACCGGATGTCAACTTCTCACCTAGTTGGATGCGCACAGGTGCCTTGGAGCGGTGCAACGCCTGCGCATCAGTGTTTACGGCAATAAAATCAATACCTTCTACATTATCATCTATCATTCTATCAACAGCGTTGTTGCCGCCGCCGCCAACGCCGATAACACGTATTTTTGCTCTTTGGTCAAAGGTTGTCGTTAGTACATCCTTATCAATATTAACCATGGCCATTTCCTCCCCAAAGTATATCTTATGTAATTATCTGGTAAATCTAAGTCCCGGTGGCTGGTTAGGGTCTCTTATATTCAAAAAACCCCTGTCCATGGGCGCATCTGCTAAAACACCCAGTATATAACGTATTTTGCGCTCTGCTTCATACATACTGCCAAAGGATATTTCAAAACTGCCGTGGTGTATGATAATATCAAGGGGATTATCAAATTCTACCACTTGGGCATCAAAGGCATACAGGACAAAAAGTGTGTTTAATTGCAAAATATTTGCCAAAATTCCCTCATCTTCCGGGGTTGTTTGCAGATGTTGCCCAACCGACAGCGTTTCCACTAAAAGCCCTGTAAACTTAGGCAAGTTTGCCTTGGGGTTTTGTGCAATTTCCAGCACCATGCCTGTATTATCTATCAACGCATATTGGCCGCTGTTAAGGTGGATATTTATGGCCGGTTGCCGCTCTATCACCCTTAAAACTACACGTCGGGGCAATTGCCTTTCAACTCCCACGTAAAGGGCGTAGGGCAGGGCATCATCAACCCTTTGTGCCATCCTGCGCCCGTTAAAAGCAAAAATACTTGAGCCAATCTCAACATGCGCCGCATTTATAATCTCTCTGCGGTCAATTATCACATTACCTTCTACATGTACCTGGTCAATGCGAAACAAGGGCGATAAAAATACCAACACCAGCACCAAAGCAAAAACCGCTATGGTGGCAATAAACCTAAAAGAAAGCCGTCTTTTTGCCTTTTTCATGTTCCATCCTTAACTGTACCACATATTTTAATTGCTGTCAACCTTTTTCCATGCTTTTTCCACGGCTTCCGCCACAACCTTCCCAACCCGCATATCCAAGCTGGATGGGATGACATAATCGGCGCAAAGCTCCTCATCCTTTACAAGGCTTGCTATGGCATAAGCTGCCGCTATATTCATATCTTGGGTTATATCCTTAGCCCGTGCATCCAATGCCCCACGGAAAATGCCCGGGAATGCTGCTACATTATTTATCTGATTTGCAAAATCCGACCTGCCGGTGGCAACCACTGCAGCCCCTGCCGTTTTGGCAATATCGGGCATAATTTCGGGTGTGGGATTAGCGCAGGCAAACACAATGGCGTTTTCCGCCATGCTTTTTACCATATCGGCCGTCACAATGCCGGGGGCGGATACGCCAATAAACACATCCACACCCACCATCCCCTCCGCTAAGCCGCCGGCCACATTGCGCTTGTTGGTTTTTTGTGCCAAAGCATTTAACCTATCGCTGGAATATTGCCCATCACGGGTAATTAACCCACGGGAATTGGCAATGGTAATATCTTCAAACCCATCAGCAAACAAAAGCTCTGCAATGGCGCATCCTGCTGCACCTGCACCGGAAATTAGCACCTTGGCTGTGTGCTTATCTTTTCCTGTAAAGCGCAAAGCACCAATAAGTCCCGCCAATGTCACCACGGCCGTTCCGTGTTGGTCATCATGGAATATGGGAATGTCGCACAACTCTTTAAGCCTTGCTTCAATTTCAAAGCACCGTGGTGCAGCAATATCTTCCAAATTAATCCCACCAAAGGATCCGGCAAGCAGGGCAACGGTGCGGGCTATCTCCTCACTATCCTTACTGCGTATACAAAGGGGGATGGCATCCACCCCGCCAAATGCCTTAAAAAGGGCGCATTTGCCTTCCATAACCGGCATGGCGGCTTCGGGCCCGATATCACCCAAACCAAGCACAGCTGTGCCATCCGTTACCACAGCAACGGTGTTCCATCGTCTTGTTAAATCAAAACTGCGGTGGGGGTTTTTCTCAATCTCCAAACAGGGCTCGGCAACCCCCGGCGTGTAGGCGATTGCCAACTCCTCCGGCGTTGTTACCCCTGCCCGCACGCTTATCTCTATTTTACCCCGCCATTTTTCGTGCATTTCCATAGCTTTGCTCATATATCCCGCCCCTTATCCTTATGTAATATATATCCAATAATTATAACCTATAAAAAATAAAAAGGCAACACCTTTTTTTGCCAAAAAACCCTTGCTTACGCCATCCCGATGTGCTATGCTTAATATAAGCAATTTTTTCCTTATGGTCGCATTATTTTACATAGCGATATTTTGTTGAGAGGAGGGTAGTGTATCATTTTTGTTGTTTTTGGAATGTAATGCGTAATGCAATCGCATTTACAAGGGAAAGGAGAAGCTTTTTTATGAGCAAAAAAAGAACTTTATCCCGCAGATGCTTAGCTTTTGCTTTGGCAATGGTTTTGGCATTAAGTTTTATGCCGTTTTCCAGCCAAGCAATGGCAGGCTTGCAACTAAATAACGAAGAAACTTTTGAAACAGCCAATGCCGGCAGGGTTTTTGAGGAAGATGTGGATATCACAGGTGATTTTACCGATATAAACCTTCTTCGCCATGTGCGTAATATGTTGGGGTTTGATATGCTTAGGCCCATCTATGCCGCAGATGTTGCGGGTATTACAGCACTTACAATACCCAGCGGTTTTGGCGTAAATGCTGTGCAAAGCCTTGCGGGTCTACACCACTTTGTGGACATGGTGTACCTTACTGTACATGCAAACCAAATTAGTGATGTGGATTTAAGTGCGCTACCCGCTTTGGAATCCCTTGCTATTATGAATAATCAATTAACCAGTATTGATTTTTCCCCACAGCCGGGAATTTTGCGCACAAATTTGCAAAACAACAACATCTCCCAAATTGATGTATCCATGCTGGATGAGCTTTATTGGATAAGCCTTGCAAACAACGGGCTTGCGTCCTTCACCTTTGCAGAAGGGCAGCCTATTGAGGTTTTGGCACTAACAAGCAACACCCTTACCAGCCTTGATATCAGCAATCTTCCAAATTTGAGAGAGTTGGCAATAGGCCAAAGCGCAGGCCTTGCGGCACAGGGTGCCCTTAACCTAAACAATCCAAGCCTAACAGCCCTTGTTGCTGATGGTATGGGGCTTACGGATATTGATGTTTCGGGTGTCACTGCCTTAGAAGTGTTACATTTGCAAAACAATAACTTTACATCTTTGGCATTTAATGATAATCCAGCATTACGGGAGCTTGCCCTTGGCAATTTATGGGCACGTGGTCAATTTTTAACTAGTATTGACCTTTCCGCTAATACCAGCTTGGAAGTCTTAACAATTTCAGAATCGGGCATAACCAATTTGGATTTAACAAACAATCCAAATCTGGTAAGTGTTTTGGCAAGTGCCAATAGGTATATGGCAGATATCAGCTTTGCCGAAAACCTGCCCTATCTGCGCAATGTAACCATCAATGGGCAAGGTCAGGCGGCAAACACATCACTTACCAGTCTTACCATAAACAATGCCCCCAACCTAACAACCTTTGCAACCAACAGCAATCATAACCTTACATACCTAAATTTAGCGAACAACCCAAGCCTTGCCGCTATCAATGCACTCAACTTAGGTGTTACCAACACAAACAACTTCGTCTTAACGGGTAGTAATGCCATAGAATCCATACAATTGCCGGGCAATAACTTTAATGTTTTTGATGCTAATATTCTACCTGCAAGCGTGACAAACATCAGCCTTTTCAATGGCAATTTAACCGAGTTTGACTCTTCAGGCCTAATAAATTTAACCCGCATAAACTTGGGTATGAATAATCTAACATCCGTAGACTTTACAGCAAACGCAGCCTTGGAGCATGCAACCATTACGGACAATCAGATTACAGGGCATGTTGACCTTACAGGTAACCCAAACCTTTGGAGGCTTTGGGCGCAAAACAACTTTATCACAAGCATGGATGTAACAGGCACCAGCCTAGGTATTGCCGCGCCGGAGTTTCATTTAGGTGCCACCTTTAACATTACAAACAACAGCATGATGAGCCTTGATGATATTGTTGGTTGGCAAACAAGGCCTTTGGTGCCGGTGTTTAGCATGGCTTTCCACCCACAAAGAGGGCATGATGGAAGTGACCCCGCACCAAACATACTTACAACCCAGCTACCCGATGCTTTTGTAGGTGTGCCTTACCAATATATGTTAAGGACGGATCATGCCAACCTTGTACATTGGACAGTAGCGGATTGGCCTGAAGAAAATCCCGATGCCGCTTTAACAGGCCTTCAACTTATTCTAAACACAGGCACTTTACAAGGCACACCAACCCCTGAATTTTTGGGTACATGGAGCTTTACAGTGCGTGCGCAAAGGATAAGTGCAGGCCAACCCATACCAGGATTGTATGACGAGCGCATCTTCACTATCAATGTGCGTGAAGTTGCAGAAGCTGACAGCATCCAAATAGCAGGCCCTTCTGAGCTTTTGCCGGAAGATTACCACACTTTAACCGCCACTTTTTATGATGAAGATAACAACCCATTACCAAGCCAAAGTATTGTTTGGTCCATCACCGGTAATGATGACGTATCCACCACAATAACCGATGTTGGCCTGCTAACCATCGGCACAAACGAAACCATCGGTAACCAAATAACCGTTCGTGCCGCTTTGGCGAGCAACCCTGCTGTTTATGATCAGCTGCAAGTTAGCATTGATAGAAACATTACAGGTGATTTTGTAAACAATACTTTCTTAAACCAGGCTCGCAACCGTGCCGGTGCACCTGCACCTGCGCCCTTAATGCTTTCTAATGTAATAAACATAACAGATTGGACGCTAACAGCACCCATGATACCTGCCCAAGCCATAAATAACTTTGCGGGTATCGAGAATTTTAGAAGCTTACAGCATCTAAATCTTAACAGCCACGGCTCTACCGCCGGCATTGGTACGCCACAAACCGGCACGCATGGCATAGACCTTTCTGTGTTGCCAAACTTAGTAAGCTTTACCAATGCACACACATTTCTTTCTGCCAATGCAGCCATGCAATGGGTTATTTTCGACAACCCATTGCTGGAAAGTGTTAACATAGAGCCATTCCGCCCCGTCGATATAGATGTGTCAGATTTGGCTGCTTTGCAATCCCTAAGAATTGCCCGTGCACCAAACCTAACAAGTATCGATACAAGCCAAAACTTGGCTTTGGAAAGCTTGGCGTTAATCAGCTCCCCTGCCATTTCTGCGCTGGATATATCAGCAAACACGCAACTGAGGGAGCTTAGCCTTACCGGAGCCACCGCACAAAGGAATGTGGACCTTTCAAACAATGTAAACCTTGAAATGGTACATATGCCCGGCGAGCATCTTACGGTTTTTGACTGGCCAACCCTTACAAAGCTTGCAAATGTTAACGTTAGCAATAACTTTATAACAAGCTTTGATGCTACAAATCACCCGGATCTGCATCGTCTTATTATACATACCAACGATATGCAAAGCACGGATGATGTAACTAACTGGCGCGATACAAACCTGTTGCTCGGCGACAACCACTTCCAATTCTTCCCACAGCGTGGCATGGCACTTACCGCACCTGTTATAACAACAGAATATGTGCCGGCCGTTACAGTTGGGCAGCCCGTGCATTTTGTAATCGAGCACAGCGGAAACAACCACCCAATATGGTATGTAGAATGGTGCGCAAGCAACGAAATTACGGCAGAAGCAACAGGTCTGTTTTTCAGCCACCAAACAGCCTTACTTTACGGCACACCTATGCCCGGTTCAGAAGGTATTTGGACATTTACTGTCAGGGCGGCATCCGCACAAGGTGATTATACAAGAACCTTCACCTTGGAAGTTTTGCCGGCAACAGGGCAAACCCGCCAAATAACCTTCACAACCAACAGCCCAAATGGCCAAATCGCTGCATTTATCAATGGCACCCAAATCCAATCAGGTGATTTTGTGCCGGTTGGCTCCGATATTCAATTTATAGGTATG
>WRAX01000013.1 GCA_009779935.1 Defluviitaleaceae bacterium | reverse complement strand
GGACAAAATGAAACCAAACTCTATTATAATAGACATGGCTGTCAGCACTGGCGGGAATGTGGAGGGGTCTGACCCAGAAAAAGATGTGGTGCTTGACAATGGCGTACAAATCATCGGTGGTGACAGGCTGGAGCGTTTTGTGCCAAGGGACGCATCAGATATGTTTTCTGGCAATATAAAAGCTTTCTTGACCCATTTTTGGGACGAGGAAAACAAAACATTTAAGGTGAACTTGGATGACGATATAATGCGTGGATGCCTTATCACATCAGACAAGAAAATCATCCATGAAAAATTCCAAAACCTGTAAGGAGGGGCAACCAACATGGAAATAATGATACTTTTGCTTTTTATATTTGTTATAGCGGCGTTTTTGGGTAGAGAGCTTATTTCAAAAGTGCCTTCGCAACTGCATACGCCCTTAATGTCTGCCACAAATGCCATTGGCGGTATAACCGTTGTTGGTGCTGTGGTGGCTGTCGCCATGTTTGCCACAGGTACGCTTGGCATGGTTTTGTCCTTTGTCGCCATCATTCTAGCAACCATTAATGTGGTTGGCGGATATTCCGTCACACAACGGATGCTTGGAATGTTCCGCAAAAAGGAGGATAAAAACGGATGATAAACAACTTGGCATATATAGTGGCTTGCGTGCTTTTTATCATGGGTATAAAAAAGCTGGGCAAACCAGACACCGCAAGGCGTGGCAACTTTTTGTCTGCCCTTGGTATGCTTATTGCGGTTGTGGCATCGTTTTTTGAAAATGAGGTTGTGCAGAGCTGGAACACCGACAACTGGATGCAAAATGGCTATGTTTGGGCATTGTTGGCGGTTGCCATAGGTTCAATCATCGGTCTTTTATGGTCTAAAAAAGTCAAGATGACTGGTATGCCAGAGCTGGTAGCCATTTACAACGGCTTCGGTGGGCTTGCATCCTTTTTGGTAGCATTTACACAATTTCTAAGATACCCCAGCGGTACAGAAACCTTTGTGGCAATCTCCATAACCCTAACCATCTTTACAGGTGCCATAACCTTTACAGGCTCCATGCTTGCATGGGGCAAACTTTCCGAAAAAATTACAGGCCGTGCAATTGTTTTCAAAGGGCAGAAAGCCATAAATTTACTTTTGGTGCTGGTAGCAATTGCCATGATAGTGATTTTCGCAATACCAGGTCTTGATGATGCTGTAAGGCTGGTTTCTGTGCTTGTTTTGTCGGGTATATCGCTCATATTTGGTCTTACGCTGGTATTGCCCATCGGTGGCGGTGATATGCCTGTGGTGATTTCCTTGCTAAACAGCCTATCGGGTATAGCCGTTGCCATGGCAGGTTTTATCATTGCAAACACCGTGCTTATTGTGGCGGGCGCGCTGGTTGGTGCATCAGGTCTTATGCTGACACTCATCATGTGCAAAGCCATGAACCGCTCCATTAAAAACCTGCTGTTTTCTGGCTTCGGCTCAACCAACACCGCATCTTCAAAAGGCGAAGGTGTAGAACCCAAGTCGGTTTCTGCCGAGGACGCATATTTGATTTTAGAGGCCGCCCAGTCCGTGGTGTTTATACCCGGGTACGGCATGGCCGTGGCACAAGCCCAACACGTTGTAAAAGAATTGGCAGAAAAACTGGAAGCATCTGGGGTAGAAGTCAGTTTTGTTATACACCCAGTGGCGGGCCGTATGCCCGGGCATATGAACGTACTTTTGGCAGAAGCTGACATACCATACGAGCAGTTAAAAACCATGGACGAAATGAACCCGTCAATGCCCCTGCAAGACGTGGCAATTGTCATCGGTGCAAACGACGTGGTAAACCCAGCAGCAGAAACAGACGAAACATCCCCGATATACGGCATGCCAATAATTAAAGCCCATGAAGCAAGGACTGTATTTGTCCTAAAACGTGGCAAGGGCAAAGGCTTTTCTGGCATTGAAAATGAGCTGTTTGGGATGCAAAACACCTTGATGATATACGGCGATGCCAAGGCAACAATTTCATCACTTGCAAATGAGTTTACGAATGATTAGTAAGGGCAACTGACGACTTATGTCTTAAATGTCCTTTTTTCCATAAATTTAGTGTACGCCACAGCGGCAATGGTGGATATTAGGGTTGCAAGAAAACCCGGGCCAATAATTTCGGATGGGTTGGCAGAATCGTATTGTGCCCGATATGCCAGCACACTGATGGTTACAATTTGAAGGCTGGACATGTTTACTATCATAAACATGCACATTTCTTTTGTGGCAGTGTCTTTGTTGGGGTTTGCCGCTTGCATTTCTTCCATGGCTTTTAGGCCTGATGGGGTGGCGGCCCAGCCAAGACCAAGCACATTGGCTATCATATTGGTGGCAATATATTCCATGGCTTTGCTTTTGGCATCAAGCCCGGGGAAGAGATAGCGCAAAAGGGGGCGCATTTTATCTGCCAACACCATTATCATACCGGCATTTTCCGCCACCCGCATAAGCCCTGTCCACAACGCCATCACGCCCAGCATTGTTATGGCAACGGTAACTGCCTCGCCCGCCGAATTTAGGGCAGCATTGGTTAAATCCCCCAAGCTGCCGGTTATGGCACCAACGATAATGCCTATCAAAATCATACCTGCCCAAAGATAGTTAAGCACCTAAAAACCCCCGCAAATCAAGTGTGTTCGCTATACAAGTTATGCTTGGTCAAAAATAGGCAGAACAGGTAAAATATTACAAAAATATTTCTTGCATATGTCAATTTATGGTTTTAATTTACAATACTTGACATATTACCAAAATTTTGTTAGACTGGGTTTATTCCAGCGGGAGGTACACGCAACCTATACACAAGGAGGTAATATAAATGAAATCAACTGGGATTGTAAGAAAAGTGGACGAACTAGGCCGTGTGGTGTTACCCATCGAGCTAAGAAAGACCCTACATATCGACGTAAGGGACCCCATGGAAATTTTTGTAGATGAAGGCAAAATCGTTTTGAAAAAATACGAGCCTGCCGATGTTTTTACAGGGGAAATGGAAGACTTGGTGGAATACAAAGGCAAAAAGATCTCCAAAAAGACTATCAAAGAGCTGGCTAAGTTGATTTAGCTTGTCAGACATGATGAAAGGCGGCGAACTGCCGTCTTTTTTGGTTGTTTTTGCAGGTTGAATTTTATGGAAAAATATGGGATAATATTCTTGGAGGTGCGTCCCATGAAAACTATTCTAATCTGCTTATACTTAGTTCTGTTGCAAATATTTTACTACAATGCAGACGGGGATTTTGCGTATTATAATATGACGGTACCGGCTTATTTTACAACAGAACAGCAAGCTTGGGTGGTGTTTAGCAAAATTTTTAATAATATCAACCCTGATAAGATGACCTTTGTGCCGCCAAATGTACAAATTCTAAATATTTGGTTTGAAAATGGGGCTTTAACCCTTAACCTGTCCAGTGATGTGATAAAGTATGGCGGAACATATTTTGAGCATCGCTTTGTGGAGAAGTTGCTTAAAAACGCCGCCCAGCTGCCCGCCTCCCACTATATAACTATTTTAACAGAAGGGCGTGCAAGGCATTTGCCGGAAGGCATCAAAATTTTTCGTGAGCCACTGTATTAAATTACCTTGCATTTTTTTATACTCCTCAATCAAAACTATATCATCAACATTAAGTAGCAGTGTATATTTTGCACTGTTGCAAACAAACAACGAGGAGGATTTTACAATGAAAAAGAAACTTATCGCTATCGCTGCTTGCGCCGTTGTTGCCAGTTTTGTGACGGCACACACCGCCTTAGCAACAGAGTTTGACGGGATTTTTGAGCAAAGCTCGGTATCCGCTTTCTGGAAGAAAAAGGATAAGGATTTGCAAGCCCCCGAGGCTGCACCGGAAGTTGCACCGCAAAACACCCCCACAAATGCGCCGATTGACACACAAGAGGTGCCAAAGCAAGCACCCGAGCAAGATGGTGAAGAAACTGTGCCAACAGCAGGCGCATACTTTGTCCGCAGCAACCGCACAACGGATCATGCCCCCAACCAAGGGGGCAGAACCATCGGCAATATGGAAAACAACAATTATCACGGCATTGAGTATGTACCGGGCATAAACGAACAAATAGAGAAAATTTTGGCACACAAGCCCGCCATTAAATTAGACCCCAATGCCTACATTGTCCAACATGACGAGTCTTTATGGCTCGTCATGGGCAACATTCGTGCTAAACTGGATATTTTAATTTATGTAGATGGCAAGAATGTTAATGCGGAGTTTCCGGCATGCGGCCACCGTGGGAACGCTTTGCCAATTTATAAATAGAAATTATGGAAATTGGCAACAATATGCCCATGATACTAAAATTTGTGCTTTTTGGTGCGGCAGGGCTGATGATGGAGGTTTTTTGGACTGGAATGGGGTCTTTAATAAACAAAGACCGTAGAGCCACTTCAAAAACCTCCATTTGGATGTTTTTCATTTATGGTGCAACGGCGTTTATGACGCCGCTTATCCACGTGATACAGCCCTTTCCGTGGTTTATACGTGGACTTGTATACGCCGCAGCCATATTTCTAATCGAATATACTGCGGGCATTACCATGAAAGCTGCAAAAATGTGCCCATGGGATTACAGCCATACCCGCTACAATGTCCACGGCGTTATCCGCTTGGACTATGCACCAGTGTGGGTGGCGGTAGGGTTGATTAAAGAATTTCTCTATTTTAACTATTTTATGTGATACTGCTTGCCCAAACCGATTACGAGCCGCTAAAAAAGTCAACTATGGCTTTGGCGGCTTTTTTATTTACGCCCGGGGTTTCGGCAAGCTGTTCTTCGGTGGCCGCTTTAATTGCTTCTACTGTGCCAAATTTTATCAAAAGGGCTTTGCGGCGGGCATCGCCCACGCCGGGTATATCATCCAGCACGGATTTGGTTGCGGCTTTGGAGCGTAGTTTGCGGTGGTATTCCAGTGCAAAGCGGTGCACTTCCTCTTGTATGCGGGTGATAAGCTTAAAGCCCTCGCCCCCAAGGGGCATTGTAACCTCTTCGCCCTTGTAAAGTAATGCACGGGTTCTGTGCCTATCGTCTTTAACCATGCCGCAAATGGGTATATCAAGGCGCATGCCGTCCAACACCTCCTGTGCGGCAGAAATATGTCCCTTGCCCCCATCCACAAAAATAATATCGGGCAGGCGTGCAAATTTGCTGTCGCCATCCTCGTAACGGCGCAGGCGGCGGTGCAGTACCTCTTGCATGGCGGCATAATCATTAGCATCGCCACCTATAAGGGACTTTATCTTAAATTTGCGATAATCATTTCGGCGGGCTTTGCCCCCTTCAAAAACCACCATGGAGCCCACATTTTCATAACCCTGGATATTTGAAATATCATAAGCTTCTATGCGGAAAAACTGACCATCAATGCCAAGGGCGGTGCGGATTTCTTCCATTGCGCCCGTGGTGCGCTCCTCTTCCCGCTTAATATGCTTTCCAAACTGCTCTAATGTGATAATTGCATTGTTTTCTGCCAATTTTACCAGCTTTAACTTGTCCCCGCGGCTTGGCACGCTTATTGCAACTTTTTTGCCCCGCTCTTGGGCAAGCCATGCCTTTATAACATCCTCATCCTCAATAGGATGTTGCAAAATAAGCTCTTTTGGCACAAAAGGCGTGCCGCTGTAAAATTGGGTTACAAATTGGGTCATAACGGCGGTGGATTCGGTGTTTTCTACACCATAAACCATTAAATGCTCACGCCCTGTCATCTTGCCATCACGGATAAAAAATACTTGAAACAGGGCTTCGTCCCCACCTGCTGCAAAGGCGATTATGTCCTGGTCGCCCTCGGAGATACGCTCGGCTTGTTGTGCTTCGTTAATGCGCTTGATGGCGGCAATTTTATCCCGTAAATCTGCCGCTTTCTCGAAAAGCAACTCCTCTGCGGCTTGCTCCATTTGGGTGTGTAGTTGGCGCACAACCGCCGCATGCTTGCCCGATAAAAATTCCAAAATTTGGGCAATGCGTGCGCCATATTCTTCCTTGGTAATATGCAGGCCGCATGGGCCGGGGCATAAGCCGATGTGGTAATTTAAGCATGGGCGGCCGGTTTTTTCGCCGTCCACAATCTTTTTGGCGGTGCGGCGCAAAGGCCAAATTTTGTGTATCTGCTCCAAGGTTTGTGCCACGGCAAAGCTGGATGTAAAAGGCCCAAAATATTTGTTGCCATCCTCATCATAATCTCTTGTGGAAAAAACCCTTGGAAAATCCTCACCAATAGTTACTTTTATATAGGGATAGCTTTTATCGTCCTTTAACAGCACATTGTAGCGGGGCTGATGCTCTTTGATAAGGTTGCATTCCAACACCAAAGCCTCGGTTTCTGTTTCGGTTACAATATACTCAAAACGCTGGGTTACGGCACGTATATTGCGCACCTTTGTGTGTATCAAATTTGCTTGTGTAAAATAGGACCGCACACGGTTGCGCAGGTTTTTCGCCTTGCCCACATATACAATTTCTTCGGCAGCAGTTATAAACATATATATACCCGGCCGCTGGGGTAGGCGTTTTAACTCCTCTGTCATATCAAACATTGTATCACCTCCGCACTATAATAATACCCCAAATCCCCTTGCGGGTCAAGATGGGTTATGATATACTTGTTTAATGAATTTGGAGGGTGACAATGAAGAATGTTGACATATATACAGACGGGGCGTGCTCCGGCAACCCGGGGCCCGGCGGCTTTGGGGTGGTTTTGCTACACAGCAAACATCGTAAGGAGATGCAAGGAGCATATAAGCTGACAACCAACAACCGCATGGAAATAATGGCGGCTATTGTCGGTTTAGAAGCATTAAAAGAGCCGTGCACCGTGCACCTATACAGCGACAGCCGATATTTGGTGGATGCCATCGAAAAAGGGTGGGTGCAACGCTGGCAGGCAAATGGCTGGAAGCGCAACAAAAGCGAAATGGCAGTTAATGTGGATTTGTGGGAACGGTTGCTGCCCCTGTTGGACAAACATAAGGTGGAATTTGTTTGGGTGAAGGGGCATGCCAGCAATGTGGAAAACAACCGTTGTGACGGGCTTGCCCGTGCCGCCATTGAAACAGGCGATTTTGCCGAAGATGAGGGGTATAATGTATAAATTTGGTAAAATTACTGTGGTTTGCGTTGGCGGGCTTAAAGAGGATTATTTGCGGTCGGCACAGGCGGAATTTGTTAAGCGGCTTACCCCTTACGGCAAACTGAATATTGTAGAGGTTGCAGATGATGACAGGATTTTGAAACATCTTTCACCATCATCACACAAAATTGCCATGGCGATAGGGGGCAAAGCCCTGTCAAGCGAGGGGTTTGCGGAAAGTTTAAGCAAGCTGGCAACAAATGGCAACAGCCACTTGGAATTTGTTATTGGCGGTAGCGAGGGGCTTGGGGATGCGGTGCTAAATGCCTGCCATATGCGCCTGTCCATGTCCGCTATGACGTTTACCCACCAAATGGCACGGATTTTTTTATTGGAGCAAATTTACCGTGCCTGCCGCATACTTAATAACGAACCCTATCATAAATAGCCGCAAATTTGGGAATACTTGCATAAAAAGATGATTGGAGACATTTTATGCAAAATATTTACACCGACTTGGCAATGGAAATGGCCGAGGGGCTTGATACCGACAATTTAACAGGTATCGAGATGGATGTGGTAGAGCAGGACAGCACCAAAATAACCACCATACATGTGGTGGACGAGCAGGGGGCAAACACACTGGGAAAGCCCATGGGCAGCTACATCACCATAGAATCCCCCGAAATCAAGCAAAACAACTTCACAGCACACGAGGAAATAATGGGGATTTTGGTGAGGCAGCTTGCCCTGCTTCGGGATGGTCTTGGTATTGATGATAATGGCACGGTGCTTGTTATCGGACTTGGTAACCGTGATGTAACACCGGATGCGCTGGGCCCCAAGGTGGTGGAAGGGGTGCTGGTAACACGGCATATTATGGGTACGTTGCCCGAGGAGTTGCTTGGCGGCCTGCGCCCCATATCCGCCCTTGCCCCCGGCGTAATGGGTATGACGGGTATCGAAACGGCGGAGGTGGTTAAGGGGCTGGTGGGCAATGTGTGCCCCCAACTGGTTATCGCCATTGATGCCCTTGCGGCACGCAGTATAAACCGTATTAATCAAACAATACAGTTAACAGATACGGGCATATCCCCCGGGGCGGGCGTGGGTAACCGCCGTGCCGCCCTTGATGAAGCCACACTGGGCGTGCCGGTTATCGCTATTGGAGTGCCGACGGTGGTGGATGCGGCAACTTTTGTAAATGACACGCTGGATATTTTCTTGGCCGGCATGGCGGAAGAAGCACCCGAACACCTGCGGGACGGGGCGGAATTTTTTAGAATGCTAACCCAATTGGAAGAGCAGGATAAATATGCCGTTATCCGCAATAGCTTGGAGCCCGCCGTGGGTAATATGTTTGTCACCCCCAAGGAGATTGGGGAGGTGGTGAAGTGGCTGGCGGGTATAATTGCAAACGGCATTAACATAGCCATGCACAAAGGCATTGATATGGATGATATAAACCGCTTTATGTACTAGCCCACCCGCACCTATTAAACGAAACTTTATTTGACCTTGCGCCCCCTTTGTGATAAAATAATATCACAAAGGGGGCTTTATTTTGAGCAAAGCAAGTAAATACAACTTAACAGAAGGACCCATATTTAAGCGGCTATTAAAATTATCCCTGCCCATTATGGCTACCAGCCTTTTCCAGTCCGCATACAACCTTACCAATATGTTTTGGCTATCTTATTTGGGGGAGGAGTATGTAGCGGCGGCGGGGCTTGGCAGCCAGTTTATTTGGCTATCCTTTTCCCTTATTATGCTTTGCCGCATTGGTGCAGAGATCGGCGTTAGCCAAAACATGGGCAAGGGTGACCCGGGCACGGCAAAATCCTTTGCCCAAAACGGCTTTATGCTGGCACTTATCACCGGTGCAGCTTTCGCCGTATTTTTGATAGCCCTGCGTGTGCCTTTGTTGGGGCTTTTCGGCATCGAAAACCCTTATGTGGCAGACCAGGCCCAGCTTTATTTAGGCATTGCCGCTATCGCAATACCCCTAACCTTTGGCCATTTTGCCATCACCGGGGTTTTTGGTGGCTTTGGCAATACAAAGGTGCCCTTCGTCATAAACTCCGCCGCATTGGTGTTAAATATTATTTTAAGCCCTATTTTTATATTTGTGCTTAACATGGGCATTGCAGGTGCGGCTTTAAGCATCATCGTTTCCAATATTTTTAACATAAGCCTAAAAATTTGGGCGATGACAAAGTATAGGGACAGGCCATTTCCCACCTTTGCGCCATTTGCACGTATGGTAGGTAGCAAAATTAAACAAATTTTTAGATGGGGAACGCCCGTTGCGGCAGAATCTATTTTATTTACAATCTCCTTTATGCTTATGACCGGGGTTATTGTTAGCTTTGGTGATAGTGCCGTGGCGGCGCATCAGGTAGGTATGCAGGTGGAAAGCCTGTCATTTATGGTGGGCGGCGGTTTTGCATCCGCCATTACTGCTTTTATCGGGCAAAATTTTGGCGCAAAAAAGTGGGGACGTATGCGCCGCACGGTGCGGGTAGCATACACTTTCATGGGCATTTACGGTGTTGTGATGACTGTAACCCTATTTTTTGGGGCGGAAGCTTTTGTGTCCATCTTTCTTGATAATCCCGAAAGCATCCAAATTGCGGGGGACTATCTACGGATTGTTGCCCTTGCCCAAATCCTGTTTTGCTTGGAAGGGGTAGCGGCGGGCAGTTTCCGTGGGCGCGGCATGACCATGAAGCCAACAATTGCCAGTGTTTCCAGTAATGTGGTGCGTGTTGCCCTTGTTTTTGCCCTTGCGGCCACCGCCCTTGGCGTAACCGGTGTGTGGTGGGCAATTGCTGCCGCCATGACCATCCGAAGCACCTGGGTACTGCTGTGGCACTATTTTAACATGAAAAAATTGCCAAAAACTGATGAGGATGCCACCAATGAAAATAAAGTTTAACTGGAAATATTTGCTTGCATTTTTGGTTTTATTGGCAAGTGTTGCGGCAATCGCCTTATGGGTGCCGGGCGGCTTTATCCGCTACCATTTCGGTGATGTGCTTATTGTTATTTTGATTTATTGTGCCCTGCGCACTTTTATACAAAACCGCTGGAAATGGTTGCCCTTGGGTATTTTTGCTTTTGCCGCTTTGGTGGAGGCGGGACAATACTTTAATCTTGTATACATATTGGGGCTGGGAGATTCTCGATTTTGGCGGGTGATAATCGGCACCACATTTGACTGGTGGGATTTGGTAATGTATGCCATCGGCTGCATTCTAATTTTTGCTTTTGAGATTTGGAGGAATAAAAGATGAGAAAATTTTTGCTGGCAACCATAGGGTTTTTCGCCCTTGCCCTAACCGCCTGCGGGGTGGATAGCGGGGATGATGCAGGCGAATCCTACAATGATGATGTTGTGGTTGTGCAGGTTTCTGCGGCAGGGCACAGCAATCTTGCCGTGAAAAGTGATGGGACATTGTGGAGCTGGGGCGGCGGATTTACCGGCGATGGCACAAACCAAGTGCACAAACAGCCCCTGATGATAATGGAAAATGTTCGATATGCCCTTGCAGGGCATGATGTTTCCTTTGCCATAACCCATGACAACCAGCTTTGGGGATGGGGCAGCAACTGGTCCGGGCAAATAGGGGATGGCACAAGGGATGATCGCCTTTTGCCCGTACATATTATGGATAATGTGGCTTACATAGCCATGCCTAAGCTTTCCAACAATAGCCATGTGGGACTTGGGGTTTGGCATGCCTATGCAATTGATACAAGCGGCGTTTTATGGGGCTGGGGTGCCGGCAGTGGTTGGCATTCCCCTTGGCCTGTGGCCTTAGGGGACGGGTATAAGGAGGATAGGTTGCGCCCCGTACAAATCCTTGAAAATGTAGCAACCGTCACACCTACCCGTGATGGCGGCTATGCCGTAACCCGTAACGGTCAACACCTGCGCTGGGGCGGGGAACAGCTTTACCCCGTGCCTTTTGTGCCGGCTCCCTCATCATACACTGTCAGCCTTAACGGCGCATACTTCAAAATTGATGAAAAGGGCGGCTTGTGGGCATGGGGGCGTAACCGCTTGCCCAGCCATTGGCGTAGTAGCCCATTACTGGGAGACGGCACAACAATTGACAGGGATGAACCTGTATTGATCATGGAAAATATTACGTATATTACAGCAAGCGGAAATAACGCTTACGCCATAGACCGGGATGGCGGCTTGTGGACATGGGGCGAGGGGCTTTTGCGAAACCCACCTGACCATCTTTGGGAATATGCCCTTGACGGCGGCTTTGAGGATGGGGTGCGCTGGCTTGCCCATGATGATGCCGGCACAGGTGTGCGCCTTTCCCCGGTGCGGATTTTGGAGAATGTGACAACGGTAGTGCCAACCTACTATATATTTGACCATGGATGGGTGGTTGGCCCACGCACCTTTGCCATAACCAATGATGGTGCAATATACGCTTGGGGCGCAAACACTGTGTGGGCGCACCAATGGAGCTTGTTAGGTGACGGCACAAGCCAATTTCGCCCCCACCCCATAGGGCTTGCAAAATAATATCACCCCAAAGGAGACACAAATGAAAGTTTTACTAAGAATCGCAAAAGAAGCAAAAAAGTACCGTGTGATGCTAATAATTGCCATGTTAAGCACATTGTCTGTTACGGCGGTCAACCTTACCGCACCCATGCTTTTGCGGAATATGATAGGCATTGTGTCCGGCGGCATCACGGAGCAGGGGCTGGGAGAAATTGGCACAATCGCTTTAATGCTTTTGGGCTTGTATGGTCTTAGGATTATTTTCCGCTTTATGTCCAGTTATCTTTCCCATGTGGCAGCATGGAATTTGGTGCATGAAATCCGCCAAAAGGTGTACAATACCATCCAAAGTTTTTCCATGCGCTTTTTCCACAACAAACAAACGGGAGAGTTGATGACACGTGTGGTGGCAGACACAGACCAGTTTGAGCTGATGTACGCCCATATAATCCCGGATATGATAACAAACTTATTTACCCTTATTGGTGTTACAACCATACTTTTTCTTATCAACCCACAACTTGCCCTTTTGACAGCCATCCCTGTGCCGTTTATCCTGCTAAGTGGCTGGATTTTTAACAAGAAAGTGCGTCCAAAGTTTCGCCTGTTACAAAAAACACGTGGGGAGATGAATGCACAACTTCAAGATAATTTGTCGGGCATCAAGGAGATACAGGCCTTTGGACAACAAGAACGTGCCAGCGGAAACTTCCGTGACAAAAACTGGCATTACATCACAACCATGCTAAAAGCTTTGAAAGTATCGGCATTTTTCCACCCCACAGTGGAATTTACTGCAGCGCTTGGAACTGTGATTGTGGCGGGCTTTGGCGGTTGGCTTGCTTTTCACCACGGCTTGCCTGTGGAGGATATTGTGGTGTTTTGGCTGTATCTTGCGCTTTTCTTTAATCCGATTATGGGGCTTGCCAATTTGCTGGAAAGTGCCAACCAAGCCCTTGCAGGGGCAGAGCGTGTTATCGAAATCCTTGACGAGCCGGAAAATGTGGTTAACAAGGAAAATGCCGTAGACATTGGCGTTGCCCAAGGCGGCATAACCTTTGAAAAGCTGGACTTTTCGTATATAGACGGCGTGCCCATCCTAAAAGATATATCCTTTGAAATAAAGCCTGGCATGATGGTGGCTTTTGTGGGGGCAACAGGTGTTGGCAAATCCACCATGACCCAGTTGATATCTCGTTTTTATGACCCAACAGCAGGGCGCATTACCCTTGATGGACATGACTTAAAAGATATTACCATGCACAGCCTGCGCAAAAATGTTTCCGTGGTTTTACAAGACACCTTTTTGTTTAACGGCACAATTGCCTACAATATCGCCCTATCATCCCCCGATGCCACCATGGAGGAAATTGAGGCGGCAGCAAAAATTGCCCGCATACACAACGATATTATGGCCATGCCCGAAGGCTACAACACACAAGTTGGCGAGCGCGGCTTGCGCCTGTCAGGCGGGCAAAAACAGCGCATGGCAATTGCCCGTGCCGTGCTGTGCAAAGCACCGGTGCTTATTTTAGACGAAGCCACCGCCAGTGTGGATGTGGAAACCGAAATGCAAATCCAACAAGCCATCGGCGAAATTGCAGGTACACGCACCATTATTGCCATTGCCCACCGTCTGTCTACCATCCGGAATGCTGATGTTATCCACGTTTTTGAAGAAGGGCGGATTACCGCCAGTGGCAACCACGCCCAGCTTATGGCGCAAGATGGACTGTACCGCCGTATGTGCAATGTGCAGGAAGCGACATATTCCAAAGTTATGTAAAATTATGCCATTGCATTTTTTGTATGGTAATGATATTATTGTATATACTTCCTAGCAATATAAATCAAAAATCACGTGGGGGTTTATAGAAAATGAAAATTTTGGAAATTTACATTGATGGCTACAAAAATATCACTAACACGAGACTTCGTTTTGATAAACCTATTGTTGTTTTGATATCCAAAAATAATTATGGCAAAACTAATCTTTTGAAGGGTGTAAGAGAGGGATTTCGTTTCCTTAAATTTGGGTTGACGAATTCAAGAGCTTTTAATAGTGCGGGATTCCAAAACCGTTTCTCTGATACGCCAGATAATTTTACTTTCGAGGTAAGGTTTAAAGTATCCGTTGACCACTCAAAAACCTATATATATAAATACTCCGTGGGCAACTGTGTTGTTGATGGTGAACTTGGAATATGCGAAGAAGAACTGTCGTATTTGGTTGGTGATGATACAGAAAGCGAGGTAAGGCTGTTTTATCGTCCAGAACCAACAAAAGATAAGTATGGGCAAGTTTTTTTACACAAAGATGAAGGGGGCGACCCTGGCGTATTTCATGCCAACAACCCAACATTAAGTTTCCATCTGCGATCTTTTGCAACTGGTATTCGTGCAGAGGAAGGCACTGTTTGGTCACGCCACAAAGATACCATCAAGGAAATTGAGCAAGCTTACAAAGAATTGGTTCCTGCGGGAGAAGTATTAACTGGCGAAATAATACTTCACGAAGATAGTAGGTTTCGTGAATTTTGTGATGTTGCAAAAAAGCTTTACGAATTAAAAGATGGCAATGATATGGATATCAGTAACTTTGAATACTTTCAAGCATCTATAAGGGAACTTTTTCCAAAAATCCAAATAGACAGCAAACTTGACGCCAACGACAAACCCCAGCTAACTTTTAACAGGGAAACGGATGGCGGAAAGGAAGGAGTAGAGACTCTTTCCTTCGGAACTAGGAGAGTTATAAGATTTTTGTTTGATATCTTTATAAGCGAAAACCCCTTGGTTTCCATGGAGGAGTTGGAAATAGGTATACATCCCAAACTTTTCACTAAAACACTTAACAAACTATCGGAAATGCTGGAAAATAAGGCAGAAAGAAATGCGTTTACAAGAATTGTGGTCACAAGCCACTCCACAAATCTTATCAATAAACTTTTAAATGATGTGGATGCTTTGTATTTCGGACTTGATGGATATGAAAAAGACCGTTTCTACAACGCAAGATTCGCTGGGTTTTCTGTCAGCGGTAGGGAAAATTTTATGAAGCGGATTGAGGATTTGAACTACACCTACTCTATCGGGGATATAATATACGACTATGATGAACATCCAAAGTACGCCCAAGAATTATTAAGTTGGCTTGATGTATAAACTAAGGAGGAGTTTGTTTGACGCTTCATGTAATTCTTTATAATAAATGCAAGAAACTAAAATTAGATGGTTCCTCAAAAGACCATCATTACATATTGGCAATGAATGCTGCTGGATTTGCTACGGATTTATTAAAGCTTAAACAAAAACCAGATACTATTGTATTTTGTGATTTCCATAGGAATAAAGATATTAGATTTGTAGATTTTACAGTGTCCGTTGCTAAACAAAAGATTCTTCAGCATTTTTCTAATAAATCTACTAAAAACACTTTTGGGGATTGCCCAGAAGCGTTTAACAAGACTTGCTAAATAAGGACACGCCAATGGACATCCTAAACAAACTAACAGTATTATCAGATGCGGCAAAATATGATGTTGCCTGCACATCCAGCGGTATTGACCGCAAAGGGGAGGCAGGCAGCCTTGGCAACACCATTAAAGGCGGCATTTGCCACAGCTTTTCCGCCGATGGGCGTTGCATTGCCCTTCTAAAAGTATTGATGAGCAATGCCTGTGTGTTTGACTGCCATTACTGCGTAAACCGCCGCACCAATGATGTAAGGCGGGCAACATTTACCCCGCAGGAGTTAGCAGAGCTTACAATAAACTTCTACCGCCGCAATTACATCGAAGGGCTTTTCCTAAGTTCTGCCGTCATCAAAAATCCTGATTACACCGTGGAGCAGATGATTGAAGCCCTTTCCCTGATACGCAACCAATACAAATTTCGTGGCTATATCCACGTTAAAGCCATACCCGGGGCGGATGAGCGGCTGCTAACATCCCTTGGTCTTCTTGCTGACCGTATGAGCGTTAATTTGGAACTACCATCCCACGAAAGCCTAAAATTACTTGCACCCGACAAAAGCAAGGAAAGTATTTTAGGCCCCATGGGCAAAATTAAGCTGGGTATTAATGAGAATAAAACAGACATTGTTAAGTATCGTAATGCCCCAAAATTTGTGCCGGCAGGTCAAAGCACCCAAATGATAATTGGCGCAACCCCGGAAACAGATCACCAAATTATCAACCTGTCGGCGGCATTGTATAAAAAATATGACTTAAAACGTGTGTTTTATTCCGCTTACATGCCTATTGTGGCAGATAAAAACCTGCCTGCCCTTGACACCAAACCACAACTGTTACGGGAGCATCGTCTTTACCAAGCCGACTGGCTTCTGCGCTTTTACCATTTTGATGCGGCAGAGCTGCTGGACGAGCAAAACCCTAACTTTAACCCGCTGATAGACCCAAAATGCAACTGGGCGTTAAATAACTACCACATCTTCCCGGTGGAGGTAAATAGTGCGCCATACGAGCTTTTGTTACGTGTGCCCGGGCTGGGTATAAAAAGTGCGCAAAAAATAATGCGGGCAAGGCGCATGGGCAGGCTGGATTTTGAAGATTTGAAGAAAATAGGCGTTGTGCTTAAACGGGCGCAATACTTTTTAACCTGTAATGGACGGGCGTTACTGGGCATTCCGAATAATCCGGAATCCATATTGTGGGGGCTATTATCCCAACAAAGTGCAGAAATGGTACGCTCGTCGGAGCAGTTGTCTATCTTCCACACAGACAGTAATAGGGAGGAATTGGTAAAATGCCTTACAGGACAGATTTAGCCTATGTGTATGACGGCAGTTTTGCAGGCCTTTTGTGCTGTGTGCACGAAAGTTATTACCAGAGAGAACTGCCCTTTATCATATATGATTATGACCATCCCCAAGACAGCCTGTTTGCCCCCAAAGAAATCTTTACAGACCCCGCCAATGCCCAAAAAGTGGAAATTTCCATAACAAATTCCATTTCAAAAGATGCGCTTGAAATGGTTCGCATGTGCTATCTTTCCAATGTGGAGGGTAAAGAGCTTGCCATACTGCATTTTTTGCGCCTCGGCTTTAAGGTGGGCAAAGGTGTTGTGGATATGTTAGCCCACGATGCCGTACACAAAGTTGCAAAAGCCGCCCAAAATGTGGGCGGCGAAGCGCATCTGTACAGGGGGTTTTTGCGTTTTTCTGAATACAATGGCGGTTTGGTAGCGGTTTTTGCGCCTAAAAACTTTATATTACCCATCTTTGCCCCCCATTTTTGTGACAGGATGCCGGATGAGCATTTTTTGATTTATGACAAAACCCATAAACACGCCTTTATCCATCAAAATGGCGAAAAAGCCCTTATCCCCATTGATAATTTGGAATTGCCCGAAGCTGATGAGGGCGAAAAAATGTACCGAGCCCTATGGAAGCAGTTTTACAACACCATTGCCATAGAAGGCAGGATAAAGCCTAAATTACAGGCAAATAACCTGCCAAAACGCTACCGCAACCACCTAACCGAATTCTCGTAGGGTGGGTGTTTGCCCTCACCCTTCCTACAACGTCGGCACAACAATCTCGAACAACTCATCCTCTTCCAAAATTTGGTGGCAACAATCCACACCTTCGGGTTTGATAAGCTTATTATACAAATCCAGCGTGGTAGTTACGGCAACATGCTTAAAATCAGGGCTTGCATCCTTTATAACATGTATGATGCGCCGTTTTAAGGTGGTTAGCTGGCCGTCATTTAACTCCCCGTCCAAATCCAGTCCCACAACCACCATGCTACCGTTTATTTGGGCTGTGGCAGCTGTTACCCCTGCCATGGATGCCACATAACGGGAAATGCTTTCCTCACAAATCTCCTCCATGGCGCACAACCCCTCAAATTCCGCCACATTATCTTCTGATGAGCAAGATGTAACCACGGCTAACACAAGCAACATAAGCATAATAAATTCTTTCATCCAACCAACTCCCAAAATTTCGATTGAAATTATTATGGCTTGTGTGCTATAATTATATAAAAATTGCATGAGGTGTTTTGATGGAAAAATTTGTGAGGAAGCATTACCGTGTGGCGCAAAAAGAAGCCGCCGCAGCCCCCCATGTGTATGTGGAAAAGTTTAAGCGGCATGGCAAAAAAATTGCACTAATTGGGCTTGCCCTGCTTTTGGCGGCTTGGTTGGAAGGGCTGTTAATTGGCTATTTAATCGGCAAAAAATGTAAACGATAGGAGATATTATGAAACTTGGTATGGTTGGTTTGCCAAATTCCGGCAAAAGTACACTATTTAATGCTTTAACAGGCAGCAAGGCTGCGGCGGGCAATTACCCCTTTTCCACGGTGGATAAAAACGTGGGTATTGTGACTGTTGCAGACCAGCGGCTGCCCGTTTTGGAAAAGATTTATGAAGCAAAGAAGATAACCCACGCAACCATCGAATTTGTGGATATTGCAGGGCTTGTAAGGGGTAGCCGTGACGGCAGCGGCCTTGGCAACAAATTCCTTTCCCATATTAGGGAAATGGATGGGCTGGTGCAGGTTGTGCGCTGTTTTGTGGACGAAAACATACCCCATGTGGATGGTGATGTGGACCCGGTACGTGACATGGAAACCATTGACATGGAACTGATTTTTGCTGACATGGAGCAGGTTACCAAGCGCATTGAAAAGGTGAAGAAGGAAAACAAAAGCGGCAAAGGCGGGCGGGAAGAAATTGCCCTATTGGAGCGGGTTTTGGCATGGCTGGAAGATGAGAAGCCCGTAAAAACCATGGATATTACCACTGATGAGCGGTTGGTGCTCGGCGGCATGGGTCTTTTAACCTTTAAGCCCATGATTTATGTGGCAAATATTGGTGAAGAGGATTATGAATGTATTTATGAGGATAATCCCAAAAACAGCGTTATCACGCCCATGCGCCAATATTTAACAGAAAAATATGGCGGCAATGAGGAAGTTTTTGTGGTGGTTGCCAAAATGGAAGAAGATTTAGTGGATATGGATGAGGAGGAGAAGCGGGAGTTTTTAGCAGAAATGGGGGTTAAAGAACCTGCCCTTAACAAAATCACCGCTGCGGGCTATTCTGCCCTTAACTTAATGTCTTTTTTAACGGCAGGCCCCAAGGAAGTGCGGGCGTGGACAATACCCGCCGGCACAACTGCCCACAGGGCGGCAGGCAAAATCCACACCGATATCGAGCGGGGCTTTATCCGTGCAGAAATTGTTAATTATGATGTGCTAAACGAGAAAGGTACCTACAATGCCTGTAAAGAGGCAGGACTTGTGCGCTTGGAAGGCAAAGAATACGTTGTACAGGAAGGCGATATTATATTGTTTAGATTTAATGTGTAAATAATAGGATTGCGAGCCAAGCCTTAAATGATGAGAGGGATAATATGGACTTACGAAAGATTTTTTATGGCTCGGCAGACGGGCTAAGCAGCATACATGCCTGCATTTGGGTGCCAAGTGATGATGTGCAGGTCAAGGGCATTATCCAAATTGTGCATGGGATGAGTGAGCATATTTTGCGCTACGGCGAATTTGCAAAAGCGATGACAAAGCAAGGCTTTGTGGTTTGCGGTAATGACCATTTGGGGCATGGCAAGTCTGCTAACGGCAATTTTGGGCATATTGGGGCGGAAGGCCACCGCCTGCTTGCCAAGGATGTTTATAAATTAACAAATATTGTTAAAAAGGAATATGAGTTGCCTGTTGTGCTGATGGGCTTGGGGGTTGGCTCTCTTATCGCTCGATATGTTTCGGCGGTGTGGAATATGGAATATGCAGGGGCAATTTTTTCGGGCACATCAGGGGGCGGTACGGGGCTTAACTTTTTGCACCGCATTTTGTCTAAGATGAAGTATGGTGCAAAAAAAGGTATTTCCAAGGAGGCCTTGTGGATAAATAAGCAAATACATGGCAGGTTTAACCGCGGTTTCCGACATTCGGACCATGGCCCCAGCTGGCTTAGCCGTGATGTGTACCAAGTTTCGGCTTTTGAAGCGGATCCCCTATGCGGCTTTCCTATGACTTACGGGGCTTGCATGGATTTTTTGAAGCTTAACCGCATGGTAAACTCCCAAGGCTGGGCAATGAGGATTGACCCCCAACTGCCAATCTTCATTTTCAGTGGGCTAAACGACCCTATGGGGGATTTTGGCAAGGGTGTTATAAAAGTTTACGGCGACCTTATTAATGCAGGCTGCGAAAATGTCCACATCACCCTATATCAAGAAGCACGCCACGAAATGCTGTTTGAACTTAACAGACAAGAGGTGTTTGAGGATGTGGCGAAATGGGCAAGCCAGGCTTGCTGTGTGAAGGAGAATTTGATATGAAAACCCTGATAAAAGGTGGCAGGGTTATTTGTCCTGCCACCAACACGGATAAGGTGAAGGATATAGTTGTGATGGGTGCGGAAGTTGCCCACGCAGCCCGAAATGACGGGGATTATGACAGGGTTATCGATGCATCAGGCATGTGGGTTGTGCCTGGCCTTATTGACATGCATGTACACTTCCGCCAACCAGGGCAGGAGCATAAGGAGGATATGGCAAGCGGTGCCCTATCTGCCGTTGCAGGCGGCTTTACCACCGTGTGCACCATGCCCAACACCAGCCCCCCAATTGATAATGACGAGTTGATAAAATTCACCCATCAGCGCAGTGCGGAAATTGGGCTTGCCAATATTTTGCCAATATGTGCAATTACCAAAGGCATGAAGGGTGAGGAACTAACTGATATTGAAGCTATGGTTGCGGCAGGCGCAATCGGCATTACCGAGGATGGCTTGACAGTGCGCAATGCAGGCGTGCAGCTAAAAGCCATGGAAATTGCCGCAAAACTTAATAAACTAACTTTCTCCCATTGTGAGGATATGGATTTGGTTTCGGGCGGCGTTATGCACCTTGGCACGGCAAGCCAGCGGCTTAATTTGCCCGGCATACATGCACTGGCAGAAGAGGTGATTATCGCCCGTGACATATTGTTGGCCGAGCATACCGGGGCGGCTTTGCATGTCTGCCACATAACAACTGCCCTTGGGGTGCAATTGGTGCGGGAAGCCAAGGCGAGAGGCGTGCGGGTTACGGCGGAGGTTTGCCCCCACCACTTCACCCTTTGTGATGAAGATATCCTATCTGACGACAGTAATTTTAAGATGAACCCGCCCCTACGCAGCCGTGGGGATGTGGATGCCATTATAGAAGGGTTAAGGGATGGCACAATTGATGTAATAGCCACCGACCACGCCCCCCACCACGCTGACGAAAAGGCAAAAGGTTTTGTTTCGGCACCTTTTGGCATTGTTGGGCTGGAAACTGCCCTCGGACTATCCATGGAGATGGTGCGCAAAGGCATATTAACCCCCATGGGGCTTGTGGAAGCCATGAGTTATGCCCCTGCCCAAATCCTTAACATTAACAAGGGTAGTTTGGTGGATGGTGCAATTGCTGACATAACCATAATCAACCCCGATGCGGAATGGACTGTGGAGCCCGACAAATTCGCATCAAAAGCCCGCAACACACCTTTTGCCGGTTGGGCATTAAAGGGTGCGGCGGAATACACCATTGTTGGCGGACGGATTGTGTTTAAGCGGAGGTAGGGCATGATTATTGATAGGTTAATAGAAAAAATAAACCATATGGGAAACCCAACCGTGGTGGGGCTGGACCCGCAAGCTGAATTTATTCCCAAGGGAATGTCCGTATTGGATTTTAATTGTGGCATTATTGACGCTGTTTGTGACATTGTGCCTGCTATAAAGCCCCAAATTGCCTTTTATGAGCGTTTAGGGCAGGTTGGGTTGGATACATATATTAAAACTATACAATACGCCAAAGCCAAGGGCTTGATTGTTATTGCTGACATTAAGCGGGGTGACATTGCCAGCACCGCACAGGCTTATGCCAATGCCCACATTGGCGGCGGTGATTTTGATGCGGATTTTGCCACCGTAAACCCTTATATGGGCGGCGATAGCGTGCAACCATGGATAGATAATTGCCATAAACTTGACAAAGGTATTTTTGTGCTGGTTAAAACTTCCAACGCCGGCAGTGGGGATTTTCAAGATTTGATGGTGGGCGACAAACCACTGTATCAAATCGTAGGTGAGCGCACAGCGGTTTGGGGTGCGGATATGGTTGGCAAATATGGCTATTCAAGCGTGGCGGCGGTTGTGGGGGCAACTTATCCAGAGCAGTTGGCGGATTTGCGGGCGCAATTGCCAAACACCTTTTTTCTTGTGCCGGGTTATGGCGCACAAGGCGGCACAGCAAAGGATATTCGCCATGCTTTTGATGCAAATGGCGGCGGGGCAATCATCAATAGCTCCCGTGGGATAATTGCCTCCCACCAAAACCCAAAATATGCAGGTCTTGGCTTTGCAGAGGCCGCCCGTGCCGCCGCAATTGATATGCGGGATGATTTGCAAGGTTAGGGGCTAACATAGGAGGATTTGCAGCATGAAAATTTTTACAGTGCGCCACGGGCAAACATCTTGGAACTTGGAAAGGCGATTGCAAGGGCATACGGACATACCATTGGATGAAACAGGGATGGATCAGGCAAGGCGCATTGGTTTGCGGCTGGCCGGCGAAAAAGTGGATGCCATTTATACAAGTGATTTGCAAAGGGCAAGAAAAACCGCCGAAACCATCAACGCCCACCATGGTGCGCAGCTTTTTGCAACATCAAAGTTGCGGGAAATTAGCTTTGGAAAATACGAAGGGCAATTAATAGAAAAAATTTCGGAAAAAATAAATTGGAATCACCCGGACCCTGATGGGGAGGATGTGGCGGCGGTATTTAGCCGTATACATAGCTTTTTGGACGAGGTTGTTGAAAGCGGACATGAAAATGTGATAATTGTTGGCCACTACGGTTCTGTACGGGCGGCGATTTGTTATTTCCTCGGTATTCCGGCGGGGCAACGCCACAGTTTTAATGTGGGCAACACAGCCATCCATTGCTTCGAGCGGGCTACGGATGGCACATTCCAAATGGTTTTGGAAAATGATACCAGCCACCTTAATGGATAAGAGGGGGGCATGGGATGAAAATTGCCACAAAAAGGATAATCATATCAATTGTGGGCGCAGCATGTTTTGCGGCTGTGTTTTTCTTCTTTTTCGCCCCGGGCTGGTTGTTTGGCGGCATAAACTACATAACCACTAACAGCGATGTACGCATTATACAAAACCTTTATATGCGCATGCCCTTGGAAGGTTCAAATGCAACGGTTTTTGACCCGGTGGAGAGAAACGAGCATTATCTGAACCACCAACAAGTGGTGGAACTTACACACCTTATGCGCAATTCTTGGTACACACGCCGGTTGGGTCGCCAAATTAGTTTCATCATCCCCGAAGAAGTTGACCATTTTCACACCCACACCATTATCGTGGACAATAAAATCATACATAGTGTGGACTGGGGCGGGCGGCTGCTTAGGGGCGGCAGTTACAATAATTTTTTGCGCATACGCAACACCGGCTGGGACAAGGAGATGGCACGAATAATACGCATGGGCGAACGCACCGTGCCTTGATTGAGGTGGAAAATGAAAGGTTTATTTTACGGCGAAGTGTTGGAAAACAGGCTTATCGCCCCTGATATATACGATATGCGCCTGCATGCACCCGATGCGGTGGCGGGCGCAAGGGCAGGGCAGTTTATTTCCCTATACACGGGGGATGCTGCTATGCTTTTGCCACGGCCGCTGTCCATTTGCCAGATGGACCCATCCTGCGGGATTTTTCGGGTGGTTTATAAGGTGGCGGGGCAGGGGACGGAGAAGCTTGCCGCCCTATGCCCCGGGGATGAATTGCGTGGACTTGCGCCCCTTGGCAGCTTTTATCAAATTGACGAAAACCATCGTAAATTTGCCATTGTGGGCGGTGGCATGGGTGCACCGCCCATGCTTGGTCTCGCCTGCCAAATACGCCACCAAATGCCGGATACGCACATTTCGGTATATTTGGGCTTTCGTGACAATTCGCAGGTGATTTTGGCTGATGATTTCGGGCTTTATGCCGACGAGGTGATAATAACCACCGATGACGGCAGTTTTGGCATTAAGGGTAATGCAATCGCTGCCCTGCCCGAAAAACCTGACTTTGATGCGGTTTTTGGCTGCGGCCCCCATGCGATGCTGAAATATTTGGCAAAATATGCCCGGGAAAAAGGCTTGCCCTGCCATGTTTCACTGGAAGAGCGCATGGCATGCTCTATCGGTGCATGTTTGGCATGTGTTACCAAAACCGAAAAAGGGCTTGCCAAGGTTTGTGCCGCAGGCCCTGTATTTGACGCAAAGGAGGTGGTGTGGACGTGAATTTGACAATAAACATCGGCGGCGTGGTTTGGAAAAACCCCGTAACCACCGCCAGCGGAACAGTAAACAGCGGCAAAGAATACGGCGAATATCTGAATTTTGGGCGGCTTGGCGCAATTACAACCAAAGGCGTTGCCCCTACCGAATGGCCTGGCAACCCCACCCCAAGGGTGGCGGAAACCTACGGCGGCATGCTTAATGCCATAGGCCTGCAAAACCCCGGTGTGGATGAATTTATTAAAAACGACCTGCCTTTTTTGCGCACTTTGGGCACGGTAGTCATCGTCAACATTTGCGGCCGCACGGCGGAGGATTTTGTGGAGGTTGCACAAAAATTAACAGCCGCAGGCGGCGTGGATATGTTAGAAGTCAATGTATCCTGCCCTAATGTTAAGGATAACGGCGCAGCTTTTGCCCAATGCCCCAAATCCACTGAAGATATTGTGGGCAAGGTAAAACAAGCCACCAACCTACCAATAATCACAAAACTAAGCCCTAATGTGACGAATATAGCAGAAATTGCAAAAGCGGCGGAGGCGGCAGGGTCCCATGCCCTATCCCTAATAAATACCCTGCTGGGCATGAAGATTGATATACACACCCGCAAACCCCTACTTGGCAACACCATGGGCGGCCTAAGCGGCCCTGCCATTAAGCCTGTGGCGGTGCGCTGCGTTTACCAAGCTCACAAAGCCGTTAAAATCCCCATAATCGGCATGGGTGGTATTATGAACGGTGATGATGCCATCGAGTTTATACTGGCAGGGGCAACCGCCATCGCCGTGGGCACGGCAAACTTTACCAACCCCCATGCCACAATCAATGTGCTGGATGGCATAACCGCCTACATGGAAAAATACGGCGTGACAGACATAAACCACCTGATTGGGGGTGTGTGATGTACACGACAGGCATGTCGGAAGAGCAATATAAACAAGTAATTTACGACATTTATTTTACAAACTATATGTACAAGCCAAATTTCGGCCAAAGCCGAATTGACTTTGTTTTGGCTTGCAACCAACAGGAAAACCGCCATTTACTGTGGGCGGAGGTTAAAAACGAACCGGAAGACCCCCACACCATGCTAACCCAGCTACTTTTAACAATTAAAAAGACCTGGAATGGCGGCGAAGTTGTTCCGCCCGCATATTTAGGGGTAATGGATAGCACCACCCTAACATTCTACGCCATGGCGGATTTTTCCGAGCTTTTGCTAAGAAATGATGTGGATTGGCGTGCAACCCCATCCAATTACAAAAGCCAAGCATTCAAACATCTAAGGGGTCTGCTGCCAAAATACATAACCGTACACAGGGCGTTTAGGCTGGACCACACAGAAGAAATGGCAGAGCTTCCCAAGTGGATTACACGTCGCATAGGCAAGCAAGACAATATGGAAGGTGTTGACATCAACATAGGTAATCTCAACCATGTGTTTAACAAATGGTGCGATGTGGTAAAACCCCAAATAAACCTTACAGCAGAAAAATGGAAAGAATATCTAACCCGCAACATCTACGCCAGCGACTTTTTTCTGGCAGGCTTGTATGTGGATGCGGACAAACAAGAAACCTTGGTACAACAATTAAAAGTTATTTTCCGTGGTGACAGATATTATGTAAAAGACGACGGTGTGCAACTGGTTTTAGATGACGAAACCTTCCGCTGGGTTACATTTAAGGATGGCGGAGCTGCCTATACAGACTTTTGGAAAATGTACAAACGCCCGCCCCGCCGTAAACACGCCTATGAAGGTGAAAAAACCCCATGGGATGAGATTTTGGAAAGGCGTGACGTGCTTGTACCCCGTGACATTATGGAACGCAAAGGGGCGTTTTTCACCCCTCGCATTTGGGTGGAAAAGGCACATCAATACCTTGCCGATGCCCTTGGGGACAACTGGCAGGACGAATATATAATTTACGACTGTGCAGCAGGCAGTGGCAACCTGCTGGCAGGCCTACATAACAAACGCAACATTTACGCCAGCACCATCGACGAAGCCGACGTGCGGATTATGATGAGCGAAACAAAACCCACTTATATAGGCAACATTTTCCAATTTGACTTTTTGAACGACCCTTTTATACGCCAGTCCTGCTGTGCCTTTTGTAAGGACATGGACGGCAACCCCGCACGGCTTAAAAGTGGCACTTGCCCTATGTGCAACCGTAAGGATGGGGCGGGCAAAGTGCCAGATGCTCTTATGGATATTTTGGAGTGTCCAGAGAAACGTAAGAAGGTGGTGTTTCTCATTAACCCGCCTTATGCGGAATCTATGAACAGAGGAGAATTGAACAAAGGCGATACGGACGAGGTTTTGGCAAAGACGGGTGTGAATGATAGTGTAACAGAAGAAAAATACAGCGGTAAATTAGGTAAAGCCGTGAGAGAAGTTTTTGCTCAATTTGTTGCACGCATTTATGGGGAGATGGAAGGTGCGATACTTGCAGAATTTTCAAAGCTGAAAATTTTACAAGCACCAAATTTTGACCAAATGCGTGGTTGGTTCACGCCAAAACTTATTGGCTGTTTCGTTGTCCCAGGAAATTCTTTTGACAATGTTAAGGGGTCTTTTCCTATTGGTTTCAAAATATGGGATACATCCACATCTGAGCCATTTAGTGAGTTTTCAGCAGATGCTTATGACGCTAATGGAACTTACTTGAAACAGCATCTAATATTAAATAGCGATGCAAGCAAGATAAATGCTTGGCTAAAAAAATACTTGGTAAGTGAGGGTGAAGAAATTGGGGGAATGTGTTGCACAGGCAATGACTTCCAAAAACAAGGCACTGTGCATTTCGCCAGTAATGTTGCCAGTGTGAAGGCGGGCAACGCAAAAGGTATCGCTAAGTTCAAAATTGCCCCAGAAAATCTGAAAGCATCGGTGGTCTATTATTCTGTTCGCTGGTCGGAAGATGCAACATGGCTAAACGACCGTGACCAATTCCTATACCCCCACACAGAACCCTTACAAGATGCGGATTTTATCAATGACTGCCTAATATTCAGCATCTTCCACGGCAACAACCACATCAGCATCAAAAAAGGCGAAAACCACTGGATACCTTTTACAGAAGAACAAGTGGGGCAAACACGCCAACCCTTCACCCACAACACAATCCAACAATACTTGCACAATAGAGGCCTGCCCGCAAACCTGTCCCCAGAAGCCCAAGCCGTATACAACACAGCCCTAGAAATTTTCAAATATTACCACATGGGACAAACTGGTGCGCAGGCGGGGTGGGGGCAAGCCCCCACCCTACCAGCAGGACGGCATCAATGCGGTGGCGACTTCACCTACAACCCCAACGCCGCCCTATACGACATCCGCCAGCACTTCCAAGGCACAAAACCCAACGGCCACATGAAAGTAAAATCCGACGACCCCACCTACCAAGCCCTAATAGCAGACCTACGAGAAAAACTACGCACCCTACGCAACACCCGCATAACCCCCAAAGTCTACAAGTATGGATTTTTATTGTAGGGTGGGTGCTTGCCCCCACCCGAGGCCAGACGTACACCCCACCCCAAAAAACAAGCGGGACAACCCCCACCCCAAAGGAGCATCATGAATAACCCAAACCCAACCCCAAAACGAAAATATCCCAGACTAAAAGGTCACGACTACAGCCAAGAAGGCAGTTATTTCATAACCATCTGCACACACGAAAGACTGCCAACCCTGTCAAGCATCGTAGAAGTGGAAGGGGTGGGGGCAAGCCCCCACCCTACCAGCATCGGCGAAATCATCGAAAATGAACTAATAGCCTTGCCCAACCGTTTTCCATCCATCTCCATTGACAATTATGTCATCATGCCTAATCATATCCATGTTTTAATCACAATTTTTGAAGGTTCTGACAGTTCAATTATGGACATAGTACGTGCCTTCAAATCTGTTTCAGCAAGGATATGCAACCAAACAGACAACACCCCCGCCCGCAAAATCTGGCAAAGGTCATTCTATGACACAATAATACGCAACGAAAGGGCATATAAAAACTTTTGGGATTATATAGAAAGCAACCCGTCAAAATGGCACAACGACGAATATTACATGTAGGGTGGAGTGAGTGATTTGATAGCATACATAAACGGCAAAGTAGCCCAAGTGGGCGAGGGGGCTTTGGTGCTGGAAGCAGGAGCATTGGGCTACCATATCCAAGCATCGGCTACCACTTTGTCCCGCTTGTCGGCAGGGCAGGCGGTGCAAATCCACACCGTTTTACAGGTAAAGGAAAACGACATTTCCCTAATCGGCTTTTTAAGCAGGGAAGATGTGGATATGTTCAACCTGTTAACCGGCGTTAGCGGGGTGGGGGCAAAGGTTGCCCTCGCCATCCAATCCACACTGGATAGCAGCCGCATTGCGCTGGCGATTTTAACCGAAGAAGCGGACGAGCTTGTGCGTGCGCCGGGTGTGGGCAAAAAGCTTGCAAATCGTATTGTTTTGGAGCTTAAAGATAAGCTAAAATCCGCTAAAATTTCCCAGGAAATATCACCCCAGCAAACCATATCCACAGGCAATGCCGAATCCAAGCAGGAAGCTACCGATGCGTTGTTATCCCTCGGCTATTCCCGTAGCGAAGCACTGCGGGCGGTGATGGAAATTGCCCTAACCGATATGACGGCAGAGCAAATAATACGCCAGGCTTTGAAGCATTTGAATAAGTAGGGTGGGTGCTTGCCCCCACCCAAGTCCGCAAGACGGACAGTGCACCTACAGACATAGGGTGGGGGCAAGCACCCACCCTACGGAGGAATTTTATGAGCAAACGAATTATTACATCGATAGAGACAGATGAAGATTTGGAATTAAGCCCAAAGCTGCGCCCCAGCACCTTCGAGGGTTATATTGGACAGGAAAAGGTGGTTAGCAGCCTTAAAATCTTCATCCAAGCCGCCAAAATGCGGGGCGAAACTTTGGACCATGTTCTTTTGTACGGACCGCCGGGTTTGGGTAAAACAACCCTGTCCCAAATAATAGCCCAAGAATTGGGGGCGAGCATTAAGCACACATCAGGCCCCAGCATCGAGCGGGCAGGGGACATGGCAGCCATCCTTAACGACATTAGTGAGGGGGATGTGCTTTTTGTGGATGAAATACACCGCCTTAACCGCACCATTGAAGAAGTGCTATACCCCGCCATGGAGGACTTTGTGCTGGATATTATGATTGGCAAGGGTAGTGGTGCAAAATCCCTGCGGCTGGATTTGCCAAGATTTACGCTGGTGGGAGCAACCACCCGCATAGGCCTGCTAACATCACCCCTGCGGGATAGGTTTGGCGTTATAAACCGCTTGGAGCTGTATACGGTGGAAGAGCTTACCAAAATCGTTACCCGTTCTGCTAATGTGCTGGGTATTGAAATTGACGAGGAAGGGGCGGAAGAAGTTGCCCGCAGAAGCCGTGGCACACCCCGCATTGCCAACCGCCTATTAAAGCGGGTGCGGGATTTTGCCATGGTTAAGTTTGATGGGGCAGTTAACGCCAAATCCGCCGCCGCCGCCCTTGATTTGCTGGAAGTGGATAAAATTGGTCTGGATAATGTGGACAGAAATGTGCTGCTTGCAATGATTGAAAAGTTTGGTGGCGGCCCCGTTGGGTTGGACACCCTTTCTGCCGCTACTGGCGAGGATGCAGAAACCATAGAGGATGTTTATGAGCCTTATCTGCTGCAATTGGGCTATATAAACCGCACCCCGCGCGGGCGTGTGGTTACGGCACTTGGTTACAAACACTTTGGATTAACATTCTTGGAGGATGATTAAAATGAAAAGTGCGAAATTACAGATATTTATGCTGGTGCTGGGCATATTGTTTGTTCCTTATTACGCCCTTATTGTGTATTCCTACTACATAAATCTCTATCAGGCAGGCTTCTTGGTACTTACGCCTTTCGTCGTGGTATACACAGCACACATAGCCCTTGCCGTCGCCATAAGCATCCTAACCGTTGTATTGCGCAAAAAAGTCGGCATTGCAAAGATTTTAAGGGTATTGGGAATTGCCGGCCTTGGCTCGTTTGCGGCATTGTCCATCACCCAGTTTATTTGGGCCGCACAGCTTGTTGCCGGATACGATATTTTGCGATTGGTTCACAATGTGCTTCCAATAAGAATTTCGGGCCTTGTTTTGCATGTCCTGTATGTAATTGCAGCATGGAAGAATGTTAAATCTATTGCAGAATAAGCTTTGGGGGGACGAGCAATGAAGGAAGGTATATTAATAGTAAATCTCGGCACACCTGACAGCCCCACGCAGGAGGCTGTAAAGCAGTATCTGAGGGCATTTTTATTGGACAGACGGGTGATTAAAAAGCAAGGAATAGCGTGGAAGTTGGTACTAAACGGCATTATTTTGCGAAAACGTCCGCCGAAAGTTGCAAAGCGATATCAAACCATCTGGACGGATGAAGGTTCGCCACTGTTAGTTTATGCAAGGGCACAACAAGCACATTTGCAGAAGCTGATGTCCCATGCTAATGTAAAAATCGCAATGACATATTCCGAGCCAACCATAAGCCAAGCCCTTGACTAAATGCTGGGTGAAGGGGTTACAAAATTGACTATCTTGCCACTTTTCCCCCAGTATTCCGGCACAACGGTAGGGGCGATTTTTGATGGGGTGGCGGAATATTTTAATAAAACCGACAAAATTGTGGATTTGTGCTTTATCCCTTCGTTTCACACACATCCTGCATATATAAGCTATTTTGCTGATGGAATTAAAGCGGCAGTAGCGGAGCATGGGCTGGATGGGGTGCTATTCTCCTATCACAACATTCCCCTTGCCTATGTGCAGGATGGCGACCAATACCCCACGGAATGCCAGCAAACCACAAAGCTGATTATGGAGCGGGTGGGGGATGTGTCTCATGTACTTGCATACCAGTCCGTTTTTGGGCGGGATGAGTGGATGAGCCCCAAAACCGAAGAAATCATCAAGAATTTGCCAATCAAAGGCATTAAACGGTTGCTGGTTGTGGCTCCCGGTTTTGTAGCAGACAATTTGGAAACCATTTTGGAACTTAATATAGAAGCCCGTGAGGATTTTATAAAAGCAGGCGGCGAAAAATTTATATACCTGCCCACATTTAATGCCGACAGGCGGTTGGCGGAAATTTTATGCAGTATTGCAGGGGTTTGACACCGCTTTACGACCTTTTAACCCGATAAATCCCGTTATCACGCTGTAAAATGCCAAGCCCAACCATTTCCCGCCTGATGGTGCAAAAATCATCATGAAAATCGGCAATTATAATGTTTACATCACGCTCGCTATAACTAAGGTTTGGGCGGAAGGATTTAGCAATTTCTTCCAATACAATTTCCCGTTTTTTGCTTTGTACAGGAATGGATTTTAGCTTGCCATACTCCATAAAATTTGATAGGACAGATTGCCTGTACAGCCCATCACGCAGGTCTGCCGTATCAATATTGTATTGGTCTGTAATAATGTCCAGCACGCTAAAAGTCAATGCTTCACGTCGCAGGGTGTAAACTGTGTAATATTGCTCTTTTCGTGATGTTACAATGCCCGCCGCTTCCATTTTTTTCAAATGAAAGGACACGGTTGGCGGCGACAGGCCTAACCGCTCCGCCAGCCGCTCTACATACATTTCTTCCAATGCCAAAGATTTTATGATCTGAATGCGGGACTTGTCCGCAAGACACTTAAAAAGTGTGATAATATCAGTGTTCATCTTAATCAACCCCCTTGCATTCGGGTAAGTTCTGCCTTAATTTCTTCCATAGTGGCAATTTTTGCACGCTCTACGGTTTCTTTCTCAAAATCCCCATGCTTAATGGCGGCTTCAAGGGATTTATGCCAAGCCAGCGGTATCTCTTCAATTTTATGTTCCAAAAAATCAGGCGGCTGATTTGGTATTTGTGCCACCGTAACAAAAATCCCAAAAATATTAACTTGTGCCTTTTGCAAATTGGCCTCATCCATGCGGTTGTCCCTTGCTAATTTCTCTGCTTCTGCCAAACAAAGTGCTTGCCGCCCTTGTAAAAATTCTATAAAATTTTCCATCCTTTACCTCCTACAAAGTCCATGTGAAATGGTGGGCTATTTTTGCCGCCAAACATTATGTTGTTGCCAATGCCAATATGGAAAGTGCCATGAGCTTTTTCGTCCAGCACAGTAAAGCCGCACAGCCCTGTAATATTAGGGTTTTTACCTAAACCCAGTTCGCAAATGGTTTTGCGGGCATCGTCCAGCTGTGCAAGGTGGCCGGCTAACACATTGCCACTACTTGCAGTTATTACGCCATTTTCGATGGTTAACACAATGTCCGCAAATTCACCCCAGCAGCCCGCAAAAAGCTTATCAAAAAATACTTTGCCATTGGTTTTGTCTTCCAAAGGGGCAATGTAAATTTCCCCTGCGGGAATATCCCCATCACCTGCATCAACATACCACTTCCTGCCTTCCAGTTGGAAATTAAGTTTGTGGCCATCACCTGTTACCAACGTAACTTCCGTCCTTTCTTGCAAACCATCGGCGGCGGCACGGCACACTTCCCTTAAAGCATTGTAATCCACATCCATAGCCGCCAGCATCCGCTTGCTGTAATCTTCAAAATTAAGGTTGGATTCCTTAGCGTTTTCCTCGGTGGGTATGCGTATCTGGCTAAACCGCTTAACTTCGGATAGCGCACTAAATAAGTTTGACATGTATTTTTCATACAAATCCATGCGAAAGCTGTCCGGCAGTGTTTCCAAAACCACAGGGCGATAGGTAAAAATATCAATAACAGCATCAAAATTCGATAAATGTTGGAAATACTTGCCATCAAAAGCCTTTTCATTTGCAACCAAAAACCTTTGGGCATTAACCCTGCGGGATTGGATAATTTCTACAGGGGATGCACCAAGGGCTGCCACGGCATCAGCGGCGGCGTGCATTATATGCGCATCTTCACCCTCACCCCAAAACTGTACCAGCACCAACTCGCCGGTAATAATGCCGGTGGCGGCCACAATCTTTTTAATTAAATCTTTGTCCATAAACACACCTCTAATCAAATTTTAATAATTTAATTATATATTTATCTAATTAAATTGTCAAGAACTTTTTTGAATTGACATTTTGGCAAACATTGTGGTAAAATTATCGTATATAGACATGGTACTAAATTTAAGGAGCGTGACTTATGAGCCAAACAATGGCCGTAGAAACCTTTGGGCTTACCAAACGTTTCAAAACCGCCACAGCCGTAAATAATATCGACTTGGCCGTGCCACAAGGCGCAATTTGCGGCTTTTTGGGCAAAAATGGCGCAGGCAAAACCACTACCATTAAAATGCTGACGGGGATGAAAAAGCCCACATCAGGCGAATTTGCCATAATGGGCAAAAAAGAAACCTTTGGCAAGGGCATACGTGCCGTGGGCTATTTGCCGGATGTGCCGGGTTTTTATGGATATATGACGGGGTGGGAGTTTTTGGATTTATGCGCCCGCCTATGCAACATGCCGGAAAATGAGCGAAAAAGCCATGTGGATGACCTGTTAAAGCAGGTTGGCTTAGATGGGGTTAAAACCAAAATTTCGGGCTATTCCCGTGGGATGCGCCAGCGTTTGGGCATTGCCCAAGCCCTGGTAAACAGCCCCGCCGTAGTGTTTATGGATGAGCCCATTTCCGCACTGGACCCCATGGGCAGGCGGGATATTATGGAAATTATTAGCAGCTTGCGTGGCAAAACATCTGTTGTACTGTCCACCCATATTTTGTCTGATGTGGAAAATATTTGTGACCATATCATAATCATCGAAAAAGGGAATGTGGTGGAGCAGGGCACCCTTGCGGAGATAAAAAGCCGCTTTACCCGACAGGACAGTGTAAAAATCACCTTTTACAATCAAGATGACTGTGATAAGTTTGGCGAGCAAATACGCCAAGCAGCTTCCGGTGGACTTAATGTGACGGATGATGCGATGCGCATCATTATCCAGTCCGATAATATAACGCCTGCCGAAATCAGCAAACTTTCGGCAAAAATTCTTAGCAATGCAGCAATGCCCTTCAAAGGCCTGCACACCGATGCGCCAACCCTTGACGACATATTTTACGAGGTGACCAAATAATGAATACTTATATAACTTTTATCCGCAAAGAAATTATGGAAACCTTGCGTAATAAGCGGCTTTTTGTGCTTGCTTGCGTGTTTGCATCCTTTGCCTTGCTGGGACCCTTAATGGGGCGGTATATGGTGGAATTTATTAACATGTTCATCCCTGCGGGCGAAATGGACTTTTTATTTCCCGAACCCACTTGGGCTGATGGTTATGCAAATTTTTACATGAACATTGGGCAAATTGGTGTTATCGCCATCATCCTGCTGTATATGGGTGTGATACTGGATGAAAAACGCAGAGGAACAGCCCCCATGATGCTGATGAAGGGGCTTACCCACACCACCTTCGTAATGTCTAAATTTACTGTGATGGCTTTAACATCTTTGGTGGTAATGATGGTTTCCACGTTGGTTGCCCATTTTTATACATACATACTTTTTGATGGGGCAGGGCGATTTGGTGATGCCATGCTTGGTGGGTTGGTGTTTTGGGTGCTTTTGTTGTTTTTCTTAGTATCAAGCATTTTCTTTTCAACCATTGCTAAAAAACCATCCACATCGGCCGTTTTTGGGCTTTTGTCATGGTTTGCTCTTGTTATTTTTGATGTTGTACAACGGGTACGGGACTTTTTACCATTTGGCTTAGTAGGCAGGGCTGTGGAGGTTTCCACAGGCTATTTTAGCAGGCATTTGCTTGCTAATATCCTTATTACCCTTGGGGTTTCGGCTGTATTATTGGTTGCATCCATACATATCTTGAAGAAAAAGGAGTTGTAGTATATGGCTGTTGGAACAATTTTAATTTGGCTGGGCATTGCAGGTGCAAGCTTTTTGCCTATGATACTTTGCCTTATCAGTTGCCTTACTAAAAAAGTACCAAACGAAGAAAAGCTTTTATGGTGCTTGATAATTGTGCTTTCCAGCTGGATTGGGCAGATTATCTACCTAATTATCGGAAGAAAGCAGTTAAAGGAGCTTGAAGCGAAAGGGGGAGCGGCATAATGGACTACCTTGCAGAAATTTGGACGGAAATTTGGGAAGTGCATAGAATTTTTTTGTTAGCCATAATCCCTGTAATTGCGCTTGATTTGATATTGATGAGTGTTTCCTTGGTTAATTTGGTACGCAAGCCAGTGTCTGCAAGCGCAAAAATTGGCTGGGTTTTGGCAATTGTGCTTGTTAACACCATTGGGCCCATCATTTATTTGGCTTTTGGCTCCAAACAACTGGATGAAAAGGCAATTACCTGGGATGACCCTAAAGAATACGGCAATTTTGATTAGCGAGGAGGGTGCGCATGCTATACTATTCATTTGCGGAAATTTGGGAGGCATATAGAACCCTGCTGTTGGCGATGATACCGCTGGCAATTATCCAGCTTGCCCTGTTTGTGTCGGCACTAGTCAGCTGTTTGCGCAAGCCCGTGGCGGGTAATGAGAAGATTTTATGGTTGCTGTTAATAATCCTTGTCAGCATTATCGGGCCTATTATCTATTTCGCTATTGGATCCAAGCAATTGGATGAGAAGGCGCAGAGGTAGAAAAAACAACGCCATTGCGGGTTAAGACTGCAATGGCGTTATGCTTTTATTCACCCTGCATTTTTATGGACTTTTCCACGCAGGCATTTACCCCTTGGATTATTGCGTTGCGAAAGCCCTGCTCCTCCAATTTGGCAACGGCGGCTATGGTTGCGCCGCCCGGGGAGCAAACCCCATCTTTTAACGCACCGGGATGGTTGCCTGTGGATAGAACCATTTGTGCCGCACCCAACAGGGCTTGGGCGGAAAAGCGCATGGCGGCATCCCTTGGCAGGCCATGGGCAACGCCTGCATCCGCCATAGCCTCCACAAACATAAAGGCATAGGCGGGGGAAGAGCCCGCAACGCCTGTAAAAGCATCAAAAAGGGCTTCCGGTAAAAATTCTGCCTGCCCTATGGCGGCAAATATGTCCAGCACCAAGTTGGCATCTTTTTGCGGCACGTTTTGTGCCGGGCAAATCGCCGTCATACCTTGTTTTACAAGGCTTGGGGTGTTGGGCATGGCACGCACAATTTTTGGAGCATTTGCACCGCCAAATGCCGCTTCCAAATACTGCACAGTTTTGCCTGCCGCAATTGCCACCACAATTTTATTGGCAGTAGTAACACTTTTTACTTCGGCAATTACGGCATCATATGTATTGGGCTTTACGCACAAAAATATTACATCGGCCGTTTCTGCCACCGTCTTGTTGCTGGCGGGTTGTATACCAAATTTTTCTGCTAATTTTTCAACTTTACCTGCACTTTTGTTGGATACATAAATATTTGCCCCTAAAAATTTTTTACTGGCTACCACGCCGCCGATAATTGCACTGGCCATGTTGCCGGCCCCGATAAACCCCAATTTAATCGCCATTTTGCAACCTCCAAAAATCACTTTTTCCCTATTATAACATAAATGCCAAATTTTTGTAATACTAACTTAATTTGAATTTTGGCGGAATTTGTATTATACTTATTTCCCAGTAATTTTTTTACTTTGCTGGAAACCTCAACCGAAATGAGGGGAAATATGGAAGAAATCGTAATAAAAGCCAGAGCCAAAATTAACCTTGCCTTAGATGTTTTGGGCAAGCGGGATGATGGATATCACGATATTTCATCGGTGATGCAAACTGTTTCCCTTTGTGATACTTTGCAGATTAAGAAAATTTACAAGCCAAATTATGGCCTAAAATTAGCGACAAATGTTACTTGGTTAGCGGTAGACGAAAGAAATTTGGTGTACAGAACCGCAGCTTATCTAAAAGAGGTTTTTGCCATTGAAACAGGCATATTTATACACATTGCCAAAGAAATACCCACATCGGCAGGCCTTGGAGGAGGCAGTGCGGATTGTGCCGCAACCCTTTTGGGCATGCGCAAGTTGTTTAAGTTACCCCTATCCGATGATGATTTGATGGATTTAGCGGTAAAATTTGGTGCAGATGTGCCATTTTGTGTGCATGGTGGCACGGCACATGCCATGGGCATTGGTGAAAAACTAAAATCACTTCCAAACCCGCCCTTTGCCCAAGTTTTGATAGTAAAACCCCCCGTAATAGTTTCCACGGGAGAAGTTTTTGCAGGCTTTACCATGGACAAGCCAACCACCCGTCCGGATATTGATAAAATCATCCATCACATTAACCAGGGAGATTTGGAAGGTATGTGTAACGAGATGGGCAATGTGTTGGAAGCTGTAACTATACCCCTTAACCCCCAAATTGCGGATATTAAGCGTGTTTTGATGGCGCAAGGTGCAATGGGTGCAATGATGACGGGTTCGGGCGCAACAGTTTTCGGGATTTTTGAAAAGCACCATCAAATGGAGCAAGTTGCAAAGGCTGTAAAAGCAACCTTTGCTGATATAAAAGAGATTTTTTTAACAAAATTTGAACCAAGGAGGTTTTTAAGATGAAAAAAATACTTAAAAGATTAACCGTTACCGCAACGGTAGCAATCATGGCCATTGCGCCTGTTACCGCCGTGCATGCTGCCAATTTCCATGATGTTGGCGCAAACCTTAGTTGGGCGGCGGATGCTATTGCCACTGTCAGCTCCCTTGAAATTATGCTGGGGGATATGGCCGGTAATTTTAATCCAAACGGCACCATTGATAAGTTTGAAGGGGCGAGAATTTTCGCTCGCATGTCAGGCTTTAACCCATCTGCCTTAACAGCGCAGCAACAAGCTTATTACAACCAAGCCCTATCAAGCCATTTGGCATTGGTAAATACTTTTGACAATAACTTTTCCACATGGAATAGTGCCAGAAACATGGATATTGCCTATTTACTGTATCGTGGCGTGTTTTTCCCATCGGATTTGAATAATTTTATAAATGCAGGTGCAATTGAAACCCGCAGAATTATGAGTAGGGAAGAGGCTGCCGTGTTCCTTGTGCGCTTTATGGGGCGCACCAACGAGGCATTGCAAACCTTCGGCGTACCATTGTTTAATGACCATCAGCAAATAACACCTGCTGCCCGTATTTATGTGTACTACCTACGCAGTTTGGGTATTTTGAATGGTGGATTAGATGGAAATGTGCTGCCCCGCAGCCCAATTAACCGTGCGGCAATGTCTGTACTTATCGTGCCTGTTTTACACGAAATTGGCTCCCCATTAGTTGGTGGTGGCGGTAGCGGCCAACCATCTGCTCCCGTGGTGGAAACGGTGCAGGGTACAATAACCAACACCTTCCCTAACTTCCGTGCGATTTCTGTACTTTCCCAAAATGCTGCACACAATAACCGCACCTTTACTGTGGCACCCAATGCCATCATCACCATTGGCGGGGTAAATAATACTTTTACAGCACTTGCAGCTAATATGACATTTACAGCAATCCTTACTGACGGTGAAATTGTGTCCATTAACGCTATGGCGGCAACACAACAACCGCCGCAACAACCGCAAACACCGCCTGCATCCAACATTCCACCAATTAGTGAAATGCGTGTGCTGGATGGTGTTATAGCCCGCATAAGCATACCAAACAACACTGTGGGCATCGAAACCCGCACAATAAACCCCCGTGGCGAAATTGTAACCGAGGTGCGGGATTATGCCGTGGCCAGCGGTGCAGAAATTACCCGTAGCGGCACCACAATCAACATAAACAACATTAACGTAGGTGACATGGTTGTTGCCCGTGTGCACAATAATAACGCCCACCAACTTGTGCTGGAAGAACGTGAAATACAAATGACAGGCACTTTGGTTGAGAAGAATTTTGGAGCAAATAGCCTTTTCCCTGCCCTTGTGCTGGAAGATGCCAATGGCAACACACGCAGCTTTACCTCCGACGCCAATACTGCCGTGTTCCGTGGAAACCTATCAAACCTTGCCCCACGCCAATTGCGTATTGGTGACCAGATAAGCCTTACTGCCGAGTATGGCAGGGCCACAGATGTGCGGGCAACAGCAGTAAGCAGACCCCACGCCGATGTATATATACGTGATATTTTCATATCTGCCCGCGGGCAAAGCTTTGTTGTGGTTACGGATAACCTTGAAGGCTCCCCGGACCGCACCCATTTGCTGGTGGACGGGCATGTGGATCCGTTCGACCTAACCTTGGGAAGCCGTGTGCGCATTTGGTTTGACAGCCAAGAAATTGTTGGTGCGCAAATGCTGCAAGGCCCATCGGCTACTAATTTTACCGGCCACATACATTCCCTTACCAGCACCCAAATTACGGTGCGGGATGCCAACTTCCAAAACAGAACCTTTACAATTGATGCAAATACGGTGTTTTTTAACTCCGTTACCGGGCAAACGGTTAATATGCACCATTTGGCAGCGGGTATGCGTGTACAAATTGTTTCTGCTGTAACCCAAAACAACCGTGCCGTGTCTGTTACCATTCTGTTAAATTAGTTTTACGTATACTATGTGCCGTGGGCGCACGCTGTTCACTCCAACCAATGGCGTGTGGCGTTGCGCCCATATGTGCAATCCGAAACTTCTTTGAAAAAGAGGTGAAAAGCATGGACAGGCAACAGCAAAGGCCACCTGTGCGGCGGCCACAAACAAGACCGCCCGTGCGGCCTTCTTCAACAAAAAAACAAAAACAACAAAAGCCCGTTAAAAGGGATTGGACATTGTTGATTTTGGAGGCTTTTGGGCGCATTGGCGGCTTAATTGCCGCAAGTTTTCGCAATTTGCGCCGTGGCAGGTACTTTCGTTTAACTATACTTATCGTTATTGTTTTGGGCGTTATTGGCGGGGGCACTATCTTCATAAGCCTTGCAAGCCGCCCCAATGCGGTTTTGGTAGCGGTTAACGGGGAAAATTTGGGCATTGCAAGATGGGACAGGGGAATTATAGATCCGGAATATCTTACGGGGCATACCATAACCCGTTTGGAAAGCCAATTCGGTACAACCATAACCCTTGCGGATGAAGTGGATGTGCGTGCAACACGTGCCAGAAGAAGTGCCGAAACCATCACCTTTGATGCCATGGTGACAACCCTTGCAGACATGTTGGAATTTTATGTTTACGGTGCAATTATAACCGTAAATGGGCGGCAGGAAGCCAAACTAGGCAGTGCGGAGCAGGCAGAGGGTTTGCTTTCAAATATTATTGAACAGTTTATAGAATATGACGGACAAAGATATTCGTTTGTGGAAAATGTTATTGTCAACACAGCCAACATCCACAAAAATGACGTGATGACAGCAAATTATGCCGAAACATTGCTAACCACCCATCGGCCTGTGCAAGAAATTTACATTGTACGGCAGGGGGATAATTTATACAATATTGCCCGCCGCTTTGGTATGAGCTTATCACAACTACTTGCCGCCAACCCTAATGTAAACCCCGACGGTCGGGGCTTGCGGGAAAATGACCCATTGGTGGTAACGCCCACTGTGCCGGCAATTTCCGTGCGTACCTATGAACGGGTAACGGTGGAGCAAGCCCTGCCGCCGCCAACGGAACACCGCCCTAATCCTGCCATGCCCACAGGACAACAGCGCATTATTCAAGAGGGTAGGGCGGGGCAGGCACTGTTTACCATGGATATTATCAGCATTAATGGTGTGGAGGTGGAGCGGGTAACCATATCCCAGCAAAACACAAACGAGCCGTTGCCGCAGATTATTGAGGTTGGAAGCGGATAGCACTGGACATGGCACAAACATAACAAGGGTAGCCTTGGCGGCTACCCTTGTTATGTTTGTATATTATAAAGCAAATGCTTTTTCCACTTCACTCTTAACCTCATCCGGCTTAAATGGTTTTTGAATATAACCAACAGCCCCTGCATCGTAGCCTTTTGCCTTATCCTCATCGGTGTCTTTACCGCTAACCAAAACCACAGGGATATGTTTTGTTCTATCATCAGCTTTCAAAGCTTCCATAACATCAAAACCGTTCATGCCGGGCATTACAATATCAAGCAAAATAAGATCGGGCATGGCAAATTGGGCGGTTTCCAGCCCATCTTCCCCGTCCTTGGAGATAAATGTTTCATAATCCTCTTTCAAAATATCGTTTAATAAAAACAGGAAGGTCTCCGTGTCGTCAATCAGTAATATTTTCTTTTTCGTGTCATCCATGTCACTCATCCTCGCTTTTAATGTGGCTTCTTCGTTATTGCCTGCCATTCGGTTTCGTGTTGCGGCGTATTCCGCTTCCATTATCACAGCTTCCAAATCTTCTAAGAATTTGGGGGTTTTGGCCTTTATAAACTCCGCTTGGCCTTGCTCGGATGCCGTTTCCAGCACCCTTGCTGTTTGGGACAAAAGGTTTGCGCCAATACTTGCCGAAATGCTACGCAAAGCGTGCATGTAAACGGCGCAAAGGGAAAAGTCCTCCCGCTGTACTGCATCCGGGATTTCTTCAAGCAACCTACGCCCATTTTCGCAAAATTTTTCCAGCACACGGATATATGTGTCAAAATTGCCGCCACCAGCTAATTTAATGCCTTTTGCCACGTCCACCCCTTCAATTTTGATAAAAGGGGTCAGGGGTGACCCGCCGGGGCTTTGTGGGGCTTTTTTCGCTTCCGCTTCCATTTGCAATTCGGCAGGTATCCATTTTTCCATTACTTCGTTAAGCTTGTTTGTATCTATGGGTTTTGGAATAAGGTCATCAAAAATGCCTGTGCGCAATACGGTTTGCTTATTACCATCTATCCTTGCTGTTAATGCCACAATCGGCACTTCTTCACAATTTGTGGCGGCATTTTCCAAGGCTCTAATCGCCAAAGTGGTTTCCGTGCCGTCCATTACAGGCATTACACAATCCATCAAAATCATGTCATACTGCTTAATTTTCACTGCATCAATGGCGGCTGCGCCGGATTCTACTAAATCCAGATTAATCCTGTATGGTGCAAGCAACCCTTCTATCACCGCCAAATTGGCGGAAATATCATCCACCGCAAGCACATGGGCGTTAGGTGCAGTAAATTTGACAACATTTGCCCGCTTGCCAATGGCTATATCACTTTCTGCGGCAAAATATACACCGTTTAGAATATCCGCTACGGGCAGGCAAAATACAGGGGCAGGCAACACCTGCAAAGCCTCATAATTACACGCTTTTTCGCCACGCCCTTGGATAAGTACCAACTGCACCCGCCGCTGACTAAGTACGTAAGGGGAGGATACCTTAATTTCATCAAAAATCATGCTGGCAACAAATGCAAAGGCAAATTCATCACCCAGCAAAGCATCGCAAAAACGCCCTTCACAATCTGTCACTTCATAGGGCACATTAAAATCTTCCAAAATGTTGATAAGTGTTTCCCTGTAATCGTCCCTGTTTTCAAAAACAATTGCGGTTTTGATGTGGGGGTTGCCGATGTTGCAAATGGATCCATGGCTGAAGATTTGCTGGGGTAGGGTTACATTAAAAATGCTACCAACACCGTAAACGGAAGATGCTTTTATTTCCCCCCCCATAAGTTTTGCCAATTTGTCCGCATTGGGTAAGCCAAGCCCAATGCCTGCTACAACCTTTTCATCAAACTGGCTAAAATCCCATAAAACCCTTGATAAATCCCCGTCTTTAATACCTCGCCCTGTATCTGCCACGGAAATATCTAAGTTAAGGGTTTGCCCCTCAATTACACCTTCCATGGTAAGGGATATAAAGCCGGCATCGGTAAACTTAACCGCATTGTCCAAAATATTAGCCAAAATTTGATATAAGTGCTCCCTGTCCCCCACCAGTATTTCGGGTATGTTGCTGTCCACATTCACCAAAAACTCCAAATTTGCCATTGCGGCTTTTTCTGTTGTGGCTGTCACAATTTCCCTTAAAAACTTGGAAAAGCTATAAACATCCTGTTTTATCTCCAATTGCCCGCTTTCCAGCTTGGCATAATCCGAAATATCATCCAGCACAGAGATTAGTTTGTTTCCTGCTGTTTTTATTGTTTGTGCATGTTTGTGCATTTTTCCGCCGGCATCATCTTGCAGGGCAATGTCCGCCATGCCCATGATAATATTCATGGGCGTGCGTATTTCCATGGATAATTTTGACAAAAAGTCGGTTTTGGAGCGGTTGGCAAGCCTTTGTGTTTCCAAGCGCATAAACTTTGTAACATCAATGCAGAAGCCCTCTACCGTCAAGGGCACCCCTGCATCATCAGTGTCGATAACCCTGCTGCGCACCCAAACCCGCTTGGTTTCCCCGTTTCTTGTAACCGCCCTGTAACTGGTTTCCAAGGGGATGCCTTTTTCCAACGTGTCGCCGTAAAGCTTGCGCATGTGGTGGGCATCTTCCGGGTGGATAAGGGTCATCAGGTTTATGCCTGTGTCCCCCATCAGCTCCTCGGGGGCATATCCGAACAAATCAAAGCAACCTTCACTTACAAAGGTAAAAGTGTAGTTTGGTGGGTTGTTAAGCCGCCTGTAAGCCATGCCCGGCAGGCTGTTTAGAATTTCAACGGCAAATCCATCCGTTTTCATTTGCTTGCCCCCTTTGCCAATGTTAAAATTTTGTCTGCTATTTTGTTTAGGGGTAATTGGTACATAACAGCTCCCATATCCATGGCAACCTTTGGCATGCCATATATGGCACAGGTCTTTTCATCCTGCCCAATGGTGGCTGCACCTGCGTTTTTCATAGCTAAAAGCCCATCTGCACCATCTGCACCCATGCCTGTTAAAATAACACCCACGGCCTTATCCTTTATATGTTTTGCAACAGATTCAAACAACACATCAACAGAAGGCATAGAATATTGCACTTTGGGACCCACAAAAGTTTCCACTAAATCCCTGCCATTCTTTTTACTTATCTGCATGTGTTTGCCTGCCGGGGCAATAAGTATCTGACCCGCCTTAATCTCGTCACCCTCACGGGCTTCTTTAACATTAAATTTGAATTGCAAATTAAAGCGTTTTGCCAAAATATCTGTAAAGCCAATGGGCATGTGCTGTACCACAAGCACCGGTGGAATATCAGCGGGAAACTGTGAAAAAACAGTTTCCAACGCTTCTACGCCGCCGGTGGAAGCACCTATCACAACAAGCTTTTGTGACAATGTTAGCACCACCTCATATAGAAAACGTAACTTTGGGAATAACACCTTAGCTTTGCTATATCGAAAGCTACCTATTCACTGCGTAAAGCACTTGTTTAATTATACCATGCCTTCCCTACAAAATCAACCCAAAATTTACCTGCGGTATGATGGCATGTATTAATCCGCCTGCCGGCTCATAAAATCAAACATGCTTATTTTACTGCTGGGAGGCTTACTTGTGGGCTTGACCAAAAAAAACTTAGTTCTTGGCGCATTAACCCTTACTGCCGCCAATATAATAACCCGCCTTATCGGCTTTGCCTACCGCATTTTTATGGCAAACGCCATCGGAGCAGAGGGGATGGGGCTTTATCAGCTTATAATGCCCATATATTCCCTTGCTTGGGCCATTTCCTGCTCGGGCATAACAACCACCCTGTCACGCCTTGTGGCGACGGAGCAGGCAAAGGGTGCACAGGGCAACATGCGCCGTTTATTGCGCATTTCTTTGGCATTAACCACCGCCCTATCCTTAATAATGACGGTGGTTTTGTTTTTTGCTGCAGGCCCCATAGGCGCAGGTATTTTGAACGAAGAGCGCATTGTAATGCCCTTGAAAATTCTATCCGCATCTTTTGTGTTTATGGCTTTGGGCTCCTGCCTGCGGGGTTATTTTTTGGGCTTGCAAAAAACCATTGTACCGGCCGCCAGCCAAATTATCGAACAACTGGCACGCATTGGCGTGATTATGTTGCTTGCATCGGCTTTTATCCCCCGCGGGTTGGAATATGCCGCCGCTGTGGCAGTTCTAGGCATTGTGGTAGGGGAGGCTTTATCATTTGCGTATGTGTTGGTTGCCCACAAATGGCGGGAAAAAAGGGAAAGTGAAGGTGGGGCAGCACCGACCATGACCCAAAAACAAGCCTTGATTGCAATTGCCGCCATGGCAACACCGCTAACGTTAAACCGCATAACATCGGCATTTTTATCCACCGTGGAAAATGTGATGATACCCGCCCGCCTACAAGCTTTCGGCATGACGGCGGAGGATGCCCTATCGACCTTTGGCCAAATAACAGGCATGGCGATGCCCTTGATATTCTTTCCATCAGCTATTTTGGTGGCTTTGTCTGTTTCCCTTGTGCCTTCCATTTCCCAATCGGTTGCCCTTGGAAATACCCGACGTGTTAATGCAACCATCTCCAAATCTATTGTTTTTACATCCATTGTGGCATTTGGGGCGGCACTTATTTTTGTAGTTTTCCCAAACGAAATCGGGCAAATTGTTTATCGGCAGGACTTGGGACAAATACTGCTAATACTTGGGCTTATGTGCCCTTTTTGGTATTTTAACATTACCCTAAACGGTCTGCTAAACGGGCTTGGCGAGCAAATTTTTATTTTCCGCAACAGCCTGTTGGCATCGGGCATTAATATTGCTTTTGTATATTTTTTTGTGCCGGTTTATGGGGTGGTGGCGTTTTTGGCCGGCTGGCTAATTAGCCTAATAATAATCACATTTTTTACCATACGACGTCTTAAAAAAATATCGGATATAAAGCCCGAAATTGTGCGCTGGTTTATAAAACCTGCCCTTGCAGCCCTTGCAGCAGGCCTAACCACAAATTGGCTGCATGATAGCGTTGCGGCGGCATTGTTGCCCCCAATTCCCGCTGTTATTGTGTCCCTTACTTTACTAATGGCACTTTATGTTGCTGCAGTTTTTCTGTTGCGCATCATCAAAATTAATGAGGTTAAGCAGATGTTGAGTTTCAAAAAATAAGTGGAGGAAAGTAGTGGGTAATTGACGAATGTAGACAAAAAAATACTAAAAAATTTGACAATACTAAATGAATCTGATATAATATATACACAAGGATTAGAATTTCACCGCAGATAATCTACTTCACGGAGGGCAACAGCATGAAGAAATTCTTGTTTGCAGCATCACTTCTAATAACACTCACACTCATACTCACACTAACATCCTGCGGCAACAACCAAGCCGAAATTGCAATCCCCGTAGGTTTTTACGACATGGGGCTAATTATTGAACTATCAGACACCAACCCCGTAATAGCCCGCACCACAGGCTATACCACAACAACACAACTAAGTAACAGGGTTTACTTTTTTCGTGATGGCGATGAAACAGCCAGTGAATTTGTAAATACCACAGAAGCCATTATAAGGCAGCTATCAAATTACATGGACATACCCTACGCTCGTTTAAGAATACATAGCTCACCTTATGATTATACCTTCACCAACATAGAAGTAAGCCTTAACTTTGAAAGTGGTGATACATTTGGCTGGCTAACCAACCAACTTTCTCGTGGTAGATTGCCCTTATGGCTGTCAACGGGATTAGAAGCATATGCCAAAAGCCAATTAGGAATATTTACCCCAACCAACCAAAACTTTGCAACAGATACACATTTTAGTGACTTAGCTTTTATGCCGAGTATGTGGCGAACTAATGAAAGGGCTAATGCAATTGACATGGCTTATCATTTCACCAGTCACTTAGCCGAATTTGGTTTACTGGCCGAACTTGTGGCGTTATACCAAGATGATGAAAATAGGCAAGCCAATTACAAGGCAGCACAACATTTTTACAATCACTTTGGCTGGTCAATGAACACACCAGTGGCGATAATGGCGGTAAACTTACCAAACGGCACAATAGCTGCAACCAGCGGCGAAGATACTATTACCTTTTCTTTTGATGATTTTAATTCTGCCATTCCAATGACGGCCATTATAAACTATGTGGAATATACCCGCAATGCAATTGACTTTACTGTGGGTTTTATGGCACAGTTTGTGGAGTTTGAGGTTATGCCTTTGCAGGTTAAGGTTTATTATGATGGTAGGGCGTTGTTTGATTTTTTTGGTGGGGGTGCTGGTGATAGCTTTATAATTGTCACAGGAGCTGAAAGCATGATGACAATAGCTCATGAAGTAGTCCATGTGGTAGCACGATGGATTTATGCACAACATGGAGTGCGTCCGATCCAGCCCCTGGAAGAAGGATTTGCCAGCTACATTATGGCAGTATTTAATAAATCCGAAAATTTTGACCACCAGCTATTTTATATTGACCATTACTCAGATAGAGGGGATTTGAGAACGAGTTGGACAATATTTTATGACCACGACTATCATTTCATGGCACAATATCGTCTGATTAACATGGACTACTATAATATGGGGCACTTCGTACATCAAAGCCGTTATACAGCCGTGGGCTCACCCTATCACATACCCGCCATCAACACATACGAACCCGCCACATCCTTCGTAATCTACCTCATCAACACCTACGGCATCGACAACTTCATGGAAGCACTTTGGAACATTGAAAACTTTCATTACATCTACGGCAAAGACATCCATGGTATGATTGAGGGGTGGAGGGAGTTTTTGAGTGATTTTGTTGCAGGTCATAGGCACTCACTCCAATGGGAAAACAGAGCTGGCAGGCTTTGGCTGCACACTTGGTCACCATGGCAATAATCAGTTATGTGTTACTTCCAAAAATCAAAAAATATAGGGTTGGTCAACTATTCAATTACTTACTAAGGAGGAATGATTATGACAACATGTGGACAAATGACATCTATAATTGGTGTGACGATTGTCACCGCTAAAACTAAGCCTGAGCCAGTTTGCACCTGCTTGGTGGTGGGTGGTTTTTGATTGTCAAATAAGACAATGACAGCAATCAAAACAGGCGAATATTCATTTGCCCCTCAAAGAGTCATAATTCAACACACTTAAACGAGGCCGTCATCAACATGCTGTTATTTCTACACACTAACGAATCAATTCCAAACAAGCAATAAAGTTTTGAGTGCTGGTTGTAGCTGTGTAATTTGGCACATCCAAACGTATCACCCCCAACTCTATTACAATTTTGTTGCTGTTGAGGGCTTTTAATGCCTATTTTGCAATACATGCGAGAATAACGTTGAAACCCGTCAGAAATTGCGATACAATAATTGACAATTTATTGTATCAGACAGCACGGAGGGGATTGCTATGACCAACCACATTCAAAATTACTATAAGTCAGTACAAGAGCTTTTGCATCGTGGTATAGAATCATCTTTTAATCCGTCTACCATAACCTTATTAGAACATTTCGGTTGCAAGGTTCGTGATTTTTCGGGTGGCCGAAAAGGGGTGGCGGGTCAAAATCCTGATTTAGAAATTTGGCAAAGTGTCGATGGACAAATTATATTAAATTAGCCAATACATGGAAACCTCTATAGCCCTTATAGAGGTCAAGACCCCATAAACATAAAATCATCCGCCAAGTTGGCGGAATATATGGTAATATATGCCCGCACAATCCGAACAGTGGTTGCAAGTATACTTAAAGAAGAGGACCAAGGCTTACCCCTTATCAATGGCCGACAAAAAAAGCCTGCCAATGTTTACAGAGCTTTACGGGTTGTTTAGCCGTATAAGGCAAGACCTGCGCCCATTATTGAGCCAGTTTTTCAACCACATAGTCCAAGCAGAAACAGCCACCCTACAATAGACAAGCTATGTAACCTATATAAAATATGCGATATATCTGCTTTGCTTGACGACCACGAGCGTGGCGACACAATAGTGCATTTTATGAGGGCTTTTTGACATACTACGGCTCCGCTTTGCGCAAATCGATAGGCGTATTTTACACGCCCCATCAGGTGGTTAAGTATATGGTTGGTATGGTGGACAAGCTACTTATTGAAGAAATTGGTATTGAAGGAGGGCCATCCAACAACGATCATTTTGAAATTGAGGTTGAAAGCGAAGAATATACCGAGCGCAAGAAAACTAAAAACACAAAGAAAATATCTGTACCAAGGGTTGCTATACTGGATCCCACTTGTGGCACAGGCACTTTTGCAGCGTAAATTATTAAGTATGTAAAAGATACATACTACACAGGCGTTAATGAACTGTTTTATAAAGATGATATTACAAGTGAAAATGGCCTTTATCTCGTATGATAGGGTTTGAGATTATGATGACAAGCTATAACAATGATTAATTTAAGAAGGTGCCTTTGGTTGTTTTTTCTGACTGCTACTATGCATCATCACCTATGAGAATACGACCACTTAATGACTTCCAGAAACACAATCACAAGTATCAAATATAGATTATAGAGAGGAATGGCCACGCACTATGAAACGACTTATATTAACAGGAATTTCACTCGGTTTGTTTGCGCTGCTAACTGGATGTGGTTAGCGCATTGAATGAGTAATGTAGAGCCCATAGGCATTTGGAGATACTGAAATACTTATGGCTGAACGAGCGGTTAATTTTTTAGAATTTTCTACATTGAATGATTTTTTACTTGCTCGCATAGCTGCTGGATCAGCAGGGGACATCTCGAGTTTTGTAGGGTATTGGGCTGGGTCGTTTTTGGATTCAGATTTGGAAAGCGTGGTGCAAGGCACAGACTTTGCTTCACTAGAATTTCTTTACTTACCCATAAGTATTCCGGATGACTTTCAAATCGAAAGAATTACTTTAACCAGATATAGTTTGGTTATTCGGTATTTGCCTAAAGGTGTCGAAGTAACAGACGAAACATTTTGGGAAGCAATGGTCTTATATCCCAGTTTCGAATTCGGTATCTCTCGCCGACAAGACATAGAAAACGAAATGCTTGCCGTTATAGAGAAAAGTGATGCTACTGTGGATGGCTTAATTGACGGCATATACTTACTTGTTTCACCATATTTGATTCACTGGGAATCTTCCGGAATGATTTTTGGTCTTAATATTACGCCGGGTGTGGTTGGCGAACTTATGTCGCTAAACGAAATTGCTCCATATGAATCGGTCAGATTCGCTGAAACAAAGGTTGTAAATTTATTAGACATGTCCGAAGTTATGTCTTTGCTCGAAAGGGATACAGAATAAACGTCCAGTTTTGCAGTAACCTTCACCCCCAACGCCAACCAAGCTCTCTTGCCGGGCTTCATCCCCGAAGGCGGAATGGTATTAGCCTATATCCCAGACCCATTCATATTCACCCCATGGGGTCGTGGTGATTTAATAGCTATAAACGGTACACCAATCGAATCAGGTAGTTCTCATCCGGAAGAAACAGAAATAACCTTCCGAGCAACACCCGATAGAGGTAGCTCCATACAAGCATGGTATATCAATGGCATTAGATACACAGGAGGCACTCCAAACTCAATAACCCTTACCTTAGAAGCCAACCTTGATGTTCGTGCTGTGTTTGGGGTTGTTGGTGGTTCGTAGGTGGTGATGGGTAGCCTTACGAAGCTGAAGCTCACAGCTCATTAACCGCAGTCAGAACCGACACCGTGCAACTTGGTTGTATGCTTGGCATGAAACTGACCGATAATCATGCAATTAACAATGCGCATATCTATATAATTAACAATCAGTAATATCAAGCCCATCCCCCTCATATGGTCATCAGAGTGGGATGGGCTATTGTTCTAAGCTTTGTCGAAACAACTTGCTTTTATGTTTATGATGTGTTATAATCTGGCTGTAAAAGAAAAAAGAGGCTCGTCGCTAGCCACAACGATCCTCTTCACAAACTAACTTACACAAGGTTTATCCCATAATCCTTATCCCAGCATCCATAATAGATGTGGTATAAAACATGATATCACATCTTGTTCACCCCTCAATCAGTCAGAGGCTATAATTTCATTTGTGGCACATCTTAATATTAGACGAACTGCGGAGGAAACATTGCGACCTGTTGAAATGGGCGAGCAAAGCTCGCTTGCTAACGAGATATCCCCCCAAGGCATATTTAACTAATACGCTGGCACCGACGAAAACCACCCTTGAACAAAACGAGCAAATATCCCTTTTTGACTTTTCTGTCGCTATTGCCGAAGAAGACTATAATGCCGATACTTGGAAGGGTAGACGGCTATTAAGGTTATTATTGGTAATCCGCCGTATTTGGCTGGTTCAACAACGCCTTTTGATATAGAAACATATAGAACTGAAACCGATGGAAAAAACAAGACTTGCAGAACGCAAGCAGTTGCTAAACGACGACATGTTAAGCTCTTCCGATTTGCTGAAAAAATAATTAGCAAAAACAACGAAGGTATACTCGCTTTTGTTTCAAATAATGGATATTTGGACAATCACACCTTTAGAGGAATGAGAGCCAGCTTATTGCGAACTTTTGCACAATATACATTGTAGATTTACATGGTAGCACCATCAAAAAAGAAATAGCACCCGATGGCGGAAAAGACGAAAACATATTTGATATTATGCAGGGTGTATCATTATTTATTGGCGTCAAGGCTACGACAAATCCTGATTGGGCAAAAGTCTATTACGCCGATTCATGGGGGACACGAGAAGTCGAATTCCAAAACTTACAAGACTAACGAAGTAAAGCTTGTTGAGATTGCACCCGACGATAAAATGGCTTATTTTATACCTTTGGAGGGTGAAGATGGGGGGTAATATGATAAAGGTGCGAGCCTGCGGGAACTATTCCCAATGCAAGTTAGCGGCGCACAATCGGGCGATGATAAAGTGACGTATGCACCAACAAGAGATGAACTAAATTGCCGTCTTGATGCCGTCAAAAATTCACTTACCGACGACGGCATACTTGACGTATTCGGAAAATTCACCCGGGACCAAAGTGCGGAAAAAATCAGAAACGATGTTCTTTCTCCCGAAGGAATCATTGTTGGTATCGAGTATCGGCCTTTTGATAAACTTTGGACATACTACACAGGCATATCTGGTGGTTGGGGTACAATGCCCAGAGAAAAAAGGTTGTCGGACATTTGATGGTCGATTTTGCAGCACCAATTGACAAAAACATTGGTATGTTATTTTTTCGTGGTGTTCCATCATCTAATGATTTTGTCCACATCTTCATTACTGACACAGTCGTTGACCTCAATCATATGCAAATCCGTGGCGGCACTATCGTTGCACCACTATTTTTGCACAACGAACTGGATGGAAGCTGGCAACCCAATTTTGACCCCGCCACCCTAACGATCCTAACTGAGCACATGACCCACACCCCAAGCCCCATAGAAATCTTCGACTACATCTACGCCATCCTCCTACCGCTGCCACTTCAACGACTTCTTAAAGTGTGATTTCCTGCGTGTACCAATAATAAATGTCCCACGTGAAAATGATGATGACTTCATAGTGACCGAAGAAATGTTTCACCAATACGTGGCAGCGGGAGAACGCCTACGCAAACTCCGCCTAATGCAAGAGAAAGTACCAGCAGAACTAACCCTAACCCCCGCAACCCTGGAAAAAGCCACCCCAAAATACAAAGGCGGCATCCTAACCCTAAACAAAAGCTTCGTTATCCACGGCATTCCCTATGATGTATGGGTATACTACATAGGCGTCTACCAAGTGATGGATAAGTGGTTTAAGTCACATAATAGGTAAGGCGATGACAAGAGCGGATTTTGGGCATATTCAGAATGTTGTCGGGTTGCTTACGAAGACGATAGAAGCTCAAAAGCAGTTGCGAGAATTACACAAACTAAACCCTTAAAAGGAAGAAGTTGATGAGACTGATTGGTTATAATGTGGAGCTAAAAGAGATTTGCGAGGTTTGCAAAATTTGCAAAACGTGTTATATATTTAGCGAATCGATATGATTTAATTTTAACAAAGGGGCAAATGGCTCGCAAGGAGGAAAACTATGAACCAAAAATACACGATAAGTCTTGACATAGGAACAAATAGTGTCGGTTGGGCGGTTTTAAGAAATTTTAGTCTTGCTAAAAAACATAAAAAGATAATTGAAATTGATGGAGAAGCCCGAAGGAAATTCAAGCAAAGCACTAACCTTTGGGGTGCGTATGTATTTGAAGAGGCGGAAACAGCACTTGGAAGACGTGTAAAAAGAACCATGCGCCGCCGTATACTAAGAAGACGAAACAGGATAACTAATTTGCAAAAGATTTTTGAAAATGAGATAGCAAAAATTGATCCTGATTTTTTCCATAGACTTGATGAAGGGTTTTTACAAAACGAAGATAGAACCAAAGGCACCAAGCAAGAGATGCCCTTGTTTGGCGGGTTTTTATCATCTGATGGCGAATCATATTCAAGCGAAAAAGATTACTATAAAACATATCCAACAATATATCATTTGCGCATGCGCTTGATGAATGATGCGAGCAAGGCAGATATACGGCTTGTTTATCTTGCGCTTCATCACATTTTGAAGCACAGAGGACATTTTGTTAACCAAGGGCAGGTTTTTGATTTAAGCAACCTTGATATTACAGAAACTTGGGTTGCTTTGTTAAGTTTGTATAACCAAGATGACATAACATCTTTTAATTTTGCTTTTGACGATAGCGATAAGGCAGATAAGGCAAATAAGATATTGAAAGACCGTAATTTGTCAAAATCTAAAAAGGTTTTTAAGCTTTGCGAGCTATACAACAGCCTTAATATAGACCAAAATTTTGAAATTTATGAGCAAGGTACGGACAAAAAGACCAAGGATTTTTTGGAGAGCAAAAACAAGCAGCAAAAAGCACTTTTTGCTGCTGCTGTTGGTAATGGAATTGACCTTGCTATGATTTTTGAAAACCCAAGCTATAACAACAAAGAAAACGAAAATATGCCTAAAAGCGGTGATTTTAAATATGGCTTGGATGCAGAAAAATACGAAGAAAAGCTCGCTACCATAAAACAATATTTAACAGATGGTGAGATGCAGGTAATAGAGTGCGGCAAGGATGTTTATGAAAGTATTGTGCTGTGTAACATTTTAACACAAGAAAGCCTATCTGCATCAATGATAAAAAAATTTGAACAGCACAAAGATCAGCTAAAAACTTTTAAGCAATATGTTCATCAAAATTATAGTAGAGAAGTATATTTAAAGATATTTGGGACTTTTGGCATTTATTCGCGCTATGTAAAGCATGGTACATTAGAAAAAAGTTTAACAAGAGATGAGTTTTATGCCGAGCTTAAAAAGCTTGTGCCGCAATATGTAGAGCGTGAAGAAATTGCAAGCGAAATGGAGTGTGATCGGTTTTTGCCGAAGCAAAGGGTGATCGATAATGGCTCTATACCATATCAAATACACAAATATGAGCTAATGAAAATAATTGAAAACCAAAGCAAGCATTATCAGTTTTTAGCGAATGAAACAGACAGGCTGCAAAAGTTAATTGAATTTAGAATACCCTACTATGTAGGACCTTTAACAAGTGCAGAAAGGTCAAAATTTGCTTGGATGCAAAAGCGCACCGGCATGGAGGGCGCAAACATAACGCCGTGGAATTTTGATGAAGTGGTAGACCGAGAAAACAGCAACACACAATTTATAGAACGCATGACATCTTTTTGCACATATCTGCCGCATGAAAAGGTATTGCCGGATAGCTCACTTACATATCAAGAATTTAAAGTTTACAACGAGTTAATTATATGTGGATATGAAAAAGGTGAAAAAGAGAAAGTTTGGTTTTCACCAAAATTGCGACAAAGAATTGTTGATGAGCTTTTTAAGAAACACAAAAAAGTAACGGGAAAGCATATGGTAAAGTTTTTGTATAACAATGGCATAACGAGCAGCGAGCTTAGTGTTAGCCAGCTATTTGGCATTGATACAATAGGAAAATCACCTGGATACAATACAAGTTACAGCACATATATAGACTTGATAGAAAGTGTTGGTTTATGCGATAGTTTTATCGAAAAAAACAAGCCTGTTTTGGAGCAGATTATTAAATGGGCGACCATTTTCAAAGACAGAAAAATATTACAGCAAACTATTACCAGAGCAAACAAGAGTGAATGGAATGGTTTGTTTACACACGAACAAATTAGCAAACTCTCCAAATTGCGCTATACAGGATGGGGCAGATTATCGGCGAAATTGTTAACAGGAATTAGATGCGGCAATGGCAAGAGTATTCTTAGCAACTTAAAAGAAGAACAATTTAACAACTTTATGCGGCTTTTAAGGGATGAAAAGGTTAAAGAAGCCGTGAAAGAAGCCCAGCTGTCCGGCAAAGAGGGCGGAACGTTAAATTATAGCCTTGTTGAAGAACTTGCGGGTAGCCCTGCTATCAAAAAGGGCATAGGACAGTCTTTAAAAATAATCAAAGAGCTAGAGAATGTGCTTAAATTAGAAAATATAGACAAGATAGTTATCGAAATGGCACGTGGGGATGGAACGAAGGGCAAAAGGACCGTTTCGCGCCGCAAGCAGATAGAGAAGATGTATCAAAACTTTACCAAAAACACGGATGAAGTCATCCCTAAAGAAATTAGAGAAAATTTTGATAGCAAAGCGAATGAAAAAGAGTTTGACAACGAGAGATTGTTTTTGTATTTCTTGCAAAATGGCAAGTGTATGTATACCAAGGAAACTTTAGAAATAAGCAACTTATCAGATTATGATGTTGACCACATAATACCGCAGGCATACATAAAAGACGATAGCTTGGACAATAAAGTTTTGGGAGTGTTGTCAAAATAACGTATTAGCCAACCACCCGTAATCAAACACACCATTAACGTGAAATTTTGCATACAACATCACAGTCAAATCAACCATTCTTGCACATCTTGACGCAACGC
>WRAX01000012.1 GCA_009779935.1 Defluviitaleaceae bacterium | reverse complement strand
TGATGTAGCTAATATTACAACAGCGGGAGAGATGGTTATGAGGAAGAGGATTGTTGGTATTTTTATGGCGTTTATGATGGCGGTGGGCTTAATTGCGCCCATTAATGTGATGGCCAGTGGCGAAGCGGTGATTGTGACCATAGGTGCCGGGCAGGTTTTCGAGTTTCGCAATCTTACCGAAACACGTCAAAACATAAGATTTGTGGGGGATAGCGGAGTGAACTTGAGTTATTTACGCTATACAGATGCTGGCCACCTGTATAATGGGTGGATGCGTCTTAACATGGAGATGCGAGGGTTTTGGGATTTACATATCAACCCTGGCGGAAAATTAGTTTTGGGGGTTGAAGGTGCAGGGGATGTGGTTGCCCGGGGTGATTTAGGTGCAGTGCTGGCGCGAAGACTGGTTTCGCCGGTTTTTTACACAAGACCAGTGCCGACTGGAAGCTCATCAACTTTTTATACTGCCCCGGGTTTTCCACAAGTACCCGCAATCGAACATCGTCCACGACAAATGTTAACCGATGTGCCGTCCACATCAAGACTGGATTGGACAAATTTATCTGGTGGAGGCAGGATGACCGTGCATTACCCTGATGGAAGTGTGCGAGAGAGAAGTATTTACAATCTTTCCGTTGGGATTGTACTGCATTCTGGGCGTGGACCTCACCCAATCCCACACAGGGTTGTGTTTCACGGTGGTTCGCCATCGAGGACTGTACCTTATCGACTGTTTTATGGTGATTATATAGCTTGGGGCAGCAAGCCCTATCGCCTAACGGCGGACGGGCAAAGAAGCTTCCCGCCGGGTTTGGAGCAGGACTTATTGCCGCACACATCCGCACAGGACCAAATTTCGGGCTTTTCCCGTGATGCACGTATAATGTTTAATATGATACAAAGAACCAACCACAACATCCGCCCCTTTGGTGATTATACCCGAGCCATGGAAATTGCAAGGGGACGGCAAAGTAATAACGATGCACGAATGCAATCGGCTTATATAGCCGCCTTGGAGGCCATGGTAAGAGGGGAAAGCAACACCCATTTGGAGCGAACCGATGCCATGGGCGAGCTGTTTTTAAGTAAGGCTGTAACGCTGATACCTAAGGTGGGCGGCTTTGCTGATACTGTACAATTTGGGGCGGACGCTTCTGTAAACGTTCTTAGAAATTTGGAGGCTCTTGATAGGCGCACATTAAGGGCTTATGAAGACTTGCTAATTTTATTGCTTATATATCAAAACACCAATGACCAGAATTTGCGCAATGCTGTTATTTATGTAACGCACAATGCAGAAGGGCTTGCAGAAGGGTTTGAAGTGGTGCAGGCGGCTTTACAGGGGCTTGGCAGTGCTACCCTAAATATTGTTACAGGTGGTATTTATGGCATTTTTAGCACCGTTACAAGTTTTAACCGCATAAACAGCGATGCCGCCGACCGCATTGTTGCCCACGAGGGCATAAGGCAAGCCTTGTGGGGTGCGTATGGCCAAATTATAAACAGCGGGCGGCATAATAACCAATATACAGAATCCGATTTACTGCTGGCCAATAATTTATGGCTTTTACTAAATTATTTTACCAGAGAGCAAAACCTTTGGGCAACCAGCCTGCATGGAACCCTGCGTGACGCAAGATTGCAAGAAGAAGCTGCGCAGTTAGGATTTATAGGCTTTTCGCCTATGTGGTATCCCTATAACTTTTCTTCACAATTACCAAACCGCAGCCAAGAGGTGGCAGATGGGCTTGCAAGAGTTGAAGGGGTAAATGCTTGGGATGTGCATGATGCACCATCGTCATGGGCGGCAGGGCATGTGCAATGGGCAGTTTTTACCGGGATTTTGCCGCAAAATCTTCGCTATAATTACAGGCAACCCATAACCCGTGGAGAATTTGCCGCACTGGCTGTTTCGCTTTACGAAGGCTTGCGTGGCGAAATAGGAGGGCGAACAACCTTTGCTGACACTGATGATGCGAATGTGCAAAAGGCGGCATATATTGGCGTTGTTAGTGGTGTGGGCAACAATATGTTTGCGCCCAATAACCGCCTTAGCCGTGAACAGGCGGCGGTTATGCTTTCCCGCTTGGCAACGGCCATAGGTAGGCCGCTACCCAACCATGCACCAAACTTCCCCGTTGATGGACATCTGATTAGCCCTTGGGCGCATGACGCTGTTGGGCAGGTGCAGGCAGCCGGAATTATGAGTGGCATCGGTGACGATACCTTTGGATTTGATGCAGATTTTACCCGTGAACAGAGCATTGTAACAATGGCGCACCTTTGGCATAGATAATTTCTGCGGATACAGCACAAAAAAATCCCGACTTTGCATAAGGTCGGGATTTTTGGTTGCATCGCATTATCGCTTAGAAAATTGTGGCGCACGGCGGGCTTTTTTAAGACCGTATTTCTTGCGCTCTTTCATTCTTGGGTCGCGGGTTAGGTAGCCTGCTTTTTTAAGTGCCGGGCGAAGTTCCGCATCCGCTTCCAGCAAGGCGCGGGTGATGCCGTGGCGTATGGCACCGGCTTGGCCGGTAAAGCCACCGCCGTGCACATTAACTTTAACATCATATTTGCTTGTAAGTCCGGTAAGCTCCAATGGTTGCTTAACGATGATTTTAAGGGTTTCCAGACCAAAATATTCATCCATATCCCTTTTGTTGATGGTTATTTTGCCACTACCGGGCATAATGTAAACCCTGGCAACGGAGGACTTTCTGCGTCCCGTGCCGTAATATTTAACCTGAGCCATAAAACGCAAACCTCCTAATATTTAATGCCTTTGGAGCAAAACTCCAAAACTTGTGGTTTTTGGGCGTGGTTTTGATGTTCGCCGCCTGCGTAAACATGCAAACGCTTAAACATTTTTCTGCCAAGCACAGTTTTGGGCAACATGCCTTTAACTGCCAAATTTAACACCTCGGTAGGCTTTTTGGCAAACATGGTTTTGATAGGTATCATCCTGTCGCCGCCCATGTATCCGCTGTGGCGGAAATACTCTTTTTGCTCCATCTTTTTGCCGCTTAGGTGTACCTTTTCGGCGTTGATGATGATAACATGATCCCCGGTGTCCACATGGGGCTGAAAGGTGGGCTTGTGCTTGCCACGCAAAACCTTAGCAACTTCTGCCGCAAGACGGCCAAGGGTTTTCCCCTCAGCATCCACCACAAACCATTGGCGGGCTACATCCGCAGGCTTGGTAATTGTTGTCTGTCGCATTTTTTAACTTCCTTTCGCAAAATATATGGCTTTTTGGTAGTTATCAGCCTTTGTCGGCTCTCCTGTGGAGCGACCTGCGGCCACCAAAAATAAATTATACCACGCCCCAAAGTCCCTGTCAAGGCAAAAATGACAATTTTAGCAAAATTTTTTGGATGGCGGTGGCGTATTTGCCTTAAGTATACTGCTCTATTTATTTTGTAGCCAAAATATGTACTCTTCCAACACGATACCATTTTCAAACATGATTGTGGCGTGCTGGATGCCCACATAACGGAAATGCCACGGCTCGTAGATAATATTTGTGATATGTTGCTTATGGTCGGGATAGCGTAAGATGAAGCCGAAGTGATGGGCATTTTCTGCAAGCCATATGCCCTCACCATCTTGTCCGAAAGTTTGGGAAAGGGTATAGTTGCCACGTGCAACAAAATCCACCGCAAGCCCTAAGTTATGTTCGCTGGTGCCGGGGTATGCCACCACACGGCGGGCGGCTTCAAAGGCATCTTGGGCACTCATGCCTGTATCTATATTGCGGGTTACTTGGCTGTCAAAAAGCTGGCGTTGGCGGCTTATGCCACGGTGGGTGGATATGGCTACAACCCCATAACCTACTTCTTGGGCTTGATTAATAAGGCTTAGCAGGGAATTGGCTGCCCTTGCATCAAAATACCTGCCGCCTATGTCGGAAAGTTCCAGCGTAAAATCCTCTTCCATGTGGTTGTAGCGGTTTACCAGCTTCAAATACCAAGGCAAGGCGGTATTGTTCGCCACAAAGCCTTCGGGGAAGGGGTTTTGCGCCAAAAATTCGCTTATAGTTTGGGGTATGTACTCTTCCTGTTCACGCTCTTGCTCCGCAGGTAATGTTTCCCTGATTTGGGGCGGGGCAGGCGGCAAGTTGGGAGAAAGCACGGCCATTTGGGGACCATCCTCTGCCGCAAAAAATGCAGGAAAATCAGGCAAAAACAGCAATATCGCCACTGTCGCCACCAGCATAAGCCCAAGGACAACTGACAGGGCTATCATTAGTTTTTTCATATAAACTAACCTTTCACAAGTTTTTTGACAAGGAAACGGAATGTAATTTTATGCCCAAACAGCATTATGCACATCTGGTAGATTTTGGAGGAGATGAAAGCGGCACCGATGGTGTAGATAATGTTTAGCCCAATTATAAGCAAAACCTCCCAAGTGGGCAGGATTACGGTGTTTAGGCGGGCTATCATAGCGAAGGGGGATACAAAGGGCACATAGGATATTACAGCCACAAATGTTTCGCTGATAAAAGCAGGGTTACCCAACAGCATGATACCAAGGTAAAATGCGCCAATTACCACAAACATTGGCAAGGTGGCAAGGGTTGCACTTTCTTGGCTATCACCCACGGTGGCTGCCATGCCCGCATAAATAAATGACATACAAACGAAAGCGATGATAAAAAATACTACTAAATAGACAAAGGTTACCATCGGATAGCCGTAGAACAAATTGCCGCCATCGCCCAGCAAATTCATTAATGGGTTGTTAAAGCGGGTTAGTATAAACATGGAACCGGCCAAAATTGTGCCCGTGGTAAGCCCCACAAGGGCGGCAGAAATAACCTTACCAAGCATTATTGCGGCAGGTGCGGCAGATGTGAAAAGCAGCTCTACAATTTTTGAAGTTTTCTCCTTCATAACGCTTGCCATAATGCCGCCGCCACTGGATAAAACCGCCATTAACGTAAGCACCAACGCAACATTACCAATAACAGCACCTGCCGGGCCAATCCAATTATAATCGCCCACAACCCCACCATCTTCTTGCGCTAAATCCACAATATACCACTGCATGCTAACGGGCATATGTGGGGTATATGCTGCATTCAACGTATCAAACAAAAACCTGTGGTTTACTTCCCTCACAAACAAATCCATTAAATAGAAGTTCGGGGCAAGGTTTGTGTCGGTGATTATCACACGGTAGCTGGCAACATCTGTAAAGTGTAGTGCAAAAGCCGCTTGCCCGGTTTTTATGGCATATTCCATTTCCCTGTATGTGGTTGTTTTCCATTCAAATTGGGGAAAATATTCGGCAAGCAGATTAATGTCCATATTATGGAAGGGTGCTTCGTCTAAAAGCAGGGCTACACCATGGTTAATTTGCATATCATCCCTGCTAAAAAAATCAATGATATTGGGCAAAAAGCTAAGCATTACCATCAACACCAAATAAAATAGTATGGAGAATAAATAAGCCTTGCGGCGCACTACATTTAAGTATTCGAAAGATATAACGTGTTTAAGCCCTTTCATCATCTTCACCTACTTTCTCTAAAAATATTTCCAATAAACTGGGGCGTTGGATTGATACAGAATCTACAACCATACCTTTCACCTTATATTCGCTGGCGATACTTGCCAAGTCCCCATCTGCGGGGGCTTGCACCAGATGCCTTTCCCCGTCCTGTGTTATAACAAGCACCTTGTCACGGGGGTAGCTGTTTTTAATTTCGTGCAAACTGCCTGTAAGCATTACTACGCCATGCTTGATAATGCACACATCTTTGCAAAACTCCTCCACCTGCGCCATTTGGTGGCTGGAAAAGATTAGCAATTTTCCACGGGCGGTGTTTTCGTTAATTAATTCCTGTAACATTTTGGAATTTACGGGGTCAAGCCCGGAAAAAGGCTCGTCAAGTATTATTATATCGGGGTCGTTAAGCAAAGTAATTGCCAGCTGTATTTTTTGCTGGTTGCCTTTTGATAGGGTTTCGGCATTCTTTTTAAGGTGTTCGGTCATATCCAGCCGCTCCAACAGCTCGGTGGCGGTTTTTTTGGCACCTGCAAAGGTCATGCCCCGCAGCTTGCCAAAATACACCATTTGATCCAAAATCTTAACTTTCTGGTACAGGCCACGCTCCTCGGGCAAATATCCAAATTTTGCGCCAGATTTTGCAAGGGGCGCACCGTCCAAAAGCACATCACCACTGTCGCCGTAGATAATGCCCATCATAATTTTCATGGTTGTGGTTTTGCCGTGGCCGTTGCGCCCCAAAAGTCCAAGGGCACGGCCTGATGTGGCAGCAAAGCTTACATCTTTCAATACATGTTTGTCGCCGTAATGTTTGTTAATATTTTTGATTTCAAGTAACATATTTTCTCCTTGCATAGCGAATGCGCCTCGAAACAGTGAAAGCAAGCCACGAAGTCTCAATGATTCAATGGGCTTCAGGGCACAGCCATTCAGTGATTGATACCAATTCCAATTCGAAACATGGAAAAGGATATTTTGAAAATCGCAGGTTTCAGTGTGTTTTCAAAATGTGCTTTTCCATGATTGAGAATGGAATTGGTATGAGAGGGTGTTCGCTATATGTAATTTGATTTTTGGATTATAACACAAATCCCCCAAGTTTTCAAGGGGGATTTTATACCACCATCATTCGGTGCATGTGTTAAAAATACCTGGTGATGTCAAAACCAAACCATGGGTCAAAACCGCTGTCGATTTTGCCGTCGACTAAGGTAATGCGCTTTTGATGGCCCGACATGGTAAAATCTATAACAAATGTGTCGCCTTCTTGCTCAACCAACACAAGGTTTACGTTTTCCCAGTCGGCGGGATAGCTAAAAATGCCCCTCGCCATCTGAATAAACAGCTGTCCGTTGTATTCTAAAAAGATAGGGTATTCTTCTCCCAACAACTGCTCTATCCAGCTTTCAGTAAAATCCCGCCCTAAATGCCAGCGCACGGTGTCCGCATCATAAAAACCTGACGAGGGCAGCAAATGGGCGTAACCAAGAGCTTCCAAACGGGGTGGCACATTGTCAAAGCTCACATGCTGCATACCAAAAATATTTTGGAAATTCCACCAGCTGTTCCAAAAATGCCAAGTGCGTTGGATAACCCAACTAAGCTCTTCAAATGTCCAAATGCGGTCAAGCCAAACTATGCTGTCATCCCATGTCCAAGGGCTTGTACCTATGTGTATTCTGCCGCCCACAAAGGTGAAATAAAAGCGCACCTCGCTGATATTGTCCCACCAATCATAACCACGGGGATATCCCATGCGGAATGTGGTTTCCACAATAGCAGTGTCATAACTTCGGGATATTAACCTGTGGGTGGCATTTTCCCACATGGGTCGCAATGTGCCTATGCGGATGTCGTTAATGGTTAATTGCCCATTTTCTTCATCAAAAACGGAAAGCAGGTGGGCGTATAGGTAAGCGTCGGTGTAATATTGGGCAAGATATTTGCGCACATCTTCCAAAGCTTGCCAGGGTGGATTTGCAAAATCCCCCTGCATAAACCACCAATCCTCCCAAAAATGACCCATTGCGACGATTATTTCGCCCATTTCTTCCAGTGTTAGCTGGTCGCCCCCTGTACGGGTATCTTGCCAAATGATGTCCGGATGTTGTCCCATGGGGCTTAACCCCACATCAATCCTACCATCCACAAAATGAAAGTGAAAGCGCAGTTCGGAAGGTGTCCAAGCCACATCATCACGATGCCAAAAACCGTGTTTAAAGATGGTTTCCACTATGGCGTGCCCACCATCCTGTTCGATTAGCATATGGGTTGCATTTTCCCAGTTAAGGCGGCCGGCACCCCAGCGGTCCGCATTTATCAGCAATTCGCTGTTATATTCGGCAAAAATGGAATTTTCGCCCAACAGATATGTGTCCACAAAATTTTCGGTGTAATATTGTAGCAGGTAATTTCGCACATCTGCAAGGCTTTGCCAAGGCGGGTTGTCAAAATGGCCACTTAAGCTCCACCAGTCCTCCCATAAATTGCCGACGGTTACGATGGTGTTGCCAAGCTCTTCTATGGTGTGGGGTGGCGGTACATATTCTTCGCCATTACCATTGCAGGCAGTTAGGGCAAATAATAAAAATATTGCGGCCATAAAGCTATAAAAAAGTTTTTTCATCAACAATCTCCTTTATTTTTTAAGTGGCGTTAATATAGGTTTGCGCTTGCAAAAGCGGGTTATGTGGTTAAAACCCGCCTCTTTAAGCACTTCATAAGCTTTGTCAAAACTATGTGCTATATTTTCGGGCTTGTGGGTATCGCTGCCCACGGTAATAATTTCGCCGCCAAGCTCCCGATAACGCTTTACGATGCCAACTTGCGGGTGGGTGCGCCCAAGCCCGTAGGCAAAGCCCGATGTGTTAATTTCGATACCTTTATCTTTGCGGATTATTACCTTCAAAATTTCATCCACAATTTCCCGATAATCGGCGTGGTGCAAGGTTTTATCGGGGAAGCGTGCATAACGTTCTACATAATCCAAATGCCCCAAAATATCAAAACTATCGCAGGCTATGACGGTTTCCAGTGCATTTTCAAAATATAGCTGAAAAACCTCATGCTTAGTGCGCCCTTTATGCAATTCGGGGTAATAAAAATCACTACCGTTAATTTCGTGCATGGAGCCGATGACGATGTCAAAATCATAAGCTTTGGCGATTTTGGCGGCGGCTTCCTCACAATCGGGGCGCAGGCCAAATTCCACACCTACAAGGATTTTAATTTGGTCTGCATACCTTTCCTTTGCTGCCTGCATCGCCTTCACATTAGCAGCTATGCCGTGGGGGCTTATTATGCGGCAGTCCGGCCAAGTAAAGTCGATATGGTCGGTTATTGCATATTCTTCTAAACCAAGCGAAATTGCCCTTTGCACCATGCCATCAACGGTAGCGGATGAGTCAAAACTATGGTTTGTGTGGGTGTGATAGTCAAATTTTATCATTATAATGAAATCCTCCTTGATTTGCGGCGGTGGTTATGCTAAAATTATACAATGAATAGCCCAAAATGAAAAGGGGAGTTGCGAAAATGTTAAATAAAAAAAATATTGATGACTTACAAAGCTCTGTGGCGGGCAAGCGGGTTTTGTTGCGTTGTGATTTTAATGTACCCATGGAAAATGGCGAAATTACAGATGATGTACGTATACGTGCGGCTTTGCCCACTATTATGGCCTTGTCAGGGCGAGGGGCGAGGGTGATTTTGTGCTCCCATATGGGAAAACCTAAGGGTGTGGATGCCAAATTTACATTAAAGCCCGTGGCGCAGCGGCTTTCCCGGCTTTTACATATGGATGTGCCCTTTGCTTGCGATGATGAAGTTGTTGGCGAAAATGCTCGTAATGCGGTGGCGGATATGAAGGATGGTGATGTGATTTTGTTGGAAAACACCCGCTTCCGTGCCGAAGAAACCAAAAATGAGGAAAACTTTTCTAAGGAACTTGCAAGTCTTGCGGATATTTTTGTGATGGATGCTTTTGGGGCATCCCATCGTTCGCATTGCTCCACTGTTGGGGCAGGGGCGTTTGTGGAAGAAACTGCCGTGGGATATTTGATGGACAAAGAAATTGACTTTATAGGAAATGCCGTGGAAAGCCCCGAGCGCCCCTTTGTGGCCATATTGGGCGGCGCAAAGGTTAGTGATAAAATTGCCGTCATCAACAATTTGCTGGACAAGGTTGACACGCTTATTATTGGCGGCGGCATGGCATACACGTTTTTGGCGGCACAAGGGCATGGTGTGGGTCAATCCCTTTTGGAAGCTGATAAGATTGATTATGCAAGGGAAATGATGGATAAGGCAAAGTTAAAGGGTGTTGCCCTGCTTTTGCCTGTGGACACAGTTATTGCTGATAGATTTGCCAAAGATGCGGACTTTAAGACCGTGGACAGCAGCCAAATCCCGGCCAACTGGCAGGGATTGGACATAGGCGAAAAAACACGAATAATTTTTGGCGATGCCATAAAATCAGCTAAAACCGTTATTTGGAATGGCCCAATGGGTGTTTTTGAATTTGAGAATTTTGCGGGCGGCACAATTGCCGTGGCGCAGGCAATGGCGGATGCGACCGATGCGATAACAATCATTGGCGGCGGCGATAGTGCGGCGGCGGTAAATATTTTGGGCTTTGGCAAGCAAATGACCCATATTTCCACAGGCGGCGGCGCAAGCTTGGAATTTTTGGAAGGCAAGCAACTGCCCGGCGTTGCCGCCATTGACGATAGGCAAGGGGACAGGCCGGCACCGCAAAGACGATGCGGCTGTGGATGCAGCTGATAAACGGAGGATTGCTTTTATGACAATATGTCCATATTGCAACAGTGAAATGGAAAAAGGCCGCTTTCAAGCCTATGCGGTGGGAACCATGCCCGTAGCGTATTTACGCTGGGCGGGTGAGTCGCAATTTGAAGAAAAGGGCTTTCGTGCATGGGTAAGCCGAAAGTTTATAGATATCAAAAGCTCAAACGATGGATATTATCATAAATCATACCATTGTGCCACTTGTGAGAAGGTTTTTGCTCAATTCCCCACAAAGCCGCCAAAAGCAAGGAAGAAAAAGAGCAAAGATGACCTATGGACTAGGAAATCATAACTGCATGCAGTGAAGAATATATGAAATGAACCAGGTTAATGTGCCGGCGAGCCATATGCCGTAGCAGACCAACTAAGCTACACTGCAATTAGATAGACGGCAACTTTTGTACTTTTCAAAGCGAAGAAACTATAACGGGGGAAGAATATTATGCGTAAAAAAATAATTGCCGGTAACTGGAAAATGAACAAGGTTCCGCTGGAGGGCAAGGCTTTTGCCGCCGACATGGCGGTTAGATGTGACACACCTGATGTGGATGTGGTTTTCTGCGTGCCATTTGTGATGCTGTGTCCTGTAAGTGGTGCAACAAAGCCCACAAGCGTGTCACTTGGCGTACAAAATATGCACTTTGAAGATGCTGGGGCATACACTGGTGAAATATCCGCCCCAATGCTTGCACATTTTGGTGTAGAATATGTAATCATCGGGCATAGTGAAAGACGTGCATATTTTAACGAAACAGACGAAACCGTAAACAAAAAGACCAAAAAAGCCCTATCCGCTGGGCTTATCCCTATTGTGTGCTGTGGTGAAAGCCTTGCCCAGCGTGAGCAAGGTGTCACCATGGAGCATATACGTATGCAGGTAAAGCTGGCTTTAGCCGATATTTCTGCATCAGATGCCACCAAAATCGTAATTGCTTATGAACCCATTTGGGCAATTGGCACAGGCAAAACCGCCACCACAGAGCAGGCAGAGGAAGCCTGTGCTGGCATACGTCAAGTTCTTGCCAAAATTTATGACCAGCAGACCGCACAGCAAATCCGCATACAATACGGCGGAAGTGTGACAGCCAGTAACGCCAGCCAACTGTTCGCCCAGCCCAATATTGACGGGGCGTTGGTGGGCGGCGCATCCCTGACTGATGATTTTGAGAAGATTGTAAAATATAACCAGTAGGGGGAAGTTGCATGAAAATTGGATATTATGGTCATGCACACAATTTTATTATTGGGTACGATGTGGGCGGCATTTATACGCAACAACCAGTATATGGTGGGATACGCACCATATGCCAAATAATAGAAAGCCGTACCACCACAGAAGGCGATGCTGCAACATACAATACAGGTATTTTAGATATAAATGAGGTTTTATATCGTCGCACATATGTGGAGATGAGCCGTTATAACAGAGAAGATGGTGAACATTACTACGCTGTTAGCCGTATTTTAGGACATAAAGAAGGTACAACGCCAAACAATATTTTTTCTGACATCCCCGATAAGCCCGATGTTTTGTTTGTATTTGACGAAGGTTATGGTGGTTTGGATCTGCCCAATGTGGATTGTCCTGTTTTATGGGCTTCCGAAAAAACCGTGCCAGAAGCCGAGCAATTAAGCAAAGTTGCTAACAATTGCCTGCTGTTTTTGTCCGCCAACGCACTTCGCTCGTCAGGGGCAATGATAAGCCGTCAAATTTCTTGGGAGCGTACCACAACAGAGCTTATCCGTGAAATCCAAACAAATACCGCTATAAAGCACTTGCTGTCAGCACGTGCAATAATTGTAGCTTTTGAATTTGACGGAGCCGTGTTGATTACCAACATAAACAATGAGCTAAAAGCATCTTTGATACTTACTCATGGTGGATCGGAAGGGCATATCAAAGAAAAGCGTTTCGGCACATCCGACCACGCATTTACCATAGTTGTTTCCATGATGCTGATTAGCCCAGAGCCATTCATTGATATTTTGAAAAACAATAAAACCTCAGACGACATCATAAAACAGGGATGTGCCGGTGTTAGAGCACTTTTGGAATTGGGCGAAAACATAGTATTAACAGGCTTTCAAGTGAAAGACGGCGAAAGCGATATGAATATATCCGTTACTAATGCAGGCAGAAACTGGGACGCTTTTTCAATACCTCTGAAGGAAGTTGGTGGTCTGATAACTGTACCAGATGACTGGATTATCACCGACAATGTGGGCAACAAACGGCTGGAAGATGTGGCTTTTGACTATGTGCAACAAGGGTCTGCGATTATCGAAGGCTTGCCACAATTGTCTTTTGGCAACTTGACAACCATAGACCGCTGGGAAATTGAAAGTTACCAAAACATCCGCAATTTGATTTTAGGTTATGCGTCAGGGGATAGCGTGCGACCGCTAAGTATTGCGGTTTTTGGCTCTCCAGGTTCTGGCAAGTCCTTTGGTGTGACGGAGATTGCTAAAAATATCCTTCCCGGAAGGGTGCATAAGTTGGAATTTAATGTGTCACAATTCACCGATTTATCGGATTTGGTGGCGGCTTTCCAGCGGGTGCGGGATGTGGTGTTGGAAGGTAAGTTGCCGCTGGTTTTCTTTGATGAATTTGATTCGGATAAAGACGGGGTTGCCCTCGGCTGGGTTAAATCATTTCTGATGCCCATGCAGGACGGGCGTTTTAGGGATGGTAACAGCGAGCATCCCATAGGCAAATGTATTTTGGTATTTGCAGGCGGCACATCGGCAAATTTTGAGGAATTTGCAAGTCCAAGTGATGCTGATGTCTTCAAAAACGTGAAAGGACCTGACTTTTTAAGTCGCCTACGTGGTACAATTAGTATTCTCGGACCAAACCCAAGAAGCGAGAACGACAAAAATTACATTTTACGAAGGGCGCTACTTTTGCGAAGCTTGTGTGCCAGAAAGCTAAAAAGCCCAGATGCGGTCAGCCCATCCATCATCAAAGCCATGCTAAATGTCCCGAAATTTCACCACGGAGCAAGGTCTATGGAGGCAATTTTAGATATGTCACGCATAGAAAATGGTGTGTGGGAACCAGCCGCACTGCCTTTTCATTCCCAACTAACTTTGCATGTGGATGCGGATGCCTTTATAAAGCTGGTTTCGGAGGTGTAAGGGTTGAGTGAAAAAATCATGCTTGAACCCTGGAATGGGCAGAAATATCACTATTGGTCACAAATTAAATTACCACAAACAATACCACGGTGGATTCTTATTAGGAAGAGCATGTACTTGAAGCAAACCACTATAAGATGACGCGGGACGGCGAAATTGTTGGCTTTTTTGCCGTACACAATACCAACACGCTTACGCTGTTTTATGTGATGCCAAATTATGCAGGCCGGTCGCAGGAGATTTTTGCACGCACCAAAAAAATGAAGAAGTGACAAATGCACTTGTGCCACAAGTGACGAGTTTTTTATCAGCCACTACCTTGATAGCTTTACAAGGATGGAAAAGTAAGCATATTTTGCAATTTATACACACAAAGGCGTGATGCGGGAGCATAAAAAGGTTTTAAGTCTAAAATTGGCAGTTATTAACAAAGATATTGAAATTCTAAATTTAAGTGAAGATTTTCTTGATGCTTCTATAAAGCAAATACGTGATGGCGTACGGGAGGGATGTGGAAATATATATTGCAAAGTATTGTAGCAATATTGTTGGTTTTGGGGTTGTGGATTATGGCATAATATCCAAAAATGTTGCAAGCATAGATTAGTTAAATTTTACTTTTAATAGCATCGGGGAGAAGTTATGAAACTATTTCACGTTAGTGAAGAGCTGAATATCACCACTTTTTACCCACGCACCCCAACAAGGGATGATTTGGATAAAAATGTGAAACTGGTTTGGGCGATAGATGAGTGCCGATTGCCTAATTTTCTTACGCCAAGGCAGTGCCCAAGGGTTGCGTTTTATGCGGGTGAAAGCTCCACGCAGGAAGATATTGGCAGGCTTTTAACACCAACCCATAAACACTGTGTGGCAATTGAACATGGATGGCTTGAAAGAGCAATGCAAACAAAACTGTATCTATACCAATTTGACCCCGCCAATTTTTACCTTCAAGATGAGGTTGCAGGTTATTATGTAAGCCAGTGGGCGGAAAGTCCCTTATATGTCACAGAAATTAATAATCCCATTAGCGCATTGTTTGAAAAGGGCGTGGAAGTTCGCTTACTGGGTAATTTATGGCACTTGGCGGATGTGATACAAAAATCAACCCTAAAATGGTCGTTATGCCGCATGGCAAATGCCAAACCAAGGGAAGAGGAGTGATTTTGTGGTTTTTATTACAACAGAAGAAGTGAAGGAGAGGAAAAGTATGACAGATATACAATTTATGGCAATGGTAAAAGTTTGCCTTACCATGGCAGAAAACACAAGAGATATGAAGGAGTTTAGGCGAAGCTTAAGCTTTGTAGACGGCGGCTTTGGACATGCTTTTACCAATATGCTGTCCAATATGGCGGCAGGGCTTAATGACATGGAAAAGGTGCGGCAGGTGCTAAAAGACATTATGCTATTAGAAGGGAGCAATTAAGAATGAAAGGTTTTGTAGAAATTGTTGATGTTAAGGCGAGAGAGATTATGGATTCCCGTGGAAACCCCACTGTGGAGGTGGAGGTTGTAGCAAGGCATGGCAGTGATTTTGTTGGGCGTGCCGTTGTGCCCTCGGGCGCATCCACCGGTATGCACGAGGCAGTGGAATTGCGGGATGGCGGCGAGCGTTACAAAGGTTTGGGGGTTTTAACCGCTGTTAAAAATGTAAATGACAAAATTGCGCCAAAAATCATTGGCATGAATGCCCTTGACCAGGTGGTGATTGACAAAAAGATGATAAAGCTGGATGGTACGACAAATAAGAGTAAATTGGGCGCAAATGCAATTTTGGGCGTATCCCTTGCGGTGGCAAGGGCAGCGGCAGATGCGCTGGGAATGCCGCTGTACCAGTATTTGGGCGGCTTTAATGCCAAACAATTGCCGGTACCTATGATGAACATACTAAACGGCGGACATCATGCCGACAATACAGTGGATTTTCAAGAATTTATGATAATGCCTGTGGGCGCACCCACTTTCAGCGAAGGTTTGCGCATTTGTGCCGAAATTTACCACACCCTTAAAAAGGTGCTAAAAGACCGTGGCCTGTCCACAGGGGTAGGGGATGAAGGTGGTTTTGCCCCTGACCTCGCCACCCCCGATGATGTGTTGGATTTGATTATGGAAGCCATAAAAACAGCAGGATACAAGCCGGGCAAGGATATTAAAATTGCCTTTGATGCAGCAGCGACAGAGCTTTATAATGCCGATGACGGCAAATACCACTTCCCCGGCGAATCTAAGATGACAGGCAAACAAGTTATACGCACCAAAGAGGAAATGGTGGATTTGTGGGAAGCTTTGTGCAAAAAATATCCGGTATATTCCATTGAAGATGGTATGGACGAAAATGACTGGGAAGGCTGGAAGCTGCTAACGGATCGCCTTAGCGGCAAGGTGCAGCTGGTTGGGGATGACCTTTTTGTAACAAACACCAAAATACTGCAAAAGGGTATAGATAAAGGTGTTGCCAACTCTATCCTAATCAAGGTAAACCAAATTGGAACGCTTACCGAAACTTTTGACACCATACAACTTGCCCACCGCCATAACATGACCTGTGTAATCTCCCATCGCTCGGGGGAAACGGAGGATAATATTATTGCAGATATTGCTGTGGCCGTCAATGCTGGGCAAATAAAAACAGGCGCACCTGCCCGCTCGGATCGTGTGGCGAAATACAACCAATTGCTGCGCATTGAAGAGGAGCTGGGTGCCGCAGCCGGATACCCTAAGTTATAACAAATAAGTTTAAGCGAAACTCTGCCACTGATACCTAAACGACATTTACTTTGCCTTCAAAAATAAGGAGTAGGTTTTATGATAAAACTTTTTAATGGATGGCGATACTACGGCTTTACCCGTGAGGACTATTTTAAGTCCATTGGAAAGGTTGTGCTGAGTAATCTGTTCAGCCTATGGATTGTGAGTTTGTGGGCGGCCATTTTTTACTTTGTATTTGGTGTGGTCTTTATGTATAGGCAGTCGGGGATGCCCCAACGTAATGACTGGGTATTGTATTTCATCATGTCTGCTGTATGCACCGCCTTCTCTTTTTATCATTATCGGCTGCACCGTAAGGCTGAAAAAGGTCTTAAAATAAGCCATCTTGCTGTTTGTTTCAAAATAATTTTACTATATTCGGTTGTAATTTTTGGAGCAATACACATCGGTATTTTATTGGGCGACGGAGCACCCTTTTCGATTTTGGTGGGCGTTTTTGTCTGCATAAACATTGCTATAGTTGCTATGCCGTGGTTTAACCTTGCAATAATTTTAAGCTCCGCCGTTTTATTTTCTGTTCTTTCTATGGCAACAAAAAGCTATGAGTTTTGGCTGCAAAACGTATTAAGCCTATCTGCTGTGGTTCCTGCAACAATTGTTTTTAACTGGCTTGTAAACGTTTACAAGATGCGAGCCGTTAATAACGAGCGGGCGTTGGCAGAAGAGCGGGACAAGTTCCAACAAGAAAGCACTGTGGATGAACTGACAGGGCTTAGAAACCGCAGGGATTTTGATGCCACCTTTAATCGTTTTTTAAACAACCGGCGTTGTACGGATACCGGGCGTTTTGCCTGCCTTGCCCTTTTGGATATCGACCATTTTAAGGAGTATAATGACCACTACGGCCATGCGGCAGGGGACGAATGTTTGAAAAAAATAGGCGAAGCCTTGGGAGATTTGCGTGACACAGTGGGCGTTTACACCGCAAGGGTTGGCGGGGAAGAATTTGCACTGCTTTGGTTTGAAGAAGACTCTGTTAGGATGCAAAATGTGGTGGCGGAAGCCCAATGGCGCATTGGGCGATTGGAAATACCCCACGAAAAATCCCCCGTAAGTGATAATGTGACTGTAAGCATTGGGGTTTACGCCATCCCATGTGACTCCCTTTTGGACACTGAAACAATCTACAACATGACAGATAGAGCATTGTATGATGCCAAGGATATGGGGCGTAATTGCGCCATTTTATATGATGCAGGTAATAAATACCACATGCCTGCCATGGCAAGCCAGTAACAAATCACAATGCGAAATAGGCTAACTTTACCTGCAAAAACAAGGAGCGGTTTGATGACCAAAATTTTGAGCGGATGGCGATATTACGGGCTTGGCTGTGAGGGCTATCACAGGTCGATCGACAAAGTTATGGTAGGCAATTTGCTAAGTTTGTGGATTGCCGGTACATGGCTTGCCATTTTTTGCTTTGTGCAGGGAACTTTTGCTATAATCGCCTCCTTAGGTGGTGATGCTTATTATTTAACCCCGAGAGAGCTGGGCAGTATTAGTTTTTATTTGGGCATGGGTGTGGCAGCAGCGATTTTTGCCGCTTGGATGAGCCGCATTCGTCGTAAGGCGGCTTCTGTTTCCAAAACGGCGATTTATGCCTTTATAATCTTTCAATACTTTGCTATTGTTACCATGGGCGTATATATGGGCGTGTGGAGCAACCCCCAAGGCACTGCAACAATTGTCATGGTGTTTTTGGTGTGCGGCATGGTTACAATTGCTGCACCGCCAGCATTTAATTTGCTTATCATACTTGCCGCAACGGGATTTTTTGTCCTGTCTTCAGTGCTTTTCAAGGATGCGCCTTATTGGAATTATGATATTATGAATGTGATGGGCACAGCACCCATTGCCATTGTAATGAATTGGGTGGTAAGTGTACATAAAATGCGAGCCGTGCACAATGAAAGGGCATTGGCAGAAGAGCGGGACAAGTTCCAACAAGAAAGCACGGTGGATGAACTGACAGGGCTTAGAAACCGCAGGGATTTTGATGCTACCTTTCACCGCTTTCTAAACAGCCGCAGTTGCGAGAATACCGGACGCTTTGCCTGCCTTGCACTTTTGGATATTGACCATTTTAAGGAGTATAATGACCATTACGGGCATCTTGCAGGGGATGAGTGCTTGAGAAGTATCGGTGGAGTGTTGGGAGGCTTGCGTGATGCAGTAGGTATTTACGCCGCAAGGATTGGTGGGGAAGAATTTGCCATGCTTTGGTTTGAAGAAGATTCTATTAGGATGAAAAATGTGGTATTGGAAGCCCAAAGGCGTATTTGTCGGCTGGAAATAACCCACGAAAATTCCCTGGTAAATAACAAGGTTACTGTTAGCATTGGTGTTTATGCTATTCCGTGCGATTCTTTTGTGGATGCTGATACTGTCTACAACATGGCGGATAGAGCATTGTACGATGCCAAGAATATGGGGCGTAATTGCGCCGTTTTGTATGATATTGGTAAAAAATACCACATGCCCGCAGGGGATAATTTATAACACATTAGGGCGCAAAAATTATATAAGGATGGGCGAGTTGCCCATCCTTATTGTTTATTACTGCAATCAAAAGGTATATTTTTGCCTTGATGGTGATATGCCACCATATTTTTACCGCTGTGCTTAGCGAAATACATGGCTTTATCCGCATTATCAATAATATGCTTAACAGCGTCATGTGGGTCATTGGTGGATGTTTGTTCATCTTTGCTGGCAACACCAAGGCTGGCTGTCACCTCAAGCCTTATCCCGTTAACCAAAAACACATCACCTTCAATTGTTTTGCGTATGCGCAAGGCAATTTTTGCCGCATCATGCAGGGATACGCCGGGCATTACCACCACAAACTCCTCCCCGCCGTAACGGGCAACAAAGCCATTTTGTCGTATAGTATAGGCAGTTCGTGTGGCCAATATTTTCAACACTTCATCCCCCACTTGGTGGCCATGGGTGTCGTTTATAGTTTTGAAATTGTCCAAATCAATCATAATAACGCTAAATAACTTACCCTGCTCTATACATTGGGCAAATTTCTTGGGCGACTCTTCATCCAAAAAACGCCTACTGTATGTGCTGGTTAGCCCGTCGGTGTGTACCATTTTTTGCAGTGTATCTGCTGCTTCGGTGGCTTTTTTAATTTGGCGCAAATCCTGCATATGGACGATTATTGCTTCACTATCGTCCAATTTTGTGTGGCGCAGGGCTATTTGGCACGGTACATACTCTTTATCCGAATTTTGCCACAACCACTCAAAATCTACATTTTGCTCGCTTGCAAACACCTGGGTAAATTTGGCACCCCATCGCTCCTCGGAGCTAATGCCATCAGGCTGCTTATCGGGGAAAAATCTATAAAAGTCATCGGCAAAATCCTCACGGCTGTTAAGGCCAAGTAGGGTTGCGGTGTAATCATTGGTCATCAAAACCCTGCCATCTTTACTTACAATAAAGCTGGCAAGCGGGGACGAATCCAGCATGGCACGAATGGATTCTTGGTTTTTGCGCTCCCTTTCCAAAAGTTGGTAATGGGCACGCAAATCCTTGGCAAATGCCATAATAACGGGCTGGTTTTCCAATTCTGTGGTGATAACGGTAAGTTCGGCGGGTAGGGGCGTTTCATCTTTTTTCTGAAAAGCCACTTCAAGGTTAATGCGCCCAAGCTCAAACACTTCGCTTGCCAACTCAAAAAATAGCTCCTCGGTATTTCGGCCATCGGGCTGTATCTTTGGCCAAGTTGCCTTAAAATTCTCCTGATACTCCTGCTTGCTATCAAACCCAAAATATTCCGATGTTGCGGCGTTGGAATCCACTACGTTAAGGTTTGCATCCAAAATGCTTCCCGCTAGTGGCATATGGTCAAAAAACAGGCGCAACTTTTCCTCGGTTGCCCGCTGTGTTTCTGCTTGTGCGTATTCTTGACGCAAATCTCTGCACAACTCCAAAACCGCATCAACGCCGCCGTAATCAATGCGTATCAATGTGCAATCCATGGGTATTGGTTGTCCGTCGTCGGTTTGGTAAGTCCAATGGGCATGTACATGTCCTGTTTCAAAGGCTGTATGCAGTAGCTCTAAACCATATTCTCGGGATTTTCTGCCGTTTTCTTGAATTTCGGGGGATCGGACATAACTGTCTTTTCTGTACCCTTCACCTTCCCCAATATTCAAAAGTTCCGCCATCAAATTATTGATAAATATAGGATAGTCATCTTTGCTCCAAATTTGTACGCCAAGGGGCATATGGGTCAAAACGGTGTTAAGTTGTTCAATTTCCAATTTATGTTGCTCTTCTGCGGCTTTTGCCTCACGCAGGTCGTGTAAAATGCCGATAACACCCGGTTTGCCTTCAAATTCCGTGCGGGTTAGCACTACCTTACAAGGCAAATGTTCGCCTGAAATGGTTTGGTGCTGCCATTCAAAGGTTGCATGGCCCATTTCCAAAGTTTGGCGAACCAATTCCAAAGCCTTTTCTTTGGAGCAAGCACCACAAGGTTGTACAGGTGGAGAAAGTTGGTGAAATTTATTAACAAAATCCTCGGGGCTGTCCAAACCAAACAGTGCAGCAGAAGCGGGATTGCACATTATCAGATTTTGCCGGTCATCCCAAAACATGCAAACGGTGGTTACGGCGTTGAAAAACAGCTTAAACTTCTTGCTTTCCCTTTTGATTATTTCGTCTCTCGCTATCTGTTCCCGCAGGTCTTGATATATACAGATAATGCCTGCCTTGCCTTCAAACTCCACCCTTGTCATGGTTAGGTAGGTGGGGATTGGCGTGCCATCTGTGCTTTGGCACATCCACTCAAACTCCTTTTTGCCAAGGGCGAAAGCATCCTCCATATGGTCAGCAAAAAGGTTTACGGATAGGCCGCCGCAAGGTTGTGCAGATGGTGCAAGGTTCCAAAGGTTAGTTTCAAATGTCTTAAAATCAGGTAAGCCAAAAAAGTCTAAGGCAAAATCATTTGCCATGGCAAGCTCTCTGCGCTCGTTCCAAAATTCAAAAATAAGGGGCATTGCGTTAAAAAGTGTACGCAAATTCTGTGCCTCTCTCAAAATTACAGCTTCTTTTTCTTTGTATGGGCGCATGTCTTGGCAAAATTCCATCAAACAATGCTCGCCGCCATAATTTATGCGGAAAAACTTCCGTTGCAAAGGGATGGGTTCGCCGTTTTTGCTTAATAGCGTCCAGTCAAAAGTGGCAGGGTTGCCTGTTTTTATCACATCCATGGCAATGTCAAAGGCGGTGCTTACTGTTCGCCTGCCATCGGGTTGGTATTCGGGGAAAATGCTGTTAAACCCATCCTCATAATCCTGTACGCTTTCAAATCCAAAAATTTCCACTACGGTTTGGTTGGTAAAAAGCACCTCATCATAATAATTCCAAATCTGTATACCAATGGGGGCATTGTCACAAATGGCCTCTAAACGCTCTTTGTCCAATCCTCTTTGTTCGTGCAGGGCTTTTGCTTCAGTAAAATCCCGCATAAACACGGAAAATACAAAACGCCCCCTTATAACCACCGGTGATAAGGTCATCTGCACAATCATGGGTGTGCCATCAAACTTATTTAATTCCCATTCAAAACGGGCAACGCCTTTTTCCAAGGCAATATCCAAATATTCCAACATTTTGTTACGGGAAACAATATCCCCCGTCTGCATATGCGGGTAAATTTGATGATAATTTTTTATAAAACTTTCCTTATCCTTCGCCCCTAACAGCTCCACAATGGCTTTGTTGCATTCCAAACAGTTTAGATCCGAATCTAAAAATTTCCAAGCAAAGGGCATGGCCTCCATGATGGGCCATGTGGCATCATCTAAAAAGTTGCGTGATATTGCCCCGTCAAAATAATTTTCTATGTCCGCTTCAAATTCCACTAAATAAGCGATGCAACAAGGCTTTCCGCCAAATTCCGTGCGCACAAGGCGCATGGATGCGGCAATTTCGTTATAATCCCGCCTTATATGCCATATAAAGCGGCTCATCCCTTCCTGCATGGCTTTTTCTATTTGCAAAGCCATAAAGTTGGCTGCTGCAATATTTTGTTGAAATTTTTTGCTAAAATAAGGGAAAAATTGGGCGGCAAAGGTTTCTGTGTTTTTAACACCAAAGGCAGATAAAGCGTGCTGGTTGCAGTATAGGATGCTTCCGGTTTCACTTATTAAAAAAACGGTGCCGGGAGCTTGCTCCAAAAGATTTAAGGCATTGTTGTCGCTTGCTTCTTTTGCGAATTTTTCACCAAAAAAACAAACCACCAATTCATCGGAAATGGGGAAAAATTCCAAATCAGCTTGAAAATAATGCCCTCCTTTTGTGGATAGCAAAACTTCGCAACCAAAGGGCGTGCTCGATTGCAGGCCATCCATTATGGCATCTTTGGTTTTTGTGCCACAGGGTTGGTATTTGGGTTGGGTGGTAAAAAAATCTCTTACAAGTTGTTTGGGGTCGTCGTAAGCAAAGAAAATCAAGCAATCGTCGCAACAATCCAAAATTTCCCCATTGCGGTTAAAAATCACATGGGGGTCATTTTTTCCTGTTTCTTGGTGGCACAATGCCTTATTTTCCTGTTTTTTTCGGTTAAGAGAATTTATAAGCTTCAGCTCTCCCACCTCCAAAAATACTATATATTAAAAAGCTTAAACTTCAAAAAAATCGTGCACCCAATTTCGACCCCGCACCTACATGCCGCTGTTTGCAGCCAGCTCAAGCCAAGCAACCTTGCGGCACATAATGGTGCCGACTTAGTGCTGCTGCCGTCAGGCCCTGACACGGTTCGTCGGTCATTATTGCGCAAGACTTGGCCATCAACACCGCTTACAAATTTTGGCACGAAGCACAAAAGGCCTCAGAATGGGCATCACCCCCGCTATAGCGGATTGCGGATGGAGAGGGGCCGCTACTCCCCCGGCTAGCACGAAAGTTTATAACAAAGTAAGTGTAACCTAAATATTATACACCAATATGGTGCAATTGTCAAGGGCAAATTTACAGCACACATCTTAAACATTGACCCTTAATACTTATGCGTGTTATAATTGGGATGATTATTGCTCCATAATATTTTATTTAAGGAGGATTTATGAAAGCAAACAGTGCTGATATAATCAAATCAATAAGAAAAGAAATGGGCCTTAGCCAAGAAGATATGGCCGAGCAGTTATTTATAAGTATTCGCCAGTTGGCTCGCATAGAATCCGGGGAGGTTGGTATGGATGTGTGGCAGTTTATTAATGCTATGGAATTGCTGGGTAGCCCAACCGAAGATTTTTGGTTGCTTTACTTAGATTCCGGTGAATATAGCAGTTACAGGGACTATAAGCATCTAAAAAGGCGGCTAAGCAATGGCGATGTATCTGAGGCTAAAGAAATTATTGCTGATATTGAAAAAAGCTTGCTTGCAAAACAGCCCATGGTCAAGCAATTTATATCATACGCAAAAACGGTAATCGAAAATTGCATGAAATCTGATGGAATGATGGATGATTTGTTAGAAGTTATGTATATATCCAGGCCCGGTTTTGAAGAAGGTAAAATATCGGAATACCGCATGACTTATAACGAGATTTTTATTGCATTGGCTATGGCTGAGTGTTTATACATCACGGGAGAGCACAATAGGTCTATTTCGATGGTGCAATCCATGATTAATGGCCGGCAGAGGGTTAGGGCTTCGGAAGGGGACAAAGCAATCCTTTTTCCATCGCTGTATTTTACTTTATCACGTGTGTTAAAAAATGCGGGTAAATACAAAGAAGCCCTAAGGGCTTGCGATAACGCAATTGAAGCTTGCCGTGAATATAACAACCTAAGAAATATACCGGAAATGTTATTTTTTATGGCGGACTGCTATCATAAACTGGGGGAAGAGGAGCATATATATAAAACCCATTTGGTGCGGGCATATCATGTAGCTTATGCCGTGGGAAAAAATAAGACTGCCATAAACATAAAGGAAGATGCGTTGAAATATTATGATGTTATTGTGCCATGACAAAATTGGCGTATTTTTTATACTACTTTAATGCCAATTTTGTCATGGCGTAAGAATGGCCTAAGTTGTATTATATAAATAATGATTTTAATGGTTATTTATTATGGAGAGGGTTGGTTATGAATGAAAAAAGTTCAGAAGCAATCAATACCACAGCTTGACGGCATTTTTCACCATGTGGTGTGGACGATTACGCCACGGCCGGTATGGATTGTTGGCACTTGCAATGAAGATGGCACACCAAATTTAAGCACCATCACCTGCGTTAGCAACACGCCGGGGCCGCCGGAAAACATAATCGCAAGTATGATTGCCAAGCGCACCATAGCCAACATACAACGCACCGGGGAGTTTTCTGTTAATCTTTGCAATGTGGAAATGGCATTTTTGGCGGATTATGTGGGTTCTGTATCCGGTGAAGATGGTGCAAAAGATGCCATGTCTTATGGCTTTGCTTGGGGCGAAAAAGCCCGTGTTCCGGTGCTGGATGCCAGCCATTGTGTGTTTGAATGCAAGTTATCCCATGCACATGCAATTGGTTTGTTTCATACATTTTTTGGCGAAGTGGTCAACTTGCATATTGACACAAACCTAACCCCTCCAACAGATTCGCAGGAGGCTGTTATAAAATGGTTTAGGTCAATTGATATTCATAAAATGGATCCGTTGGTTTATCATTCCGCCCTAAAATACTTCCGGGTGGGAGAAAAGGTTTAACTTATGCAGGAAATATGGGGCAACATTGTTTTGTATTTTGAAAATAACATGGATGCGTATTTTAATATGCTGCAACAGCATATTAGTATAAGTTTTCGTGTTCTTGTTATATCAATTATCATTGGCTTTCCTGTGGGTGTGCTATGCGTTGTATTTAAGAAGCGGCAAAAAATGGTTATTAGGATGTTTCAAATACTACGCATTATACCCAGTTTGGCGGTTTTGGTTTTGTCTATCCGTTTCTTGGGTATAGGGACAGGGCCTGCTGTTGTTGCCCTCTCTTTTTTAGCCATTCCTCCGATTTTGATGAATGTTGTGGCTGGATTGGAGGGGGCTCCTCCTTTTATGCTGGAAGCGGCAAAAGGTATGGGTATGACACCGCTTCAAGTGTGGCTAAGGGTTCGCCTGCCCTTGGCACTTCCGCTGGTGCTTGCGGGCATAAAAACAGCTATGGTGGAAATAGTTGCCAGTGCCACAATTGCTGCTTTAATTGGTGCGGGGGGCTTGGGTCAAATTATTTTTCAAGGCCTTAGTGTAAGGCGAACGGAATTATTGTTGATAGGCGGCGTTTCCGTGGCAATTATTTCTATTTTATCGGTACTTATATTGGATTTGATTGACCGCTTCTTTCAAAGATATAAAAGATACAAGTTGCATTAATAAATTAGGGAAGGTGTTTTGTTTATGAGAAAGAAATGGTATAAAATTGTCAATATTATTTTGGCGGCAACCATAATGGTATCCATTTTTGCTGCCTGCGCCGGTAGTGGTGACAACGTAATCCGCATTGGAAGCAAAGATTTTACCGAGAGCTTGATTGTTGCAGAGATATACTCCATCGCCCTGGAAGCTGCCGGATTTACGGTAGACCGCACAGGCCACAACCTTTCCAGCGGACTTGTACATACAGCCATCTTAAATGGTGAAATAGACCTTTATCCCGAATATACCGGCACGGGCTTGTTGACGGTGCTGGGGCTTCCTCTAATGACCGACCCTTGGGAGGTTTACGAGCTTGTCAAAAGGGAATATTACCAGCGTTATCGGATTACGTGGCTGGATTTTACCGAAGCACACAATGGTCAAGGTATTGTGATTCGCACAGAACTGGCACGGGAATTAGGTATTGCCACCATATCAGATTTGCAGCCCCATGCCCACCAATTGCGGTTTGTAACCACTGCGGAATTTTTGGATCGTGAAGATGGTTTGTCTGCTATGGTTGCGGCCTTTGGCCCTTTCGATTTTTACAGCACAAATGTAATGGGCGGCGGTGCCAGGTATGAAGCCCTGCGCACAAATGCGGCGGATGTTAGTGTGGCATTTACCACCGACGGGCATCTTTACAATACTCATTATTATACACTGCTTGTTGAAGATATTGTTATATGGCCCCCGTACAACTTAGTTCCAATAGTGCGCAATGTTGTTTTAGAAGAGCATCCCGGTGTTGCGGATGCACTAAATCGCTTGGCTCCCCACCTAAACACATCTGTGCTTCTTCACTTAAATTCGCAGGTTATTATTTATGGTAGGGATATACAAGAGGTTGCTCGGGAATTTTTTGAGGCTTTGCCATGATGGAGAATGCCGCAGTTGCTATTGAATATCGAAATGTATCCAAGTGTTTTAAGGGTGCCGGATATAATGCCGTAGATGATGTTAGCCTAAGCATTAATGAAGGCGAATTTATTACAATACTGGGTTCATCAGGGTCGGGTAAGACCACATTGTTAAGGATGACAAATCGCCTGCTGGACCCGGATGCGGGCAATATCATTTTGTTTGGGGAGAATATATGTGATGCTAACCCGGTGCAAGTGCGGCGGCGCATTGGCTATGCTATACAGCAGGTGGGATTATTCCCCCATATGACGGTAGCGCAAAACATTGCCGTTGTGCCAAAGCTTTTGAAATGGGATAAAGAACGTATAGACAACCGTGTGCGTGAGCTGACCGAATTGGCAGGGCTTAAACCCGACGAATTTTTGCATCGATATCCCGCACAATTATCAGGGGGGCAGCAGCAACGCATAGGGCTTGCACGGGCTTTGGCTGTTGACCCCAAAATTATGCTACTTGACGAGCCTTTTGGAGCTATTGACGCCATCAACCGCCTTAATCTGCAAGATGAGCTAAAACGTATCCATGGCGGCTTAAAGAAAACTTTTTTATTTGTTACCCATGATATTAATGAGGCTTTGAAGTTGGGGACAAGGGTAGCTGTGATGAACGAAGGTCGGGTGTGCCAATTTGATACCCCTGAAAATATAGCAAAAAATCCAGCCGATGGATTTGTGGAATCCCTGATACACTCATGCCGCCAGCAAGAAAAGTTTTGGGAAGGATTGGTTTAGTTGGAACTAATACAATTCGCCCATCGAAATTACAACCTATTACTTCGGGCATTAAGTGAACACATACAAATGGTTTTGGTTGCCCTCGTTTTGTCAGTTATTCTTGCGGGGTTGTTGACGGTGCTTGCTATGCTTTTTAAGCGGTTAGGCACATTTATCACTTACTTATTTTCCGTTATATACTCCATTCCAAGCATAGCCTTGTTTGCGCTTATGATACCCGTGCTGGGACTGGGCAGAAATACAGCAATAACAGTGCTGGTGCTTTATAATCAATTTATATTATTGCGAAATTTTATTACCGGGTTTAATGAGGTAGACCATGCTGCGGTCGAAGCTGCCACAGGCATGGGTATGACACGCATCCAAATAATTTTCAAAGTGCGTTTGCCGCTATCGTTAAAGCCAATTTTTGTTGGTATACGCCTTGCCCTTGTTTCAACCATTGCCATTGCCGTAATTGCCGCTTTCATTGGTGCCGGCGGTATTGGGCTGCTTGTAACCATAGGCTTGGAAACTAATAATAACAACAGAATTCTTTGGGGTATTATACTGTCGGTTGGGTTAGGGCTTGCAACCAATGCGGTGTTGGAGCTTGTGGAGAAGAGGATAAAACAAAAATAGCCCGCAACATTTCGTTGCCGGGCTATTTTATAATTAAGTTAATCTATTGCGATGTACACAAATGTTTGGTTTACAAGCTTATATGCGATTTCGCCCCAAGTGGCCGGCCCTGCAAAAACCGGGATTTGCTTGCCTTCCAGCTGGCCGTACATAAAGTTGTAAAGGCAGTTGCAAGCAAAGGCTATGTTTTTGCTTTCCAACTCCTTAGCATAGCTTTGGAAAGCTGCGGCATAATCTTCCACAGGTGATGCCCAACGGTATTTAATGCCCTTGGCCGGGGGTGCTGCCAATTGCACGCCATCATCCGTTACCGCTTGCAGAGAAATATTAACAGAAGCCCCGGAATAATCTCCTATCATCGGTGCCATAGAGCTTGCATTGTGCTCCTTCAAAAAGCTGGCGAAGGAGGTTTTTTCACCATCCACAATACAGTTTTGGACAACGAAATTTTGCTCATCAAATTCCAAAACAGGAAGCTTTTCATCGGGGGAGAAGATATTTACAATGTTAACAGAGGCGACCTTGCCTTCGGGAAGTTTAACGTGCAGGGCAACGCCTTTGTCCTCATAAACCTGCCCCTCTTGCCCATTACCAACTTTTGGAATTTGCTCGGGATTGTCCAAGTTGCGACCTGCCACCCAACCCGCAATGGGTCGCATATACATTTCTTCGTAATTATTGGCGTTTAGGGCATATTCGGCATTAATGGGTGTGCCAAATGGCAAAATAATTATGGTAAAACCGTTTTCATAGCCATCTATTACAACATTTTTAATTGTATCCGTTGTGTAAGTTTGGATCTTGTATGTGTCATAGGGCATCGGGGTAACAAAGAAAAGCTCTTTAGTAACAACACCACCATCAGCACCCATAAAATGCTCGCCGGTGCCGCCCAACCAATTGCCCTTGGGCAACTTTTCCAATAGGGTTTGGGTGCCGGAAATATGTAACAACCCGCCCTCGTTTATCTTTTTAACCGTTTCATCAAATGTTAAAAGCATAGTTTTCCTCCTTAAATGCTTACAAGCTTTGGATTGTAGCGAAATCTTCCGCCATGATGCGCTCAAACTTTGCTAAAAATGTGTTGATTTCTGTGGTGCTGGCGGTTATTGTGCTTGGGGATGGATTTTTTTCATATCCGCCCCGCAAGCGTGTCAACATCATGGAAAAACCGAATTGGGTGAAAGCTTGCTTGCCTTTTAAGAGCTTTTCTGTTTGTTGAGGTGAAATTCGCATAATAAACAGCTCCCTTCATTTGTTTTTGTAATTATAACACGTTTCGACAATAAAATCAATAAAGACTTTGGGGTGGCTTACGTACCGCAAAACGTTCTGTAACCACAACCGCATCCCTCCGGCACATAAGCATACTTCTCCGAATCCTTAAAGGGGTTACTTAAAGCCCTTAGTAAGTCTTCCATAACTGTCACATCTCCTTCGCTTGCCGCATACAGAGCCTCCTCAACCCAATAATTTCTGGGAATAACGGCAGGATTGTTAGCTTGCATAATTTCGCATGCCTTATTTACGTTTATGGGTTGCTTGCCCAACCTTGCAATCCAGCGTTCCAACCAGCAGCCACCCCCTGGAAGTGATGGCTTATCCGAATTTACGAACGATAGCACACGAAATGTATTGGTATAATCCAGTTTGTGTGACTTCATCAAATCTAACAGTTCCAAAATTAAAGATTCGTCACTCTCTTCTTGATTTATTAGCCCAAGCTTAGCCCGCATCCCCTGCATCCAATTTTTCTTATAAACGCCCCAATAACCCTCAATCTCCTTCTGCGCCATGATTATCGATTCTTCCTGATTATGGTGAAACAAAGGGCAAAGTGATTCTGCTAACCTTGCTAAATTCCAAGCCCCTATTGACGGTTGATTTTTGTAAGCATATCGCCCGCCTGTGTCTATGGAGCTAAACACAGTATTTTGGTCATAAACATCCATAAATGCACAAGGACCATAATCTATGGTTTCGCCGGAAATGGCTCCATTGTCCGTGTTCATTACGCCGTGGACAAATCCTATCAGTTGCCATTTGGCTATTAACTCCGCTTTAAGCTTAACAACCTCCCGAAAAAATAGCAGATACTTGTCCTTGGCATCCTCCAGCCACGGAAAATGCCTCCATATGGTATAGTTTGCTAAGGCCGCCAAATCCTCCTTGCTTCCATAGGCCGCCGCAAAGTTGAAAGTGCCGATTCGAATATGGCTGGTCGCCACCCGGGTTAATACCGCTCCCGGCAACACCGTTTCCCTAACAACTTTTCCGCCGGTAAGCACCACCGCCAACGAGCGGGTGGTGGGAATGCCCAAAGCATACATGGCCTCGCTGATAATATATTCCCTAAGCATGGGCAAAAGGCTTGCCAACCCATCGCCCCTGCGGGAATAGGGCGTGGAGCCTGACCCCTTTAGTTGTATATCAAATCGCTGCCCTTTTGGCGTTATTTGCTCTCCCAATAAAACGGCTCGCCCATCCCCCAGCATGGCAAAGTGGCCAAATTGATATCCGGCATATGCTTGTGATATGGGACAAGCCCCAACCGGCAAAACATTTCCTGCAAATATTTCCGGAGAGGATTCTAAAAACCCACCATCCAGTCCCAATTCTCCTGCCAGGATTTGATTAAAAATAACCATCTTAGGGGCAGGAGCCAAGGAGGGTTTTTGGTTACAATAAAAAATCTCGGGTAGCCCCAAATAGGTATTTTGAAGATTCCAACCGTTTGTCGCCATTTCGCAAATCACCTCGGATTTAGATTGTCCAAGTTGCATTAGTATAAAACACGACACATTCCGCACAATAATTGGAAAAGGAGAGATATTATGCTGGATACAGCAATACGCACATTGCTGGGTTTTGTAATACTTTTAGCCCTTACCCGTTTACTGGGCAAAAAACAACTTAGTCAGCTTACGGTATTTACCTATATAACAGGAATTGCCTTAGGCAGCATGGCAAGTGAAATGGTGATGCAAAAGGAAATACGCATTGTGGATGGTGTGATGGCTTTAATTTTATGGAGTCTTTTAGTTCTTATTATAGAATGGATAAGCCTAAAAAGCCCTGCTGCCAGGGTTTTGATGGATGGTCAGCCCACAATAGTAATCAAGCAAGGGCTTATTTTGGAGGAGGTGTTAAGAAAGCAAAGGTTAAACTTGGACGATTTGTCCATGCAGCTTAGGCTAAACCAAGTATTTTCTGTAATGGATGTGGAATATGCAATTTTAGAGCCAAACGGTGCGTTAACAGTAATGAAAAAAACAAACAAAAATCCCGTTACCAAGGAGGATATGCAAATCCCGCCCCAATCCACCGGGATGCCATCCGAAATCATTACAGATGGAAAAATTGTGGAAAAGAATTTGGTAGAGCTTGGATATAGCCATGAGCAGCTAAATGCCGAATTAAAAAAACAAGGGGTAAAAGATGTTAAGCATGTCTTTTATGCAGAGCTGCAACAGGATAGAAGTCTGTATATACAAAACCGCATGGCACGCAACAGCCTAAACGGCAACAAAACGCCATAACTGCGCTTTATCCTCTTCACTTGCATAACCAATTCCTATTCGTGGTGTGGTTATATATGGAAGCTGTATGCCATCCTCCAACCAAAGCTCATCCGATGTTATTAAGTTTGTCTTATTAAACTTCATATCAATTTGCAAGGCCTTGGTAAGCCGCCCGGGACCGGATATGCCCCCTATCCCACGAATCAACACGGCTTCGGGCTCCCCAACATCTGCCGCCACCACATTTAGTAGGTGATGGATGCCATAACACAAATAAACATAAGCGATGCCGCTTTCCCCATACATAACAGTGGTGCGGGGGGTTTTGCCTTTGTGGGCATGGCAGGCGGTATCGCTTTCGCCTGCATAGGCCTCTGTTTCCGTTATGGCAAAGCGGACAACTTCCATACCTATTTTGCGGCAAAGCATTTTGCCAAGTAAAAGCGGCGCAAGATTAACAGCGGGTTGTTTGAAGAAATTTGGAGGAAGACGCATATGAGACTCTCCTTAGTTTTTAATTTAGTATATCATGGCTTTGTTATATTTTCAACGTTTTATATTGTTGCATAGAAATATGGCGGCGGTGATGTTAGCATATTTTTGGCCTGTATGTCTTTGGGAGTGAGGAGAAAGGGTGTTATAGCAATATTACATACGTAAAAACCAACCTGAAAATGGCTCTTGACAACCAAAAAAATATGTGATATACTATATGTGAAGTTTGGTTTCGAAAGGAGTTGTTTTTAATGTTATATGCGGTGATTTTTAACTAAAATTGAAGATTGCACAAGCAACTGCCTTTCGTTAATAGTTTTTCGATTTTTTTCGGATACACTGGACACGTCAAAAAGGTCGTGTCTTTTTTGTGTTCAATTTTAAGGAGGTTTTATCATATGGCGAAAAACACATCAAATCAGATAATCTTAATAAAAAGGGATGATGTGCTTGAAAAAACTGAATATAGGAATAATAGCCCATGTGGATGCGGGCAAAACTACTCTAACGGAGAATATATTGTATTTGGGCGGGGCCATTAATAAAGTAGGGCGGGTGGACAAAGGCGACACCCAGACGGACTCCATGGACGTGGAGCGAAGGCGTGGCATAAGCGTAAAAGCTGCCGCCACCTCATTTTTTAAGGATGATATTAAGTTTAATATTATTGACACCCCCGGCCATGTGGATTTTGTGGCGGAGGTGGAGCGCAGCTTGCAGGTGCTTGACGGGGTTGTGCTGGTTATTTCCGCTAAGGAAGGGTTGCAGTCACAAACCCGCATTTTGATGGATGCCATTATGGCGCAAAGGATGCCTGCGGTGATTTTTATCAATAAAATTGATAGAATGGGTGCCGGTGCAGATAAAGTGGCCGACGAGGCTTGCGCATACATGGGCGGGCGGCTTGTGCGCACCCAAAAGGTTGGGGCTAATAACGAAATAACCCCGTTTTCTGATGATGAGATGATGGAGCAAAGCGGCGATGCCCTATATATGCTGGATGATGACTTAATGGCTTGCTTTGTAAATGGCGAGGAAATCACAGGGCCACGGTTTTATAACAGCTTAACCCGCCACACAAAACAAGGGCAACTTTACCCTGTTTTCTTTGGCAGTGCCCTGCATGGTATTGGTGTGCAGTGGCTTCTTGACCAGTTGCCCTTTTATTTGCCTTGTTCGCCAAATAATAACGATGCCCCGCTATCAGGTGTAGTGTTTAAAGTGCAAAATATTTACAAAGAACGGTTGGTTTATATCCGTCTTTTTCAAGGCAGTTTACATTTGCGGCAAATAGTTAAATATGGCAGCAAGGGCAAGGAAGAAAAGTTAACCCGCATTGCGGGATTGGAAAACGGCAAAATTGTCAATCGTAGCACTATCGAAGCGGGCGACATAGGGATTTTGTATATTAAGGATATGAAGATTGGGGATATATTGGGCGATGCCTGGGGAGCAATGCGAAATATGCAATTGGCACGCCCCACCCTAAGCGTAGAAGTGTCGCCGACCCTGCCCGAACAAGCCCGTGCGCTATATGAGGCATTGGTAGTACTTGCAGACGAAGACCCTATGTTGGATTTATCCATTGGCAAAAAGTTGGCTGTTAGAATGTTTGGCGAGGTTCAACAAGAAATCCTAAAAGAGCTTTTAATGGAGCGTTATGGCATTTGCACCGCTTTTTCCAAAGCTTCAACCATTTACATGGAGACGCCAACGGTCTCGGCTTCATCAAAAGCCCTTATTTACAGAAGCGGCACCCCATTTGCCGCCGGGGCGGGTCTGCGGATCGAGCCCCTTGCCCGTGGAAGCGGTTTGCAATACACATCAGAAATTTCCTTGGGCGACCTTGCTAAAACCTTTCAAAATGCTGTGGAAGAGGCTGTTATGGAAACTTGCAAAAAGGGCGTATATGGATGGGAAATTACAGATGTGAAGATAGCGTTTGATTATGCTGATTATGACAGCGTAATGTCCACACCTTCAGATTTCCGCAATCTAATCCCCCTTTTGCTGATGGAGGCTTTTGCTGCAGCAAGCATGATGCTGTTAGAGCCATACTTGCATTTCGAGTTACGTGCCCCGGCACAGTCCACATCAAAAGCCCTTGGAGACCTGCAACGTATGCACGCTGCAATCGAGCAAACAACAACCCTTCCCGATGCCGATGATGACTTTATACGCATAACGGGCACAATCCCCGCTGACACATGCAGGGATTATGGTGCGAAAATAGGTGGATATACCGAGGGGCGGGGAGTGTGGGTCACAAAATTCCAAGGCTATAAAGATATGCCCTTTGATCCGACCAAAGTTAATGAAGATGAAATTAACTTAGCAGCCAACAAAGCACTATACCTTATGTATAAGAGCGGGGCACAATGAAATTTTGAAAAAAAGTAAGGGTGGGATATAGATATCTCGCCCTTACCTTTTTCACTTGCTCTTGAAAATTTTGCCGCACAATGTTATGATGTATTATGTAAAACACTGTAAAATGCAGTGGCATCGAAAATTTAACATTCTATTAAACTCCGGTTTACCCCTATTTTACTTTTATGCAATATAATACGAAAAATAAATTCAAAGGTGATTAAATTGACAATAAGGCGACGTTTGTTAATAACAAATATTTTAATGATTATTTTTCCTGTGATTATAACCGGATTCACTTATTTGGGGGTGCGCTTGGTTATTATTGATAATGATGCCCAAACACGAGGCGGTATATTTGGCGAGCGTTTTACAGATATGCCCCATATACCCGTGGTTGGCGCATCCCAGGCTGATGAAGCCCTTTTGAGAGGGGATTTTGCTTATATAACAAGTAACATTTCAATGTTCCGTTCGGATTTGGGGGACTATATAATTATTATTGCAGACCATTACAGGCAGGGCATATATGATTTTCACAACCCATCAAGAACCTTTTTGCCGGTTACAGTGGTTTACCTAATTGTCGTTATTGTTTTGGCCAATATCCTAATTGCCAAATACATCAGCCGCCGTATTATGAACCCCATAAACACATTGGCAAATGGGGTGCACGAAATAAGTAATGGCAACCTTACCCACCGTATTGATTATAACAAGGGTGACGAGTTTGATGCAGTTTGTGCTGACTTTAATGAAATGGCGGCTCGCCTGCATGAAATGGTGCAGCAGCGGCAGATGGATGAAAAAAACCGCAAGGAGCTAATAGCCGGCATATCCCACGACTTGCGAACGCCCCTTACCTCCGTCAAGGCGTATATAGAGGGGTTGCGCAAAGGCATAGCTGCCACCCCCGAAAAACAGGAAAAGTATCTTGCTACCATTCAAAACAAAACCGAGGATATAGAATATATCATAAATCAACTATTTATATTTTCAAAAATTGATATTGGTGAATTTCCCCTTAATTTGGAAGTGGTGGACATCGGGGACGAACTTGGGAAGATGGTAGCCGGGTTTGAGGATGAATATAGGGAAATTGGGCTTCGGGTCGTGTTTAGCAAGAATACCCAAGGGGATTTTGCCCAAATCGATGTGGTGCAATTTAGAAATGTGCTGCAAAATATTTTGGGCAATAGTGTGAAGTATAGCGGCAGGGGTGGCAGCGTCCAAGCAGAAATAACTTGCCAAAACCACAGTGGCAAGGTGGTTATTAGTATTAAAGATAATGGTGTGGGCGTTCCTGATGATTTGCTTACCAAAATGTTTGATATATTTGTGCGGGGTGATGCTTCACGGAATAATCCTGCCGGGGGCAGCGGGTTGGGGCTTGCCATATCTGCAAAAATTATTGAGCAGTTGGGCGGTACAATCAGAGCTGAGAATGTGGACGAGGGTGGCCTTGCAGTTATAATCACCTTGCCATTATACGAGGGGGGCATGATGCCGTGAAAAAGATTTTGATAATTGAGGATGACATATCAATCGCTGAAATACAGCGGGATTTTTTGGAGATTGAGGGCTTTGACATAACAATCGCAACGGACGGGTTGGAGGGTTATAAAATAGCCAAAGCCGAAAAATTTGATTTAATATTATTGGATTTAATGCTGCCGGGCATGAATGGTATTGACATTTGCAGGGGCATCCGTGGTGATGTGGACATTCCTATTATTATGGTAACAGCTAAGGGGGACGAAGCCGATAAGATACGGGGCTTGGGCTTGGGTGCGGATGATTATATGGCAAAGCCCTTTTCGCCGACGGAGCTTGTGGCTAGAGTAAAGGCAAACCTTGCCCAATATGAAAGATTGAGGAGCAGGCAGGGCGAGGGCGGCTCGGATAAGCGAACCAATGAGGTAAAGGTTGGCGCGATCTTAATTAACCTTGCAACCCACAGGGTTTATGCCCATGGCACAGAAATTGAACTTAAAAACAAGGAATATGAATTGCTTGTATTTATGGCTTCCAATCCCGACATGGTTTTTAGCAAAGAACATTTATACGAGCGTATTTGGGGCATGGATAGCTTCGGCGACTTAAAAACGGTTGCCGTACACATAAGCCGCCTGCGGGAAAAAATTGAAAAAGACCCGCAAAATCCCGCCCATATACAAACGGTTTGGGGTGCAGGTTACCGCTTTTGCTTATAGCAGGGGCGGTTTTTAGTTTACCACCATTTTACCTTTGTTTATATTTTTGTAACCTTTTAATGGTTTTTAGTTTACACTTGCCTGTTACAATGTATTTAAGTCAGAGGGAAGCACCCTCAAAAATACAAAAACCGAGAGGAGAAACAAATTATGAAAAAGGTAATTGAAAAAGTGGAGGGCATGAATTTCAAAAAGGCGTTCATCCTGTTCTTTGCTGCACTGGCGGCATTTGGCGTCATCTTTGCCATAGTAATGGTGGCCAGCGGCAATGCGGAGGGCATGACGGCATTATGGGAGCGGCTAACATTTGATAGGCTAAGAGGGCGGATGTTTACGGACATACAGGGAACATTCAGGTTTTTCGGATATTTGTTCTTGGTTGGCTTTAACGCCCTGCTTGCTTTGTGGGTGTATGTTGACAGTAAAAAGAATAATGGCCATAAAGCCTTGTGGCCTGCACTTACCCTGCTAACCGGACTAATCGGATGGCTGGTTTATATGATAAAGCGTGTAGACCGCCAAGCAATCACTAATCAACATGGAAACTAAGGGGGGGCTTAAAATGTCGATTATTCAAGTAAAAAACCTAACAAAAGATTTTGGACGTGGGCGTGGTGTGTTCGATGTATCCTTTGCGGTGGAAAAGGGTGAGGTATTCGGCTTTCTTGGCCCCAATGGGGCGGGCAAAACCACAACCATACGCCATCTAATGGGTTTTAGCCAACCACAGGCAGGTAAAACCAGCATATTATCCAAAGATTGCTGGAGCCAACACCACCGGATTAAAGACCATGTTGGCTACCTGCCTGGGGAAATATCCCTACCAGACCATCTTACAGGTGCTGGTTTTATCAAACAAATGGCAGGTTTTCGCAAGATTAAGGATTTAAGTTATGCAAATAAGCTTACAGAGTGGTTTTCCCTTGACACTTCCATAAGGCTAAAACGCATGTCCTTAGGAACAAAGCGCAAGTTAGCCATTGTAACGGCCTTTCTGCATGACCCGGATGTACTGCTATTGGATGAGCCAACCGGCGGCCTTGACCCCTTGATGCAGGACAAATTTATACAGTTCGTAAAGGAAGAAAAAAAGCGGGGTAAAACCATCTTGCTGTCATCCCATATCTTTTCGGAAGTGGATGCCACTTGCGATAGGATAGCCATAATCAAAGAGGGCAAGTTGGTAAGTGCCTTTGCCGCAGACGAACTAAGGCACAATGCCCGCAAGGAATGGAAAGTGGAATTTGTAAGTTTAGAAGAACTTGAAGCGTTTAGCCAAAAAGGCTTTGAAATAAGCCTTATAAAAAAAGAAGCAAACCAAGTACATGTTATTTTTAACGATAAAGATGCAAATAGATTTTTAGCAGAGTTGGCCAACCACAAAGTTAATTTCTTTTCGGAGATAAAGTTTACGTTGGAAGATTATTTTATGAAATTTTACAGAAAAGAGGGCGAGATATGTTAAGCAAAGCCGTTTTCAAACAAACCCTTTCGCAAAATTGGAAGTTATGGGTTATTCTTACTGCAGTAACCTCGGTTATAGCTGTGATGATTATACGCACCTTTGACCCCCACGCCATGCGACTTGCCATGATGACATTTGGAGCAGACGGACCGCCCCAAGGCATGGGCGGCGGGCCCTTTGGTACGGGAACAAGTCGCTTTGGCATGCTAACCATCCCGGAGCTTATGGCAAGTGGATATTATGCCATGCTCGGCCTTTTAATGCCCTTAGTTTATGTGATTATAACAGCAAATTCGCTAATTGCCTCCCAAATTGACCGAGGTTCTATGGCCTATACCCTTTCAGCTCCCATAACCCGTATTAAATTGGTCTTTACCCAAGCTGCATACTTATTTGCTGCTTTGGCCGCAATGTTTGCGGTGGTTACTGTTGCAGGGCTTGCCACATCACAAATTTCCCATAATGCTCTTTGGGGGCAGGCATACACGCCGGATGTTGTGGCAGCGGCCCAAGTATTGGGCGTTAGCAATCAAGATGTGGAAAATAATCTCCCACTTATCCTAAACAGCCCGAAAGCCATTGTCGCAGGTGCGGATGCTCGGGGTGTCAGCCAAGAAGTTTATACCATGTATGTGGAGTTATTACTCATAAACCAAGCTATTGACGGCACAGCAGAAATAATGGGTGTTACCCCATATGAATTTATGGAAAACCCCGCAATGGCGGATGGCAATAGGGAAGTGGCGCAGTTATTCTCAATGCTTTTGGGTGTGGATATTGGAGTTGTAGAATCCCATATGGAGCATATAGTGGATGACCTTTATGGGCAGTCCATCGAAAGCCCAACCATGCTGCTGATTTTGATGAATGAATTAGACCACTATATGCAGGACATAGATATGGATGCGCTAATGGCGGCCAATCATGCCGCCGCCGAATATCTTGGCATGGAATCGTTAGAGTTGATGGCTAATCTGCACATTCTTGCAAATGACCAAAGCGCATTGGCAGTAGCATCAGAAGCATCCGGCATAGACGAAGCAACCCTTTTGGCCTTCATAAATGTGCAACTGGCCGAAGCAGAATTTGAATTTGACCAAGGTATTTACTTCAACTTGGGCAATTTCGTAAATCTTAACATTGGTATTTTTCTACTGATGTTTGCCGTAGGCGGGGTTTCCTTCATGTTCTCGTGCATCTTCAACTTAACCCGTAACTCTTTGGCATTTGGTGCAGGCATACCAATTGGTTTCTTCATCCTAAACATGATGGCAAATATCAGCCCTGATTTCGCCAATTTTAGGTTCTTTACCCTCAACACACTGTATAACCCAGCAAATGTGGCGGGCGGTTACGGTTTTATCCCGCAGTTTATGGCAATGTTGGTAATTGGCGTAGCTTTGTATCTTATTGGCATCATTGTATTCAAAAGAAAGGATTTGCCATTGTAATGTACGCCCTACTCAAAATCAAGCCGGTTGCGTGTGCATGCTACCTTACGCAACCGGCTTGATTTTGCTTTATTCTTCGCTTTTTTCTTTCTGCTCAATCTTTATTGCTAAGTCCAGACGCTTGCTAAAATATTGATATACAAAAGAGATGATGACCAGCACCGCACCCATGATAAAATATGACAGTATGCGAAATTCTTGGGTTAGTAGTGCAAGGTCAAATAAAAACAGTTTTACAACGGAGAACAGGGAAAGGGCGAGTCCTGCACGGCGCAAAAGGGCATATCTGCGCACAAAGCCTAGGATTGTCCAAAGCAGGGCGGTGGCAATGTACACCAAGCTAATCCAGAAGCTTGCAAAGTCCAGCCCATAATCAAGGGTAAGGGTGAATGTGAAGACGAGGACGATATATGTGGAAACGATTAAGGGTAGATACTGGATGCCGATGATTTTTTTAAGAACGGCACGGCGGGTTATGTCATATACGGCAAAAATGCCTACCACCTCCACCACAACCAAAATTGCAGTTGCTGTGAAAAGGATATTTGTTGGCTGGGCATCCATGGCGGTTGTTGTTGGGCTTATGAAAATGTTAAGCGCAAAAATGCCGAAAAGGCCCATAAGTACAAAAACCGTTCCCATTATTTCTGTAACTTTGCACGCCATGCCCGGCAAGCGTGGCAAAATTTTGCCGTAAACCATTGTGCCAACCGCCCCCAATGCAACCATTAAATATGCGAGATTTATTGGATTGCCAACAAATTGTGGCCATAGGGCATGCTCTAATCGCATAAGCATAAGAATGCCAAAAAGCCACAAACCAATCATAACGATATACTTGAATGACTTTTGTGCTGCATTGTACAGTTGATTTTTGATGGCAAGTAAGACCAAAACAACCAGCCCGCCAGCGGCAACGGAGCCTGCTTGCAACACTATATAATCCCAATTGCCTTCCAATATAATATTATGTGCAATGTTTAAGATTAAAAGACAGGTAATGGCAAAACCTCCAATGGTGGCGGCCGAAATTATAGAATTGTTGTGGTTTTTCAAAATGCCGAAAACCGCTAAAATCATCGCCAGAGCTGCCCAGCCCACCGTTAGCCATTCCAAGCTAAATTGAAGAGGTACAAAAGCAAAAGCAAGGGCGATGGCCGCCACGTACAAAACGGTTGTCATGGCTTTTGCATTCTCAAATTTACGCCCAACGATATAGGTTAAGCCAAGATATATGACAGTGCAAATTGCGGCAGCAAGCCCCATAAAGTTGTTCCAGCTGGAAAAATGAAGGTTTGCAAGCAAGATAATGCCGCCCGCAAAGGTGTTTATGCCAACCAAGGCAATATCACTTTGGCCAAATTTTGCTTTGGTTACATATGTGCCAATAATTGGTATTGCTGTATACACCGCCATGGAAAATCCGACAAAAACCAACTCCAAGGCCTGTTGGTGGTATGGGTGGTAACTCCAAGTTTCAAAGGACAAAAGTGCCACGCCTGCTATGTTAAGGAAAAGGCCGATAAAAGTTGCGACCGTCCACTTGTTGCGGAAAGCAAGGGTTAGTGACAATAGGTTAAATAGTGCAAAATAACCCATCATACCAAACAGCAGGGCTTGCTCCGTGCTGCCACCGTCCAGCAAAATAGACATTATTGGCAGGTATCCCCCAACCAAAGTGATAGCAAGCAGGGCTTGGGATTTGTAGCGTGTGGACAAATAAAAGGCAAGGGCGGTAATGGCCACACAAATGCCCAAAGCAGGGTATATGGGTATGGTTTCGTGTAAAAAATGTCCAATAGCAAGGGAAACGTAGGAAATGCCCAAGCCGCCCGCTGTCATACCAAGGGAGAATACATTGGGGCGGCGGCGGTTCATAATTTCGCCACCCACCAAAAAGATGCTGCCAAGGGCAAAAGAAACCCATGTGTAGCCAAAGCGGCTTGCAGCAATTGCGCCAATAATAAACAGCACCACACCTATGGCATTTAGAATGTTTAGCCCAATATACCGCTCAAAGTTATTTTTGCGGGAAAGGTGGGAAATTTGCTCGCCGGTAATATTTTCTTGGCGTAAACGCTCCATTTCTGCCTTTTCTGCTTCTGAAACGGAAAATGACTTAGCTTGATGGCGGGCCTCTTCTATCCTTTGTGCAATTTGCTGCCCTAACAGGTTGATCTGGTGTCCCGCCTCTTGTGCAATCTCGCTACCAACCTGCGCAGAATGGGCTTGCAAATTGTACAGCCGCTGGCGAATTTGCCCTTCCAAAGCATTTAGGCGGTTAATTTCCCCCGTGGCTGCTCCATTAAAAAATATTTCAACATTTCGTTGAAATTTGTTTACCGTGTTTAGTTTTTCGTTAAAATACTGCTCATAAAGAGAATTTTTAAGGGCGGCATTGTCGGCGGCAAGTTTTGACCGCTCCACTTCCAGCTTTTCCATATCTGCTGACATTTTGGCATTTTTCTGCGCCAGTTCCGTATTCTCTTTGAAAGTATCGCTTTTTTCAATGGCTTTTAATTGCCCGTCAATGTCATCAATGGATTTTCGCAACCCATACACCATTTCCCTAATATCCCGCTCCATAAATCCCTCCGTGCAAAGTTATTAGAACTATTATAGAACATTACGTCGTTTTTGCAAGCAATTTAAGTAAATTATACCATGGGCAAGTTGGCAAAGTAAATGATTTTTTTCTGCATCAATAATGTTATTACGAATAGGTGTGGTCACTGTATGCAAAAAGGATGCGACAATCTTCCGGCTACCGACCTATCCACCGGCATTCAGTTTATCTTTTTAGTTGTTTTGCTACAACCCTTTTGAAAAGACGGAAGCATCGACCAATCAAAGATGTACGAACTATTTGTGTGCATGGACCGGTTTGAGATCGGATTCCCCGTTGCTGCATTAGCGCAAATAGTTGGTGAATAAGGCAAAACCCCCACTCAAAAGAGTGGGGGTTTTGTGTATCACAATCTATTCTGCCCATCCGGCAAAACGCTTTTCGATAATTGTTATGACGGCGTAAAACACTGCTGCCAAGCTACACAACACAAGTATGGACAGCATTACCATATCCATACGGAATATTTGGCTACCATAAACAATTAGAAAGCCAAGCCCCGCCTGTGCAACCAAAAATTCTCCTACAATAACGCCTACAAAAGACAAACCTATGTTGATTTTGATGGCGTTTATAATATCGGGAACGGATGCGGGAAAAACAACTTTTGCAAGGATTTGAGCCTTGCTTGCCCCAAAACTTTCTGCAAGGCGTGTTTTGTCCTCTTCTACCTGCAAAAAGCCCGTAAGAACATTTAGTATGGTGACAACCACCGAAATTAACAGGGCTGTTGCGATGATGGCACGAGGATTATTGCCCATCCACACAATGATAATAGGGGCAAGTGCGGTTTTGGGCAAGGCGTTAAATACCACTAAATAAGGATTTAACACACGCCTTGTAAAGTCGTTTGCCCAAAGCAAAATGGCGATTGCAACCCCAAGCAATGTGCCAAGCACAAAGCCGGCCAACACTTGCCCTGCCGTAACCCACACATGGCGAAGTAACTCGCCACGCTCCATCATGGATATAAACATGCGGTACATACGGCTGGGGGAGCTGAAAATAAAGGCTTCTATCCATCCAAAGCTTGCGGCTAACTCCCAAATTCCAAAAAAACCCGCAAGAATAAGGGCTTGGCAGGTTAATATCGCCCACCTTCTCCGCCGCAGGTTTTTTAGGAAGTTAGTATGTGCAGCGGATTTATCCATCATCCTTCATCTCCTTCCAGATTTTGTTGAAATATTCGGGAAATTGTGGCAGTTTACGGCGGGCAGTGGGGGATTGGTAGTCCCCATCGAATTGGATTTTATGGATATTGCGCACAGTGGCTGGGCGTTTAGTTAACACCACAACACGGTCGCTAAGGGCAATTGCCTCGGAAATATCATGGGTTACTAAAATGGTTGTAATTCCCTCTGCGGCGATTATTCCACCTATATCATCGCTTACGGCAAGGCGGGTTTGGTAGTCAAGCGCAGAAAAGGGTTCATCTAACAGCAGGATTTTGGGGCGGGTTGCCAAGGTGCGGATAAGTGCCGCCCGTTGGCGCATGCCCCCGGAAAGTTCCCGTGGACGGTGGTTCCGAAAGTCACCCAAGCCATATTTTTCAAGCATGTGGTGGGCATATGCTACGGTGTCGGCGTTTTTGTTTTTCTGTATTTCCAAGCCAAAAAGCACGTTATTTAGAATGGTGCGCCATGGAAAAAGTTGGTCCCGTTGGAACATATATCCAACCCGCCCATCAACTGACACCGAACCGCTTACGGGAGAAATAAGCCCCGCAATAAGTGACAAAATAGTGGATTTGCCGCAGCCGGACGGGCCCACGATGCTAACAAATTCCCCCGCTGACACAGGCAGGCTAACCCCGCCAACAGCGCAAACTTCACCATCTTTTGAATGGTAATTCATGTATATATCTTGCAACTCTACAATCGGCTTCATGGCTCACCTCACCAGCACATCCCTACATCAATATATTGCAGTTGGCTTGGTTGGGTGAATTAAAAAAGCCCGCTACATATAGCGGACTAACTCTTTAACATTTAGCACAGATTGCTACAACAACTATATCCACATCTCTTGTCAGATACTACAGAAAAACCTTGCATTCAATAATTTAATGGGCGGACTTGCTCCGCATTTTGTTGATTAACAGCAGAATGATACAGGCAACCACCACCAGAATACTTATAAACTGGGACGTGGACAGGGCAAACACTTGCCCGCGATGGGCATCGCCCCGCAAAAATTCCAAGGAAAAGCGACCTATGGCATAGGTGATGCCGTAAAACGCTACCAAATGCAGGTGATGGCGTGGTTTGTTGCTCCACATCCACAAAATAACAAAAATTATCAAGTTAAGTGCGGTTTCGTATAATTGTACAGGGATTAAGCGGATATCGCCGGGTGCAACTGCGGAATGGGGGAAGTATACCCCCAGCGTTTCGTGGGGCATGCCGTGGCAACAGCCCGCAAAAAAACAACCAACACGCATAATTGCGTGTGCAAGGGGCAACACAGGCACAATTACCCGCAAAATGGTCGGTATGTCCTTTTTAATAAATTTGGCATAAAGTGGCATTGCCGCCATTACACCAAAAAGCCCGCCATAAAACACCATACCGCCAAAAACCCGCTGCAAAAACAGCCACGGAGCCTGACTAAACATATGGCGGTTTTCCCAAGCGGCAGGGGCTTGCACAAGGGCGTATACAAAAACACCGCCCACAAGCAAGCCCGCACCTAAGATAATAACGCCTATAAGTAGCTCGGTAAAATCCATACCAAACTTTTTGGCACGCAAAGAAGCTACACCGGCGGCAACAAACAAGGCGATTATGCCTAAAATATGGTATAAATGAAACTCACGCCCCAAAATTTCAAAACTGGGAAACATGGGTTAAATACCATGCATGATATAATCCCACTCACGCCAAAATTCGTCCAAAAAGTCCAACCAAAATGGTGAGTTTACGCAGGCAACGCAAGCTATGATGGTGCCGATGGAGAAAAGTAAACCCAAAATGGACAAAATTAGCCCGGCGATAAGCTTACCACCACGAAAACCCTTACCCATGGCCACCATGCCGCAGATAATGCCTGCAATACCAAAGGGGATTCCGCCCAAGATAAAGCTGATTAAAAAGCCTATAATCCCCAAAACAAGGGATGCGGTTGCAAGCCCATCTCCCGGCTGTTTTGTGGGGGTGGGGAAGGTTGGTTGTTGGTCAGGAAACTGGCTCATAAAATCCTCCTAAAATTACCACATGAAAGGTGTTGCGCAAATTGCACAGGCAGTGCAAGCGAAAATTGGCAACCATAGCAAAGCCAACAAGGCCAAGCCGATGATGGAGCAAATCATGCCAATTTGGGCTTTGTTGCCCACATAGCCTTCTTCTTTTGCTTGCTTAGCAAAAATCAAGCCTGCAATGCCCCAAATACCGCCAAGGGCAATGGCAAGGATGCCGAAAACAAGGGCAAGTGTTGCTTTTTGATCCCCCGGCGGCGGCCCGTGGCCGAAAGGTGGGGGTGTTGTTTGGTTTTGTTGCTCTGGAAATTGACTCATAAAAACCCTCCTATATTTTTTTAATTTATTTATTACCAACCGGCAATATCAATAAAGACGGCGCAACCTACGCATGCCATAAAAGGCATAACGAACAGCACCCAAACAGAAAGGCCAACGCAAGAACATACATAAGCGGCAGTTAGTTTGCCACCTGCATTGCCTTCCTTTTTAGCTTGGCCGGCAAACACCAAACCAAGTATACCAAAAAGTGGTCCGAAAAAGATGCTTAAAATGCCCATAACCATGGCAAGGGTCGCTTTGCCATCCCCGGGCGGTGTTCCGTGACCAAAAGTTGGCGGCGGCGTGGGAAAGCCGCTGGGCGAATTAGGAAATTGACTCATAACACACTCCTTATATGTATTAACTTACCAGCCCATAAACGGTATGGCGGCACAGGTGGCGCACATGGGGGCGGTAGCGCAAGCAAAGCAAGCTACCCAGAAAAAACCACCCAAAGACACGCCGATTATGGAGCAGACAAGACCGGCTGTCATCTTGCTGCTTCGGTTACCCTCGCTACGTGCCATGCTTGCCAAAATAATGCCTGCCACGCCAATGATAACCTCCAAAAAAGGCACAAGCCAGTTGATAAAGTATATAGCAAGGCATACGATGCCCAAAACAAGGGCGGCGGTTGCCTTACCATCCCCCGGTTGTGTAGGCGGGCGATATTGTGGTGGCGTGTAGGGCGGCGGTTGTTGTTGAAACTGGCTCATAGGCACCTCCCAAAAAATATTGACAATTATACCACAAAAAATGACAAAATGCAAGTTGTTTTTATATGGAAATTCCGCTTTTTACAATGGCGTGGCGTAAAACCTTGCCTGCGGCAACCACCAAACCAACCTGTATTGCGGATGAGATGATGAAAGGTGAGACCGTTGCACCAAGGGATTGCGACAAACCAATACCCCCATGGATACTGAAAAAGACCGCTCCAAAAAGTAAAAGCAATGCCACGCCAATGGAAATAACTACCACCCATCGCAACAAGTTATCCTTGTGCCCTGCAAAACCCGACATAACCGCAAGAATTGGGAAGGCAAGAATAAATCCGCCGGTTGGCCCAAGCAATACACCAAAACCCCCGCGAAACTGGGCGAAAACGGGTGCACCTGCTGCCCCCAGTAAAATATAAACCAGAACAGCGCAAAGCCCTTTTTTCCAGCCTAAAATTAGTCCCGTTAAGGAAATGGCGAAGGTTTGCAGTGTAAATGGAACGCCACCTGCCAAAGGCACGCTAATTTGGGAGCAAACAGCAATAAATGCTACAAAAAGTCCCACATGCGCCATATATCGTACAGAAGTTTTTTTATCCACTTTTAATATGCCCCCTAATACCATATACGAGTATGGTTAGTGAAAGTATGCCACCTGTAATGATTAAAAAATAATAATCAAAAGGTGTGCTCGCCAAAAACAGCCCAATGCCAAGCCAAATCCAGCATAGGGCTATGGAAAATAAATTATATTTTAAGCCATATTGCCCATCGATGGGCGGGCGCTTTTTTGCTTTGAAAATATGTACAGTAACGATTACGCCGATGCTTGGCACAAGAATTTGCACCCACAACAAAGGGATTAGGGTGATTGAAAATAACATGCCTGCCCACATAAAGGCGCAGGTGCGCAGTTTGTACGCCGTTGGCATGCCCCGCTTGTTGTAATAATTATCCAAATAAGGCCCAAGGAATTTGCTGCGCAAAAGCCAGGCCTGCATTTTAGGGTTTACACGGGCAAAGAGCATGGATGCAAGTATGAGAAAAGGTGTTGTGGGCAAGCCTGGTATAAACCTGTTCACAACACCGATTATCACACAAAGCATCCCTAAAATATTAAATAATATTTTTTTGAAGGGGCTAATTTTTTCCAATTTTCCAACCTCTATTTTATGGATTGCTTAAACATCCACACATGCTTTTCCAGTGTGGTAATTGTGCCGATAAACATGTCTGCGGTGGCTTCGTCATCTTCGCCTTGGGCTATGGCGATACCTTTTTTCAACTCCTCTGCCAAGAAGGTGTAATCCTTGATAAGGGTTTCAAAAATGGCTTTCGGTGTAACTTCGCTACCATCTTCACTGATTTGGGTTAGGCTTAAGTATTCCTTCATAGTGGAGGCCGGTGCGCCGCCTATTGCCAGCAAACGCTCTGCAAATTCGTCGAATAATGCGGTCATCTCGTCATACAATTCTTCATACTTCTCATGCAGGGGCAAAAACAGCGGCCCTTCCACAAACCAATGAAAGCGGTGCAATTTGATATACATCACCGCAAGGTCAGAAATGCGTACGTTTAGAAAGTTTTTTAATGCCATAAAAATCTTCCTCCTTAACAATAATATTTTGGTACAACTTTATTATACACCAAATTAATTCCGATGGGAATAGTAAATTTTAATTTTTTTCAAATAATAATCATCGGTGCAGACAATTCACTTTTACCGTGTATGTTTTGAGGTTTTAAGGCAAGCCAATATAAACGTGTGGCTTCAATTTCTTTATCAAGACCAAGTCCCCGCAAGTCTTTTGGTGCATTTTTTAGGTTGGTAATTACCGGCAGGCCGGCGGTTTTCTCCAATTGGCCAATTAAATGCGCTTTATCCCGCCGAAAACCCAAGATGCGAATATATTGGGGTTTGGACAGCAGTGTCGCTAAGTCCAGCACGATGCTTAGTGCCTTACGTTTTAGGGCTGTATGGGTGATGTTTTTGGTTTTGGCGGCGGCAACCACTTGACTGATTGGATAGTGATTTTCAGCCGCTTTTTCCAAGGTGGAACCTTTTACGTTGTAGTTGTAGTGGAAAATTGTGCTAAAATTATCTATTTGGTTGAATGGCTGCCCCCTTAATAAATCCAATGAAGAAGCGGGCAAAAAACTTATCAAATCTTCTAAATTGCCTGCCAAAATTTCCCTGCGCAGTGCTGTGGCGGATGCAAATTGCCCGTCCAGCCCACCGTCGTGGTGGTTTGCGCCTTTGCGGGGTACGGGGTGGGGCGTTATATTAAAACCAAACTTTGCCAAAGCTTTTAGATATTCGATGGCTAAAATATTGTTGGGGCGGCTTATAATATCTGCACCATGGGGCAAAATTTGTTTTACGGCACCCGCACGAGCCTTGGGGAAGCTGTCGCCTTGCGCCAAACCTGCTCTTAGGGTTGTTTTGAAATCGTCAGGCTCGTCTACCAAAATATGTGTGATGGCTTGTAAGGACTGTAAATCATGGGTTTCTGCGCCAAAGCACAAATCTGTTACCAAACCCGTTTTACCCAAAATATACACAGCCGCTGATGCAAAGCCTTCTGCAGATGCGGTTGCAAAGCCCACGGGCAATTCCAGCACCAAATCCGCCCCACCAAGTAATGCCATGCGGGTGCGTGTAAATTTATCCACAATTGCAGGCTCGCCCCTTTGCACAAAATTTCCGCTCATCACCGCAATTATATGGTCTGCATCCGAAACCTGCCGTGCCGCCGCAATATGGTGCTTGTGCCCGTTGTGGAAGGGGTTATATTCCGCCACAATGCCACAAATCCTACTCATTTCACTCTCCAATATTTTTTAAGTAATTATAATCTATCAAAATCCAAAATGCAAGGCTTATAAAAAAACTTGACAAGATGCGCAAAATGTTGTATTATATATTGGAATAGGTTTGCGCAAATGACGAGTATGCCGAGGAGATGGTCGCCATAGAGCTTAAAGATAGCGAATTTTTGGAGATTAGGGAGCATATGAAGCGTCACTTTGGCATCTCTATGGGGGATGAAAAGCGCACGCTGGTTTTTTCTCGTTTGCGCCCATTGTTGCGGGAAAAGGGCTTCCAAAACTTCACCCAGCTGATTGACTTTATAAAAGCGGACAAAACCGGTGAAGCAACGGTGGCGCTAACCAACCGCCTTACCACAAACCATACCTTTTTTATGCGGGAAGCGGAGCATTTTGACTATTTGAGAGAGCGGGTTTTCCCATGGATAGAGCGCACTTTTGGGCATGAAAAAGATTTACGCCTGTGGTGTGCCGCTTCATCGTCGGGAGAAGAGGCGTATACCCTACAAATGCTGGCTTCGGATTACTTTGAAGGCAAACCCGGTTGGAATTTGGAAATTTTAGCAACGGATATTTCTGAAAATGTGCTGGCGCAGGCAAGCCACGGTATTTATTCCAACGAAAGCCTATCCACCTTGCCTAAGGATTGGTTGAAAAAATATTTTAATAAATACGATGGTTCCAACATGATTGTAAAAGACGAGGTCAAACAAAGGATAACCTTTCGTAAATTTAACTTAATGGAAACCAAAATGCCCTTCAAACGCAAGTTTCAGGTGATATTTTGCAGAAATGTGATGATATATTTTGATGCCGACACCCGTGCCGCCATTTGCGATAGGCTTGGCAAGGCTTTGGAGAAAGATGGATATTTGTTTCTGGGTCACTCCGAATCTATTTCTAATATGAATTTGGGCTTTAAGTACATGCAGCCCGCCGTTTACCAAGTTGTATAGTGTAAATTGACATAAATACTAATAGGATGTGGAGGTTTTTATATGGCTGACTTTGATAGAGAGTCGATGCTGGAAATGTTTTCCTATGAAATGAACCAGCTGGTAGATCAGTTGGAGCAAATCATTATCGAAAGTGAATCCGGCTTTTCCATGGACATAATTAACGAGGTTTTCCGTATCATGCACACCATCAAAGGTTCTGCCGCTATGATGCTGTTTGATTCTATTGCCACGGCAACCCATGCAGCTGAGGACCTCTTCTTTTATCTGCGGGAGGAAAACCCCACAAACATCAACTATTCCGAATTGACAGACTATGTTTTGGAATGTATGGACTTTATTAAGGAAGAGCTTGTGAAAATTGAGCAGGGTGTGCCCGTGGATGGTGACCCGCAGCTTGTTGCGGATCATATAAATGGCTTTTTATCCCGCTTGAAAGGTGAGGGTGACTCTGTATCATCCGGTGCAATTGCCCCTGTGGCAGCAAGCGCAGTTTCTGATAAAGCCCCCGTACCTGCCGCTTCGGGCGACAGGCCTTTTGCATCCCGCCAATACCGTGCCAAGGTGCATTTTGACGAGGGTGCGGAGATGGAGAATATCCGTGCTTTTACCGTGGTAAACAACTTAAAGCCCTATGTTGTGGGCATTGTAACCGAACCTGCTGATTTGACCAACGAGGAAACCATCCCATCCATACGCAGAGATGGCTTTACCATGTCCTTTTCTACGAATAGCGAGTATGGACAGGTTTTTGACCTTCTTAACCGCTCTGTTTATGTGCGGGATATTTTCTTGGAAGAATATGTTAAAGAGTCTATTCAAATGGAGGGTCTTAATAGTTTTGAAATTTTTCTGCGCTTTGATGAAGGGGCGCAGATGGAGAATGTGCGTGCTTACACTGTAATAAATGGCCTTAAACCTTATGCAGACTTTATGCTGCACCACCCAGCCGATTTGCTTGGGGAAAATGCAGCGGAAGATGTGCAGAAGGATGGCGTTTATATAGATTTGGTCACATCAAAAAGTTATGATGAGGTTTATGACCAGCTTATGCAAACCATTTACTTGAAAGAGCTTTCTATGGTTGACAAATATGCTGCCGAAAGCCCTGCACAAGTTGTATCCATTGCCGAGGAGGTGCCAGTTGCTATGAGTAATGAAACCATCGCAATCGCTCAAACCAACGATGCTGCTGCAACCCCAGCCAATTTATCGCAAAACCCTGTTGTGCCCGCCGATAATGGAGATGGCGCAGTTGATGGGGGCGTTGCCAAGCGTTCTACAGGACAAGCCGTTATTTCCGTTAATGTTTCCCGCCTTGACCAGTTGTTGAAATTGATGGGCGAGCTTGTTATTGTGGAAACCATGGTGACACAAAATCCGGACTTACAAGGTCTAACTTTGGAAAATTTTAACAGAGAAGTGCGCCAGCTTAAAAAGATTATTAAAGACGTGCAAGAGGCCGTTATGGCAATGCGCCTTGTTTCCCTATCCGGCACATTTTTTAAGATGAACCGTATTGTGCGGGACATGTGCAAAGCCCTTAATAAAGAGGCTGTGTTAGAAATTATCGGTGAAAATACCGAGGTGGATAAGAATATTATAGAGCATATTGGTGACCCTATTATGCACATTGTACGCAATTCTCTTGACCATGGTTTGGAATCCCCCGAGCAACGCCGTGCGGCGGGCAAACCCGAAAAAGGGCGTGTTATCCTTGAAGCACGCAATGCAGGTAGCGAGGTTTGGATTATCATCGAAGATGATGGTGCCGGACTTAATAGAGATAAAATCCTTGCAAAAGCCCGCAACAACGGCCTTTTAACCAAAGCGGAAAACGAGTATACCGACAGGGAAATCTTCCAATTCATTTTCATGCCGGGCTTTTCCACTAACGAGGTGGTTACGAGCTATTCAGGCCGTGGCGTGGGCATGGATGTGGTTAACAAGAATTTGGAATTTGTTGGCGGCTCGGTTGTGGTTGATTCTGTACCGGGTGAAGGGTCTGTGTTTACCATGAAAATACCGCTTACACTGGCTATTATCGAAGGTATGATTATTAGTGTGGCCGGTGCAAAATATACTGTGCCAATCGTCAGCATACGGGATTCTTTCCGTCCGATACCGGAAGATTTGTTTATGGATCCCAATGGCAATGAGATGATAACTGTGCGTGGTGACCATTACAATGTGGTGCGCTTGCATGAGTTTTTTGGGCTGGATTGCGAGCCGAGAGATGTTACCGAAGGCATTATGATGATTATTGAAAATGGCGATGATGCAATTTGCCTTTTTGTGGATGACCTTATTGGTGAGCAACAAGTTGTTGTTAAGTCCATCCCTAAGTTTATTAAGAAGATACGGGGCATCTCGGGTTGTACATTGCTTGGTAACGGCGAAATTAGCTTAATATTGGATGTTGCCGGATTTTTTGATAGATAGCGACAACAAAGGAGGAAAAGAATATGAGCAATGTGATGGAGCATGATTTGGCAGTAGATGGACGGCGGGATTCGGATATTACCAAAAACCTGTATTTGGCCTTTGTTGTGGATGATGAGCAATATGCGGTGGAAGTTAGCAGCATCAAGGAAATTATTGGTGTTGTACCCATAACCATTGTGCCGCAAACGGAGAATTATTTGAAGGGCATAATTAACCTGCGTGGCGATATCATCCCCGTTATTGATGTACGTAGCCGTTTTAGAAAGCCTGAAATACCGTATGATACTGAAACCTGCATCGTTGTGGTGTTGTTTGAGGATTATATCTTAGGGCTTATTGTAGATCGTATTATCGGTGTTTATGAGCTATCTGCTGATATGGTTGCGGCACCGCCGAATGCTAAACTAAGCTATTCTAACCAGTTTGTAAAAAACATCGGACGCAAAGAAGATGGCGTTTTGCTGCTTCTTGATCTTGAAAAAATACTATTTGTATAGGAGAATGCTTGTAATGAAGATTTTGGTTTTGAACTGCGGCTCGTCATCGCTTAAATACCAGTTGGTGGATATGGCAACGGAAACCGCTATGGCAAAAGGGCTTGTGGAGCGTATTGGCATCGAAGGTTCGCAGCTTGTCCACGAAAAGGATGGTATGGATAAGGTGAAAATTGGGGCGGAAATTCCCAACCACACCGTTGCTGTGCAAATGGCAATTGATGCGCTTACCCATGCCGAACATGGCGTTATCGCTGATGTCAAGGAAATTGGGGCGGCGGGGCACCGTGTGGTGCATGGCGGCGAAAATTTTGCCGATGCTGCTTTGATTACCGATGAAGTTAAGGCGGCCATTAAGGAATGTGCATCCCTTGCGCCCTTGCACAACCCCGCAAATCTAATTGGTATCGAAGTTTGTGAAAAGCTTTTAGGTGTGCCGCAGGTGGCTGTGTTTGATACGGCTTTTCACCAAACCATGCCGGAGCATTCCTTTTTATACGGCTTGCCCTACGAGCTTTACGACAAATACAAGGTGCGCAGATACGGCTTTCACGGTACCAGCCACAAATATGTGTCGGACCGTGCCGCAGCAATACTTGGCAAACCGATTGGTGAGTTAAAGCTAATTTCCTGCCATTTGGGCAATGGTGCCAGTGTTTGTGCCATTAAGTACGGCAAGTCTGTTGACACTTCTATGGGCTTAACCCCACTGGAAGGCTTGATTATGGGCACACGTACAGGAGATATGGACCCTGCCGCCGTTACTTATATCATGGAAAAAGAAGGGTTATCACCAACCGCCATGGAAGATTTGATGAACAAAAAATCGGGTGTTGCGGGCGTTTCCGGTCTTTCCAGCGATTTTAGGGACTTGGAGGATGGCAAAGCCAATGGGCATAAAGGGGCTACCCTTGCCCTGCAAATGTACGCCTATCGTGTTGCCAAGTACATTGGCGCATACACAGCCGCTATGAATGGGGTAGATGCCATTATTTTTACCGCTGGTGTGGGTGAAAACGGGGCGGATACCCGCAAGGATGTTTCTGAATACTTGGGTTACCTTGGTGTTGCCATTGATGATGAAAAAAATGGCAAAAGAGGTAAGGAGCTTGATGTATCCACGCCCGATGCCAAAGTACGTGTTTTGGTGATTCCTACCAATGAAGAGTTGATAATTGCAAGGGAAACCATTGGGCTTGTTTAATCTTTTGTCGGTTTATTATAAAAAGTGGTTGACAAGCGGGCGGATTTGTGTTAAAGTGGTAGGGTTAAATTTCCAATTGCTTTATGGAGGTATTGCACGTGTTTGATGTGCGGCAGATAAGTGAAGGGGAAAGCGTTTCCGTGGAGGGTGAGGTTGTTATTGCTGTGCCTGTGGTTTTTGGGCTTAAAGAGCATGCAACCCTTAGCTACCAAGGGCATTTGACCAATATGGGCGAAAGCTTTTCGTTGGAAGGCAGGGCGGACACTGTGCTTTTTGCCCATTGTAACCGTTGCCTAAAAACCTGCGCCACGCCTGTAACCTTTACATTTTCTGAGGGGTTTGCGGAGAAGGGCTCCGTGCCATCCGATGGATGGGACATGGAGTATGAAAACCACACAATCCACATACTACCTGCATTGGAGCGGAATTTGTTTAACAATATCCCCATGAAATTTGTTTGCGCAGAGCAGTGCGGCGGCATTTGCCCCCGTTGCGGGCGTGACCAAAATCTGGAAAAATGCGGTTGCGAGCCTGAATTAGAAGGTGAGTTTGTAAAACTGTTTGAAAGATTCAAATAACAGGAGGTGTTAATATGATTTGTCCAAAAAATAAGTCATCCAGAGGAAGACGGAACAAAAGACGGGCGCAAAGCTGGAAAATTGCCACAGCTACGCTAATTACATGCCCATCATGCAACGAGCTTGCATTGCCTCACAGAGCGTGCAAAGCCTGTGGCCACTACAAAAAAGTTGAAGTTGTTAAGAAAGACTAATGGATATTACGATTGCTGTTGATGCCATGGGTTGTGACATGGGACCCGTGGCGGCTGTTGAAGGGGCAGTTGGTGCCCTTAGTGACGGCAGGTTTGGCGGTAAAATTACCAAAATTTTGTTAGTTGGCCGCCAAGCGGAAATTAATGCCCACCTTGCCAAAACACCCCATGACAGCGGGCGTTTAGAGGTGGTGGATGCGGATGAAGTTATCCATGTTGATGAAAGCCCCACTGCCGCCATTAAAACCAAGAAAAATTCATCTATTGTTGTGGGACTTAACCTTGTGAAACAGGGTCGGGCGGCGGCTTTTGTGTCCGCCGGCTCCACAGGGGCGGTTTTGACCGGGGCAACAACCATTATAGGTCGCATTAAAGGCATTAAGCGGCCTGCTTTGGGCGTTCTTTTACCCAATAGTAATGGTGGCCATACATTTCTTACAGATGCAGGTGCGAATGTAGAAGTCAAGCCCGAGTTTTTGCTACAATTTGCCCAGATGGGCTCGGTTTATATGGAAAGTGTGCTGGACGTTAAAAACCCCCGCATTGGATTGATAAATGTTGGTGCAGAGCGTGAGAAGGGCACAAGCGTGGCAAAGGCCTCCCATGAGCTTTTAGAAGCCAGCCAGCTTAACTTTTTAGGCAATGTGGAGGCAAGGGATATACCTTATGGCACTGTGGATGTGGCTGTTTGCGATGGTTTTGTAGGCAATATTATTTTGAAGTACACCGAGGGGTATGCCAAGGGCTTGTTTGCAACCTTAAAAACAGAGCTTATTTCCAAGTTTTTATCAAGGTTTGGGGCTTTGTTGTCCCGTGGGGCATTTAAGCGCATGCGCAAGCGTTATGATTACACCGAGGTTGGCGGTGCGCCGTTTATTGGGCTTAATGGCTTGGTGGTTAAGGCGCATGGTAGCTCCAATGCCAAGGCCATGAAAAATTCCATTGGGCAATGCGTTAAGTTTATAGAAGGTGGCGTGGTTGGAAAAATAGCCGCCATGTCTTCTGAAAAATTAGATGAGAGGGATGAAAAAAATGGTATTTGAAAAAATTAGAGGTATTGTAGCGGAGCATCTTGGAAAAGATGAGGCAGATATAGCCATGGAAACCAGCTTTGCAGATGATTTGGGTGCCGATTCTTTAGATTTGTTCCAAATTATTTCCGAGTTGGAAGAGGCTTTTGATATTGAGTTTTCTCAAGAAGATGGCGAAAAAATTGCCACCGTTGGTGATGCGGTTAAGTATATCGAATCCTTGAAGGGATAGGCATGGAATTACAAAAGATTATTGGCTATAATTTTAACAAAATACAAAATTTGGAAGAAGCTTTAACGCACAGCTCTTATATAAACGAAAACAAGGCATCCCCTAAACAGCACAATGAAAGGCTGGAATATTTGGGGGATGCTGTTTTGGAGCTAGTGGTTAGCGGCTATATTTTTGCAGAATTTCCCGGTATGAGTGAAGGGGACATGACACGCCTACGGGCGGGGGTTGTTTGCGAGCCTTCCCTGTCCGCTTGTGCCAGAAAGATTGGCTTGGGCGGTTTTTTGAGGATGGGCAAGGGCGAGGTTGCCAATGGAGGAAGGGAGCGAGATTCCGTTCTTTCTGATGCTTTTGAGGCGGTTATAGGTGCCATTTATTTAGATGGCGGCTACAAAGCGGCGCAAAGGTTTATTTTGGCGTATTTGGAGGATGACATACATTCCCAAAAAGGTTTGCGTTGGGTGGCGGATTGTAAAACGCATTTGCAAGAGCAATTGCAAAGAGATAGCCAAGAGCCCATAGAATACCGGGTTATTAAAGAAGAAGGACCCGAGCATGAGAAGATTTTTACCGTGGAATTGACCCACGGCGGGCGTTTTTTGGGGCAGGGCAGCGGGCGCAACAAAAAAGAGGCCGAGCAGGCGGCGGCACGTTTTGCCATTGAGGAAAACCACTTATATTAAAACGCAACCCAGAATTAAGCCACAGGTTTATTGATTTTGCGCCCCTTTGGTGATATTATATATACATAACAAAAAGGAGGTCGAAATTATGACTGTGGAGCAATTGTTGAATGAATTGGAAAAGCCCGAAAACCATGACCAAATACAGCACCTTGCTAATTTAGGGCATTTACAAAATTTGGATGAATTGAAAGAGGCGAGGGGACTTGTTGGTTTCTTCTCCCGGATTGGGCTGGCTGCGGTTAAGGGCCACACAAATGCCATTATTGCCCTGTCGGAATGTGAAGATGTGGACGATATAAGGGCATTTAGGCATAGCGGCCATTATGCAAAAATTAAGTCGGTTACCATACAAGGGGCAAACTTGGAAGATTTGGCAGAACTTGCCGAACTGGCCGAGTTGCGGGAGTTAAAGAACCTTAATATTTAGCCATGATAAAACTTATTTTGAAAAAAGCGGATAAAAAGAGGGAGTTTGCAGGGTTTGCCAGCGGCGTTATTGGCATCTTTGCAAACTTACTTTTGTTTGGCTTAAAGTTGGCTGCAGGGCTTGTTTTGGGCAGTGTGGCGGTTATTGCGGATGCTTTTAACAATTTGACAGACACGGCCGCATCTGTTATCACCTTGGTGGGCTTTAAGGTATCCCAAAAGCCTGCGGACAAGGAGCATCCCTTTGGGCATGGGCGCATGGAGGATGTGGCAGCATTGGTTATTGCCATGGTTATCCTGTTTTTGGGGTTGGAATTCGCCCGAAGCTCCATTTCTGCCATTCTAAACCCCGAGCCCCTTAACTTTTCATGGCTTTCTGTGGGCTTGTTGGCATTTAGCTTTTTTGTGAAGCTGTGGATGTTTTTCTTTAACGGGGCATTGGGGAAACGTCTAAAATCTGCTGTTTTGAAAAATGTTGCAACCGATTCTATTAACGATTGTATTGTGATGGCATTTATTATTGCAAGCATATTTGTTGCCCATGCTTGGGGCTGGCAGGTTGATGGCTGGGCCGGACTTATTGTATCTGCCATTTTGCTGTGGTCGGGAGGTAAGGCGTTGTGGGAGGCGGCATCCGCCATCATAGGCAAGCCTGCGGATAAGGTGGTTGTACGTGCGATTAAGGACATTGTGCTGACACAGGAAGGTGTGATTGATATACACGATTTGGTTGTGCATAACTATGGTGCAGGCAAAAATGTTGCCACCATCCACATCGAAATTGATATGAACCAAACCCTGCAAAAAAGCCATGATATTGCCGATTGCGTGGAGCATGCGGTACTGGCACAGCTTGGTATAATACTAACTGCCCATTTGGACCCCGTGGATGTAAGCGACCAAAACCTGCATAATTTGAAGAAAATTACCAAATCCTATCTGTACGACCATTGCCCTGCTGCCCATGCCCATGAATTTAAGCTGGAAGATGGCAAGCTTGCCCTTGAATTGCAGCTGCCCCATGGTTTGGATGATAATGTGCGAAAAAATGTGGTTGACGGACTTGTGAATGTATTAAACAATGAAGACCCCGGCCTGTGTGTAGAAATTGCAGAAGAATTTGGATTTTTGGAGGATGATTGTAATTAACCGCCTTGACGGGGGCGGGGGAGCTATGATATAATTTACCAAAACAATATTTATCGGGAGGCAAAATATGTCAGGACGTTTTGCGATTGTTAAAAAAGGATATGATACCGAAGCTGTTGACAGATACATTTCCACATTAGAAGCGCAGGTGGACATGTATCGTGAAAAGGACATGGCAATAAACAACGCCATTGTAAGTGCCCAAAGAGCCGCTGATGATATTATTTACAATGCCAAAAGGCAAAGCCGTGTTATTAGGGAAAGTGTGGCAAAACAGGTTATGGACATTTCCCTGGCCACTGACCACCAGCGTAGGCTTTTAACGGATTTTGCACAGGAATACAGCATGATAGCCAGCAAATACCTGAAAGTGGCTGATAATGCGGATTTTGACAACCTTAGCAGAAAAATTGATGCCTTAGAAGAATACCTTACAAACTTTTCCGAGGAGTTGACGGAAGATTTGGAATTGGAAAAAAGGAATGCGGATAATGAAAATTAAAGCTCTAAAAGCCTGCTTGTTGGGTTTGGCCGCATTTGTTTTGTTTTTGGTAATGCCTGCCCAAAGCTTAATGGCGCAGGAATTTGATGGGTTTTTGCGTATTGGTTTGCGCCAGTATTTTGCCAATAGACAGGAGATTAACATCTACTCCCAACAATTAGAGGTGGGGGCTTTTTATGATGGGTTTTTTCATGTTTTAGGGCATTTTAACAGCGGGCAACGCTTTACCGTGCGCCCTGCGGCTTATGGGGGCGTGGTTTCCCTATATGCAGATGGGTTGCAGGTGCTAAACGGCGAAACAACCTTGCAATTTAGGGATATTAGCGGGATTACAAACTTGGGTGTGCGCCAGTATCGTGGTGTTATAGAAATTGCATCCCTTAATCCCGGCACTGTGTCCGCTATAAATATTGTACATATGGATGAATATTTGTTTAGCGTTGTGCCTTCCGAGATGCCCGCAAGCTGGCATATGGAGGCATTAAAATCCCAAGCTGTTGCCGCACGCACTTTCACCCTGTATCGCATGGCAAGCTGGGCGGGGCATGATTATAATTTATGCGATACGGTTTTTTCTCAAGTATATTCAGGTACGTTTAGGGAGCATGAGAGAACCACCCAAGCCGTGCTTGCAACCACCGGGCTTGTGATGTTGTATGGCGGGCAACCGATTTTGGCTGCATACTCCTCCTGCGCCGGTGGTTTTACTGCTAATAGCGAGGATGTTTGGTTTGCCACCCTGCCATATCTGCGTAGCGTGCCCGAGCGGCACGATGCCACTGATATGCTATGGCGACGCACAATTACCCTTAGCGAGCTTAGCGGGCTGTTGCGAGGTGCAAATGTATCAATTGGTGATGCTGTTGCCATTCAGCTAATCCACAACCCGCAAGGGCGGGTGATGCAACTTATCATCATCGGCACAAACGGCAACCACATGCTGGAAAGGGAGAATATCCGTAGCTTTTTTGGCCCCTTGGATGGCAGCTCTCTACGAAGCCGCAATTTTAATATTGTGGGCGCACCTGTTGCCGGCGGCTTCCTGCAAAGCGCAAATCCTGCTGTTTACATAGCTTCTGCTACGGGCATATCCCAATCCACATTGGCACAGCTTGGCAAACCATATGGTGCTATGGTGATGACGGCTTATGGCCTGTCCATAATCGACCAACCTGCCATGCCCATGCCACAGGAAAATGTTTCCATAAGCAGTGGCTACCACATACACTTGGAAGGGCGTGGGTGGGGGCATGGTGTTGGCATGTCCCAACACGGTGCACGTGCTATGGCGGATATGGGTTATAATTTTATGCAGATTTTGAATTGGTATTATACAGGCATACAAATTGTGATGCGATAGGGGTGCCGGACTTGGAAAAGTGCCATGCCGGCGCACTTGCCGCCAGTAGTTTTAATGCTTTTGCGCCGATTTACGCATCCCAAGCGGTTAGGGGTGAAGCTTTTACCGTGCTGAACAATCCCCGATTAATAGATTTTTACCAAAGATTGCAGGATAGGCTTGTTGGTAGGGGAGCAGATGGAAGGTAGTTTTGGCGGCGGTGCATCCCGTGTGTTTTTTGCCTTGCCAAATACAGGTATTGCTGTTAATTGGGATGTGGTACCAATTCCATTCTTAATCATGGAAAAGCACATTTTGAAAACGCACTGAAACTTGCGATTTTCAAAATATCCTTTTCCATGTTTCGAATTGGAATTGGTATGGGCTATAAAACCGATATAGCGAACGCACTTCAAAGTCGTGATTGTGCGTTCGCTATACCTACGGCCGTTTGTGGGAGAGAATTTCGGGCTATGCCCCATTATCATAATAAAGATGGCATGGATGCCCTTGAAATAATAGGAGACTTAGATGAATAAACAAGATTTTTACTACGATTTGCCGGAAGAGTTGATTGCACAGCATCCGCTTAAAGACCGTGCGGGCTCCCGCTTGCTTACCCTTTGCAAAACCACGGGTGGCGTGGGGCATGGCAATTTTACCGATATTTTGGACATTTTGCGCCCCGAGGATGTGTTGGTGGTAAACAATACCAAAGTTATCCCCGCACGCCTTGTGGGCGCAAGGGCGGATGACCCTGCAAAGGCCGTAGAAATATTGCTTTTGGCAGATAAAGCTGATGGGCTGTGGGAAGTGATTGTAAAACCCGGCAAATGGGCAAGGGAAGGGCATAAGCTTACCTTTGGGGCGGATGGCATGCTTAGCGGCGAAATTGCCACCGTTAATGAGGATGGTAACCGCCTTATAAAATTTACCTACAACTACAACGGCACTTTTGAGGAAGTGCTGGACAAACTGGGGGAAATGCCCCTGCCGCCCTATATTACTGCCAAATTGGAGGATAAAGACAGATACCAAACCGTTTATGCCGCCGAGCCGGGCTCTGCCGCTGCACCAACTGCCGGGTTGCATTTTACAGAAGGATTGATGGAGAAAATTGCCCAAAAGGGTGTTAAAATGGCGCATGTTACCCTGCATGTGGGGCTGGGCACCTTTCGCCCTGTTAAAACCAATAATATTGAAGACCATGAAATGCATTCGGAATTTTTTGTGCTGGACCCTAAGCAAGCGGAGATTATCAACAATGCAAGGAAGGGTGGCGGGCGCATTGTTGCCGTTGGCACAACCACTGTGCGCACTTTGGAATCCTGCGTGGACGGGTTGGGTGTTTTGCATCCTGACAGCGGGTATACCAATAAATTTATCTATCCAGGTTATGCCTTTAATGCTATTGATGCGCTGATAACCAATTTTCACCTACCCGAATCTACTTTAATCATGCTGGTTTCTGCCCTTGCGGGCAGACAAGCTACCTTAGCTGCCTACCAAGAGGCTGTTGACCATAAATACCGATTTTTTAGCTTTGGGGATGCTATGTTAGTATTTTAATTTGCCATATTTTTTGTAATGCAAACTGCCCGCCGATGTGCTAAAATCTTTAAGTAGTTAATTGAGGGGGAATGTATTATGGAAAAACTTGGCAAAAAGAAGATTGTTGGGATTTTTGTTGCGCTTGCCCTGGTTGCGGTTGTTATTGGGGCATTTGTGCTAAACAATGGCGGTGATGCCCAATTTGTGCCTTATGCCCAATTTGCAGGCTGGGTGGATGATGGATTGGTATCACAGGTGGGGTTGGGGGATGCCCCTGTTATCAGCTTTCAACTACATAATTCAGAAAATTTATACGAAACCAGCAACCCACGCAACCCCATGCTAACCCAGGAGTTGCTAATGGCGGGTGTGGATGTGGTGGAGGCAAGCAATTTTGCCGGCATTGCAGGTTTTTTACCATTGGTAATTTTTGGCGGCGTGTTTTTTTTCGCTTTTCGTGCTATTAGTAAAAATAATGGCAGGGGTGCAATGGCCATGAATGTTTCGGCGGTAAACACTGGGGAGACCGCTGTAAACTTTGCCGCCGTGGCAGGTAATGTGGAAGCCAAGGACATGGTAGCCGATGTGGTGGATTTTATTAAAAACCCTGATAAATATGCCCGCTATGGGGCAAGGATGCCAAGGGGCATGATTTTTTATGGCCCGCCGGGTACAGGCAAAACTTTAATGGCCAAGGCTGTTGCCGGGGAGGCCGGCGTGCCCTTTTATGCTGTTAGCGGCTCGGATTTTGTGCAGATGTATGTTGGTGTGGGGGCAAGCCGTGTGCGGGAGCTGTTTAAGAAGGCCAGGGAAGCCGGCCGTGCCGTAATTTTTATTGATGAGATTGATGCGGTGGGCAAAACCCGTACAGCAGGCGTAAATGGCGGTAATGACGAGCGTGACCAAACCCTTAATGCCCTTTTAACAGAAATGTCCGGTTTTGGGAGCGGGGAGGGGATTGTGGTGATAGCTGCCACCAACCGCCTTGACACGCTGGATGAAGCCCTGCTGCGCCCCGGGCGTTTTGACAGGCAAGTGGAAATTGCCTTACCGGACCTTGCAGGGCGGCAGGATATCCTAAATACCTATGCCCATGGCAAGCCCATGGAAAAAGATGTAAACCTACATAGCTTGGCAAAACAAACCGTGTTTTTTAGCGGTGCCATGCTGGAAAATTTGCTTAACGAAGCGGCAATAAATGCTGCAAAGGCAGGTAAAGAAACCATTGGGCAGGCAGAGGTGGACAAAGCCTTTTACACCGTTATTGCAGGCAGTGAAAAAGCCGACCGTAGCGGGATTATGGAGCAGGACAAGCGCATTACCGCCTACCACGAAGGCGGCCATGCCCTTGCAACCAAGCTACTGTCCCCTGAAAATTCTGTGGCTAAGGTTACGATTATACCATCAACCAAAGGGGCTGGGGGGTTTTGCCTAAACCTGCCGCCCGACAAGTTGTATTACACCAAAGCGGAGCTGGAAAGGCAGGCCATAACCCTGCTTGCAGGCCGTGCGGCGGAGGAGGTTGTTTTTGGCACAGAAAACGTTACCACAGGCGCAAGTAACGACATACAACGGGTAAACGCCCTTGTAAAGGACTATGTAACGAAGTATGGTATGAGCCAGCGTTTAGGGCTTGCCATAACCAGCGGGGAAAAGGCGGAAGATGTGTGCGCCGAAGAGGTGGGCAGGCTGTATGGCAAGGCTTGTGAGTTGGTAAAACGCCATAAGGACAAGTTAAGCAAAATTGCCGATGCCCTAATGGAGAAAGAAAGTTTGAATGAGGATGAGTTGGATTTGCTAATAGCATAAATAATTAAGGCGGGCATTGCTCGCCTTTTTTGTTTTTTGAACCCGGTTCTAACATTTTTAGCTTAGCTTGTCAAAAGAAAATTGTGCCATTTGCAAAGTGTATAGTAAATGTTGGTTGGGGATGTGTTATAATATAAGCATAACTAATTTAGTAGGAGGGTAATATGAAC